>NZ_JAQBOW010000026.1 GCF_028287845.1 Mucilaginibacter sp.
TTGTTGATGTTGGCCAGATCGCGCCGGCGCTCTTTAACTGCCTTGCCGCGCTCTACAATAACAGGCTTCATGCCCATTTCTATACACTGCAACGCCGCGAACAACCCGGCCGGACCAGCGCCTACAATAATTACCGGCTTGCCGTTTTTAACATCGGGGTATTGTTGCGTGTAAGTTTCGGGGTGATGGCTCTCATCTATAAAAACCTTAACCTGCATGCGGTAAAGCACCCGGCGGCCACGCGCGTCGATACTGCGTTTTAGTACCTGTATGCCAGTAATTTTTTGTGGTGATAGGTTAAGCGATGAAGCGGCAATGCTTTTTAACGCTGCTTCGTCTTCCTGCTGCCCGGGTGGGCAGGTTATTTCTATTTCTTTTATCATTGGGTTGCCGGGTTTTTATCCCGGATGGGGTAAAGATAGGGATTAGTGATTGGTTAATAAAGATTGGTGATTAAAGATTAGAGATTAGGCTAAGCACATGGGATAAATCTCGCAGGGGGTGAACTACCCTGACCTACCTGGTCTACCCTGATCTACCCTCTTTACCGCTTGCGGAAGAGAGGGAGATCGAGCGACTTAGCGATGATCGGGTGAGTACTAATAAAGCGACATTACCGCCAGTGCATGGTAGCGATTACTCACCCCGACTACGCTACGCTGGTCGGCCCTCTCTTCGCTGCGCGGAAAGAGGGCAAAGAAATTTTAACGGAGTTTGCCCTGAATTTTTCAACAAAAAATCAATATTCGTAAACTGCCTTGCCTCTTTTTGTGTCATCTTTGTATGATCTATAAAAACAACATACAATGCAATTAGCCAATAACAAAATTTTAATTACCGGCGGGGCAAGCGGTATCGGCCTCGGACTTACCGAACGGTTTATCAAAGAAGGCAATACGGTTATTATTTGCGGACGGCGCGAATCTGCTTTAAAAGAAGTTGCCGATAAATTTCCCGGGGTGATTACCCGGGTGTGCGACCTCTCTGTTGAGACTGAACGCGTAGCGCTTTATAACTGGGTTGCCCAAAACCATAACGATTTAAATGTGCTGGTTAATAACGCGGGTATACAGCAATGGATAAAAATAGATGCGCCCGACTTTTATGAACGTGCCAAAGACGAGTTAGCCACTAATGTTGAGGCGCCGCTGCATTTAACATCGCTTTTTATAGGGTTAAAAGCGTTAAACACTATTATAAATGTAAGCTCGGGTTTGGCTTTTGTGCCGCTAACTGCCGTGCCGGTATATTGTGCCACCAAAGCATTTTTCCATTCGTTTACGCTCTCGGTACGCCATTTACTGAAAGCGAAAAATATTGAAGTGATTGAAATGATACCCCCGGCACTGAATACCGACCTGGGTGGCAAGGGCCTGCACGACGCTTATCCACCGGTAAGTGCTTTTGTTGAAGCGGTATTTGAACAGTTAAAGCAGGGAAAAACCGAACTCACCTTTGGCTTTAGCGAAACCATGGCCAATGGCAACCCCGACACTATAAAAGTTGCTTTTAACAGGCTGAATCCAAGTTGAGGCGCGGTTCTGCTTATTTCACAATCTGTCCGCTGTTCGAAGTCTCCGACTTCGAACAATTATGCCTGTAGTTTGCAACTACATAGACAGCTTTTTACACGATAGTCTAAAGACTATCTGCATATCAGTCTGGACTCAATGGTTTGGGACAGGCGTAAATAGGATTATTAAAGGAAAATATTCTTTTTTTATAGTTAATAAGGCCTTTATATTTAGGACTGTCTTTATCCTTTTCCTTTAGAATTTTATTTTTCAATGAATTGGTTTGTGTCAATCCATTTTGGCCTACACCTACGCCCGTTACAATTTTATTTCCGGCTTTATAATGCGTCTTTTTATGACTTATTAAATAGCCGTCATTATTTATAATTTGAATAATGCTTTGAATTTTTTCTTTGAAACATTCAGAACCTGATAAAGTGATGTCATCTACAAATGTTGTGAATGCTAGTTTATTTTCAATTGCCAACTGAGACAATTTATTTCCAGTTTTAATGAATACCAAATTAGCAATTAGGGATGATGTGGGGGCTCCTTGTGGTACCTTGCCTTTATAGGTAGTAAGTTTTACCAATTTACTCGCTACATCTGGAGAAAAATCAAAGGATATAAACATTTCATATACCTGTTTATTATTTATTGATGGAAAAAAAGCAGATAGGTCTGTAGTGAAATTGAATTTCTTCCCTTTGTGGACATTTGCATTTTTTATATTATCTTTTCCTTTTATTCCACCATAAGCATAAGATGGAATTTGAATTTTTGATAAAACAACTTTACTTAATCTTTTTTGAATTGCTTTTAATCTATGAATGCTGGGATTAATAATCCTTAAATCCGGCACGCCATTTTTTAATTTAATACTACCATCGTCATTAGTTTTTTCTGTTATTTTTTCATAATAATAATTTTCAATATTGTTTAACAAGTCGTCTAAATCCTTTTCACGAATTTTCAATAAATACGACAGGTGTTTTAGCGATTTTATCAAACTAATTAATTTGGAGATGAAAAAAACTGATTAAGTAATGATTGTACAGATGGAGCTATCAAAGAATAGGCGTCTTTTTTATCAGAAGGAATATCTGTTTCATCCATTGACAAGAAAAATAAAATCGGGAGTGGAATTGATAGTTTTTCAGCTATTTTCTTTAATGTTGATAAATTTGGTTCTTTTAAATTGTTTTCAATTTGCGAAAGGTAAGCTTGTGTAATATCGCAAAGCTCTGCGAAAGTATTTTGCTTAATTCCTTTCTGCTTTCTAATGCTTTTAATTGC
This sequence comes from Mucilaginibacter sp., assembly GCF_028287845.1. Classification (GTDB taxonomy): domain Bacteria; phylum Bacteroidota; class Bacteroidia; order Sphingobacteriales; family Sphingobacteriaceae; genus Mucilaginibacter. Next base: position 2,811 of record NZ_JAQBOW010000026.1, read on the forward strand.
TGCACCTAAATCCATAATAATAAAATTAAATTGAATAAAGAGAGGCGTCTTCATCATAAAAGATGTTTGAATAAGTCTGCATGAATATACAATCCAGCTAAAATTTCAATTGCTTTAAAAACGAGTTCCCAATTTATGGTTGTCTTTTCGCCGCTTTCGACTTTGCTTTCTTGTAATAAGCTAGTGCATCTATCTAATAGATCTTTTTTTGAATCAGAACAAAAACAACGGTCCTTTGAAATGACAACCTGAATCACTTGGATCAAATCATCAATTTTTTGAAAATCTTTTTTCATATATAATAAGTTTTTAGTTGACGAAATTGTCTGCTAATTCAATTTCTACTAAAAAGACTCATCATCGTTGTTTATGATATCACTACCACCTCTCTTATCTGCTAAATAATAACATTCAGCTTAATAACACTTCTCATCGCTTCCTAATCACCGTATCATTGGTAATAATTGGTATTGCTAGCTAAACATTTGCGGTATTAGTGGTTACACTTTACACCGTATGCATGTTGTGAAGGTTAAGATACCCTTTCGGGTTGTGTAACTTAATACACTTCATTTGATTGAGTTTTTACTTTTTCAAAGAACGACATGACAAATTTATAAATAATAACTTACAGTGCAAATTTATTTAAAAATAATTTACTGACAGTTATATTTTGATATAATAAAAGAAACCCCGCTGTTCGAAGTCTCCGACTTCGAACCACTATGCCTGTAGTTTGCAACTACAGTCCGCAAAGCCTATATTTAAAGCGTGGCGCGCACAGGCTATATTATTCACGATCAACAGGCAATTTACTACATGACCTTTACGGTGGTGGGCTGGATAGATGTATTTTCAAGACAAACCTATCGCGACGTGGTAATTGATTCGTTTAAATATTGCCAGAAAAACAAAGGACTGCATTTGCATGCCTATGTAATCATGACCAATCATATCCACTTAATAGTTTCGGTAGACGAGGGCCATACCATAAGCGACTTTGTGCGCGACTGCAAAAAGTTTGTAGCGAAACAAATATTAGATGATATACAAAATAATAATACCGAAAGCAGGCGCGAATGGATGCTGCACCAATTTAAATATTATGCGTCAAGGCACAGTCGTAACGAAAACTACCAGTTATGGGAGCATGAAAATCATTTTGTTGAACTAAGCTCACCTGCATTTACACAGCAGAAGATTGATTATATTCATGAAAATCCGGTTAAGGCAGGTTGGGTTTATCGCGCGGAAGATTATGTTTATTCGAGCGCATCAAATTATGCCGGTATTGATGAGATAATTGATGTGGATTGTTTGATTTTTTAGCGCCGGTAGTCTAAAGACTACGAGCATAGTGGTTCGAAGTCGGAGACTTCGAACAGCGGGGGGTAAATTCAATCAAGTATTAACAACCAAAAGTGTAAATTTTTTCAGGACTGATAATTCAAAAAAAAGTGTTTCACATCAGGTGTTTCACCCTAAATTTGCAAAATTTATAAAATGGCATAAAATGTTTATTATAAGCTATTTAACATTGTTTACTTAAAGTGTTAGTACTGTTTCATAGTGTTTCACTCATTTTGTCAAATTACTATATATCAATTGGTTAACCTGAAAAAGTGTTTCATGTGTTTCATTAATTTGTGAAACACTTTACTGCTCCCATATGGGGGGTATTTCCAAATGTCTAAAAATAGATAATATAAAAAAGTCCGAATTTTGTACAAAAACAGCCTTTACAATAGCTTAAACACGGTTTTTAAGATTTACGGTTAATTTTATGCTGTAAAACGATTTGTCCCGCTAACTTCCATTTGGTACAATTTTGGTTCCATTTTAGTAGGATTTTTTACCTTAATAAAGCCCTGTTCTACCATTGTTGCTTGTATTAATCACCTATAAACAACACTTTAACGCCATTTAAGCGGCTTTTTCGTTCTACAAAGTGTTAGTAACGATTAAGATACCGTTTTACCTATGAATTAACGGTTTTAAAAGTTGGACGGACAGTTGGACGGACAGTTGGACGTACACCAAAAAAACGGACAGCTATTTTTTTACATTTTTGTACACATGCGTATACCGCCAATTGTCTGTTATTTGGGCTCTACGTTTCAAAAATTCGTCTCTCATTTCTTTAGTCTGTGGGATAAGAGTCCCGGTATACAATTGGTCAAAACATTCAAAAAAAGTATTAGTGAATAAAGTTATGCAACTGTCTATTTTGCGCAGATATTCTATTTTTCCTTTTGTGTCAAGATTGTTATAAGGATACCTAAACTCATTGTCAATTATAGATGGCCTTGCCAGCGTATTAAGCAGATCAGCTTCGGCCTTAGTTGCAAAATCGCCTTTAATATTTAATTCCTGAAAAAGCAACAACCTTATATCTATTAAACTTTGATATAAAAAATTAACCTGTTTACTACGTACCTGGGCCTGGTTTAAAAAGTCGGCTTCATTCAAGTGGTTGTTAATATCAATGACATTTTCGACAGCGTTAGTAACAAAATAAGTTGCGCCAGCGTTTGGCTCCTCATCTAATAAAAAATAATCAGCGGATATATTAAAAGCTTTGCAAATATCTCCGATCATCTCAAAAGTGGGTTTGTTACGCCCGGATTCTATCATTGATATACTATTTCGCTTAACACCAATCTTTTCCGCGAACTCATCTTGAGTTATATTAAAATACTGTCTTAATCTCTTTAATTGTATGCTGGAATGTAACATGTTAAATTGTCAATATAAATGTTGTTAATGTCAATTATAATGTCTTAGTTTGTATTATAATAGTAAACAAAAATAACATTATAATGGAAAGAAACGAATTAAAGGCAAAAGTCCCGCATGGTTATGGCCGGGTAATAGCTAAGAAAGCTGGAGTTACTAAACAAGCCGTGTCGCAGTTCTTAAATGGAAGAAATAACAATGTTGCTATAGAGTTGGCAACGCTCGAAGTACTGGCCGACCTGTCGGAAAAGAAAAATAGTCTTTTAGCCCGTATCAATTAAGAAATTCTATGCCGGTTGAGTATAATGGTAAAATAGGAGTTACGGTAAACGAAATTCTCCCTTTTTTTAGCTCTTATTATGTAATTGAAAAAAGACTTAGGGACGGAATGTTTATTCGTATAAGACTTGGAGGTAATGGTCGGGTTTTGTTAATGGATTTTGATAGTATGCCTACTGAAATACAGCATGCTATCGGCGACCCCCGCCTGGTTAAGCATATTTTTGAGAAATATTACCGCAACGACAACGAGGCCCGCCGCTTTTATACGCAATATAAATTAGAGAACGGCTTTTATTTAGCCACCGAATTACAGGATAAATATATACTTAATGCAGGGGTATTAAGGGCCGTATTAGGTTTTAGGACTGATCTTGAAAAACGAAATAATAAAGGTTTAAATACAAAGGGCGTTGATGAGGTGTTGCTTAATCATACAATAACCTTTCAGCAAACTCTTAAAGCAAAGCACAATACAGAACATACCCTGCCAGGTAGTTTAAAGCGTTTTAAAGAAGTTTTAAAAGCCTTTGAAAAGAAAGGGTATGTAAGCCTTATTTCGGGTAAAATTGGCAATAACAATAGCCGAAAGGTTACAGACGATGTAATGGCATTGCTGGAAAGTATGTTTGCTAAAGCTACTATAAAGCCTTCGCCTATTGAAGTATCACGCCAGTATAATAAATTCTTAGTCGGACATCTTGAAATTATAAATAACGGCACCGGTGAAATTTACGCCCCGGCGGAATTTAAAGAGTTAAGCGAATACACTATCAATAAGTATTTAACCGGCTGGAAAAGTGCAATAGCAACATATTCAGCGCGGAGCGGCGACAGGCAAAAATATATGCAGGGCTATAAGCCGTATGCTTCGCTTGACAAACCAACAAAAGCGGGCAGTTTACTATCCATAGACGATAGGCAGCCACCGTTTGTAATGCTAAACGGCAAACGAATTTGGCTTTATGTAGGAATTGACGTAGCCAGCGGGGCTTGCGTGTGCATAGTGGCAGCAAGAACAAAAGAAGCTATGATACTTGAATTTTACCGCCAGTTGGTAAGAAACTATGCGGAATGGGGTTTGAGTTTGCCGGATGGATTGGAAGCGGAAAGTAGTTTAAATTCATCTTTTACCAATACCTTTTTAGCCGAAGGTGCCATGTTTGAAAATGTGCGCATAGAGGCCAATAATGCGAGGGGGAAAATAATTGAAAACTTTAACGGTCGTATGCGTTATGGGCTGGAAAAAATAGAAGCAAACTGGAACGCACGGCCCCACGCCCGGCGGGAAAGTAACCAGGCCGGAAGCCGAAAGGTTGAGGCAATGGATTACAAAGATATTGTAGCCTTATGCTTTAAAAATTATGAAACCTGGAATAACATGCCGCATGATACCGAACCCGATTTATGCCGCTGGGAATTTTTCATGGAACGACAGCACCCGGATTTAAAACCAATCAATTACAACGCCATATTACCTTATTTGGGCTTTAAAACTCGAACCAGTTGCCGAACTGGCATTATAAAATTGGACCGTAGTGAATATATTTTAGGCGATAACGGCGAAGTGTGCTTAGGTGATAAGTTAATAAGCTTAATGGAACGCGTGGAAGGCCACGACATAGATGTGTATTGGCTGGATGACAATAACGGCAAAATATTCAAAGCATTGGTTTATATCGGCACATTGCTAATCTGTGAAGCCGTTGTTAAACCTCGTTTTAACCGTGCTAAAATTGAACAATCGGACGAAGATAGGAAGGCAATGGCTGTAATGAGTAGTTATATAACCACCATAGAAGCATACGGGCGCAGGCGTAAAAAAGGAATTGAAGCAGTTACAATAATTGATAATACCCCTAAACCCGAACGCAAATTTAAAATGCCTGGCTTAAAATATTATGACCCATCGGATATAAAAAGCGGCGGCCTATTACCCGAACCGGCAGAATTTGACAAGCCAATCCAAAGCTTCGTAAAACCATTAGACCAAAGATTTTAAACACAAAACCATGATAGAAATTTCAAGAGACATTAAGAAAAAGGCGGTAGCCGCCTTAATTGAAGTACGCGGAAACCATAGCGGTAGCAATGAAAAGTTTGCTAAACAGTGGGGATTTAGTGGCGCAGTTTGGAGCCGCATGCGGTCGGGAACAATAGACGGCCTTATAAACGATAGTATTTGGCTGCATATCTGCCGGGAATTAAATGTAGTTGCCGGTGAAAGAAAGTGGAAAGCGGCGCGAACGGATGTATTTATAACCATAGAAGAAGATGTACTTTTTTGCAAGGAACATGCAAAGGCAAAAATGTTTGTAGACGAGTGCGCAATAGGCAAAACATTCGCTGTTAAATATCTCTCCAAAAAATTGCAAAACTGCTTTTATGTCGATGCCAGCCAGGCAAAAACGCAACAACTTTTGGTAAGAAAACTTGCTAAGGCAATTGGCTTAGATAGCACCGGCAGGTACAATGCAATAAAAGACGAAATAAAAGCCTATTTAAAGATGCTGCCGGAACCTATCGTAATAATTGACGAGGCAGGCGACCTTAATTATAACGCATTACTTGAATTAAAAGAGTTTTGGAATGCTACCGAAGGCGCATGCGGATGGTATTTGGTTGGCGCGGATGGTTTGAGCGAAAAGTTACGGCGGGGGATGAATGCCCGCAAGGTTGGGTTTAGAGAAATATTTAGCCGGTTTAGCAGCAGTTTTACCCGGTGTGTGCCGAACGGCGAACAAGATAAGAAGGCCTTTTACAGGAAGCTTTACAGCGACGTACTGGAGGTAAATATGGAAGATAAAGCCCAAATGGAAACCGTAATAAGACGGTGTATATCAACCGATATGAGCGAAAATGAAGGTGGCTTGCGCCGGGTTGAAAGTTTATTAATTCTTAACAATAAAAGATAACCTATGAGCGCAGAAAATATACCAACGGATAGGAAGCGATTACTAAAAAGAGATTATGCAGTACTGGAATTTCAGGCAGCCGTATTGTATATAAAAGATGGGCTATCAGCGCAAGCGATCTGCGATAAACTAAATCTCTCCATGCCGACTATTCAAAAATGGAATGAAGCTGGCCGCTGGAAGGATTTGCGCCCCGATATGGAACTATTAAACGAATATAAAGCCGCGCATTTATATGTTGAAAAAGGATTAACTACCGGCGAAATCAGCCAGCAACTAAGCATACCTGAAACGCTTGTTAAACTATGGATTTATAAAAACGGGTGGGATGCCGCTAAACTGGTAAGCAAATCGCAAAATGTAGTATTTGAGGTCGTTTCTGCCTTTTGTTTGCACTTTACAACAATATTCCCTAAAGATGCTGCACAAATTGAAGTGGCACAAAATGACTTTATTAAAAAAATCACCGCAAAAAATTAAAATTATGGAAACGATAGCAAAAACAAACAATACAGATACCCAAAATGAGTTAGCGGCCATTTTAACGGATGCGGTACACATCAGCCGGGATAACCAATTGAAAGAAATTTGCAGCGAAGCTTTATTATTGGCCATTTTTAATAATGAGCCGATAGCCGCGAAGCTTTTAAAAATGGGCTTTAACATTTTTATGTTTAAAAGGCTATTAGCTGAAAAGCTTAAAACCAAAGCGATTGATACCCCGCCCCTGGAGCCGCCTTACAGTGTGGCGATTGACGGCCTATTGATATTAACCGCAATGGATAAGAGCGGCAGAAATAACGGCTTAAAACTACTCAAAACGATTATCAAAAATAACAACACGGCAGCGGCCCGCCTACTTAAAGCGGAACGTATTACATTAAACAGCTTTAATGAATTAGTTTATAAACCAATAATAAATTAACGGTAATGCAAACAGCAACAAAACCACAAATAGCCAAAATACATGTACTGCTCAATAATTTAGACATTGCAGATCAAAAAGCCGAAATGGTATACAATGTAAGCAATGGCCGTACCGAGAGCAGCAAGGAATTAACCATAGACGAAGCCCGCATCTTAATTACCTTTTTAGCGGAGTACGACCCTCGCGAAAAGCTAAAGGGCCTTATCTTCTCATTGGCTTATAAGGCTGGGATTATTTACGGCGATACCCCGGACGATAAAAAAATGAACGCTGCAAAACTCATTCAGTTTATTAAAGAGCGCGGATCGGTTAAAAAAAATCTTAACTCCATGAATTATAGCGAACTGGTTAAGGTGCATCGCCAGTTTGAAGCAATTTTAAAAAGCAATCAAAAAAGCAGTGATAATAAACTGGCTGATAAAGCAGTAAAAAGTTTGATGAATGAATTAAATCTACAAACACTGTAAAAATAAAAACGTAAAAATTTAATTGAAAAATCAACCTTAATTAAATAAACAATGAATACAAAAACCTTATCCGAAATAGATGCCAAAAGAGTGTCTCTATTTACTGATTTACTGACCATAGGCGTAGAGCCGGAATATTTGAAACAAGTGCTAACCCGGATTTATATTAGATACACAAGACTGTTATTAAACAGCAGGGACAGTGATTCCGCAGCGATGAATATCGGAAAAGACACCGATATGGAATTGTATTATTTAAGTGAACTTATTGAAGTATTAGCAGGCGGATACGAATATTAGCCTGCAAAAGTGCAAAAAGTGCCTTTAAATTAGTTTAAAGGCGCTTTTTTTATGAATTTACTTTTTTGATAATGCATATACCCCTATCCTTTAATGGTTAATTTTGCGCGTTAGCCATGTTGTTTATGAGCAACTAAAAACAAAGCCCCTTACTATGTATCGTAAACTTTTACTCATAGCCCCGGGTGATGTGTTAAAAAAACGTGTTGTAGCATGGGGGGTATATGCACTTTGTAGCTTTAATAGGGATGCCCTGCCCTTACAAATGATTTAGCACACATTAATCATAATATACTGATTATGTGATTGTTAAAACCTATGTGTCGCAGTCTAATTTGCAGAGTATTAAAGAGTTAAATAATTTTACTACGTAAAATTTAAACTATTTAATACCCCAAAGCTATCCATGAAAAGAACCACCAAACGGTATGTAATCACTACCAGTGCCCTTAATTGTTATTCTTACCGAATTCTATCCGATGGTGTGGATTTTAGCCAATATATAAATAATCCGATTTTACTATGGATGCATCAACGCGCCAGCGGAAACACTAAAGATCAAATTTTGCCATTAGGCAGAGTAGTTGAAATTCGTCGGGACGGTGATGCCTGGACAGGTCAGCCCGAATTTGACGAAAACGACACTTTTGCAATGTCAATATTTGCTAAGTATGAAGCCGGTGTATTAAACATGCTTTCAATAGGTGCGATACCAGTAGAGATAAGCGACGACCCTAAATATATGCTGGCCGGACAAACTAACCCTACTGTTGTAAAATGCAAGGTAACTGATGTTAGCTGTGTTGATATAGGAGGTAATGCCCAGGCATTACCAGTGCAGCTATTTGATGTTACCGGCAAACTAATTGCCCTGTCTTATACCGGCATTTCAAGTTATTTACAACTGGCAAAAAAAGGGGCTATGTTTTCAACAAATAATCATAAGCAATCAACTATTGATGTGGTTACGAACGGCGTAGATTCAGGCAAAATTACAGAAGATTATGCCGAGGCTTTATTAGGTATCGGCCATGATGACGATTCAGTAAAGGAAATATTGAGCGTGGTAAAAAATGCCAAAATTAGCCCCGATAGACTGGAAGGGAAAATACACAAATCTGTAATACCATTAGTAACAAAGAACTGGTATGAACTTAAAAACGTAGCCGGAGACGGCACAGCTATTTTAAGAGAACACGCACCCGAAGTTTACAAAGCAAAGTTTTATGAAAAGCATGATAGGTTACCAGCAACAAAAGATGGGAAGCCGCTATAGTTAACCTTTGACAATTTGACGATACGAATATCGGCCGATTGTCAATAATTGTTTACGCAGAATATTTAAATAGTATTTAAAGGTTTTAAAATCAAACACACCATGTTCAATATATTTTCAAGTATAAAAACACCAACCCTGGCAATAGTAGAAGGTTGGCAAAAGCGATACGGTAAAGACTTGGCCGTATTGGAATTGGATAACAAAAAGGCTTATGTAAGATTGCCAACGGACGGTGAAGTAAAGAAAATTATAAAAAAACTCACCAGTAGCGGCAAGTCATTCAACGAAACCAAATATTTAAAAATGGTTTTAGAAGTATGCTGGCTGGGCGGCGATAAAGAGTTAATGAATAACCACGAACTTATTAAAGAAAATTTAAAAGTATGGCAAACTTTGTAGAGTGGATAGTAAAAATAAGGGATAATGTATCCAGCCCAATGCGGCAAATGGCGAACAATACGGACGGTGCATTTAGCCGGATGTCAACACGAATAAATCGGGTGGGTAGTTCTGTAGATCAGTTAGGCACCCGAATAGATGCGTTGACTAAAACCCGAAATATGTCGCTGGACATACGACAGATCACCCGTGCAAATAAAGAAATTGATGCACTGGAGCGTCGAAGAGATGCTTTGGAAAACAAAGGCCGTAAGGGGAGTAATATGTTCGCTACCGGCTTAATGCTGGGAGGCGTTGCCTTGGCTACGGCAGGTATTGGCAGTATGCTTAAAAACGGTATGGACAGGCAAATGGCTGGTGTAAGTTTTGATGTAATGGCCGGTAAGAAACAGGGCGGCGAGTTACATAAAGACCTTATAGGCTTTGCCACCGATACTATATATGGTAACGAAGTTTTTGGCGAAGCTAAAATGATGTTAGGTTTTGGTGTAGCCGCCAAAAACGTAATGCCGTCGCTTAAAATGCTGGGCGATATTGCGATGGGTGACGTAGAGCACATGAAAAGTTTAACCCTGGGCTTTAGTGAGGCCGCGTCTGCCGGGAGGTTAACCGGGCGTGAATTGCTGATAATGAATGACGCGGGATTTAATCCATTAAATGCTCTTGCCGCTAAAACAGGCCGTTCAATGGCTGATTTGCGCAAAGATATGGAAAAGGGCAAAATTACTTTTGGCGATTTAGCAAGTGCAATGCAATACGCTACTGGGCCTATGGGCCGATTTCATGACGGCATGCAGCGGATAGGTGAGACACCAACCGGCAAATGGATTGCGTTTAGGGGTGCGCTTGAAACGCTTTCGGGTACCATCGGCATGAAATTGCTGCCCGCTTTAGGGGGTATCGCCATTTTCTTAAATGGCTTAATAGGACAGCCCGATTTATTGCAAAACATAGCAATAGGAATTGGCAGTATGGCCGCAGCCTGGGGTGTATATACGGCATGGACAGAACGCGCAACGATAAGCACCTATGCTTTAGAGGCTGCGGCTATGTGGCCGCTTGCCGCCGTTGGTTTACTGGCCTATGCTTATGCCGGTTTGAATAAGTACAACAATGATTTTGCCGATAATACTAAAGATACCGCCGATAAGGTAACTGACGTTTGGGGTAACATACGCCGAACGTTTGAGGATGTAACCTACTGGATACAGCGCACAATTTTAGGCTTTAAAGACTTAGGCTTTAAGTGGTCGAACTTTGAAGGGCTGGTAATGAAAGGCGATCTTTTAGGTGCGGCAAAGGCGTTAACAACCAGCGACCCAAGACTGGTTAAAATATACCGGAAATTAGATAATGATCATGTTTGGAACCGAGCAATGGATGTAGCCGGATATGATAACGAGGGTAAGCCAAAAGGCAAAGGCCTAAGCCCTATGTCTTATCTGAGTGGCAAGTTCGACCTAAAGGCGCAGAGCACTGGCGGTAACGTTCCTGACGGTGTGGCCGATACAGCTAAAGGCATTTCGGGCGGGGGCGTGCGCAATCTTACCATAAACATAGCCAAACAGGGCATAGATCAAATTACTATCCATGCTGCTACGCTTAAAGAAGGTAAAGAGCAAATACAAAATATGTTCATTGAAATGTTTAACCAGGTTGTTAACTCAGGTAACGCTGCCGTAAATCCTAATTAAAAATGGAAAATACAAAAGAAACTTATCCACTTTGGAATGAAGCAAAAACTATAGGTAGCGACGATATGCAAGTATCTCTCCTTAAATCAGAAGATAAGACAGCTGAAGAAAACGTTATAGCAAATCCAATTTCGGCTGCCCTTAAATTCCCCGGCGACTGGGATTTGTTACCCTGTGGCACTATAGACAAAATTATATTATACGTCGAGTAATATGGCATTCGTATTAAACAGCATTATAAAGATAGGACAGTACAGCTTTCCAGGCGGTGTAAATGAACTGGTGATAAAAAAGAACGTGCATGTAATCATCGATACCGCAACGCTTAAAATACCGGGGTTAGGAGGTATTGTAAGTATTAAAAGTGTTATAAACCAAACGCTTAGTTTTGTGGGTTTAGGCACACAGCAAGTAACGCCAAACTTGCCTAACAGCAGCGTACAAACTGCTAAGTTATTTAAAGAGGGCGACCCGGTAAGTATTGACCTAGGATATAATGGCGACCTGCGTAATGAGTTTCGGGGCTTTGTGCGCCGGGTAAACTTAACAACGCCAATCACTATTGAAATGGAGGGTTATGCCTGGCAGTTACGTAATCAAAACATATTAGCCAGTTGGAAGGTGACAACTGTAAAAGAGGTTTTAACCAGGGTGATACAAGGTACTGATATTGTGTTAAGTCCGGACATTCCAAATATTCCATTGACTAATTACAGCATCCCTAATAAAAGTGGTTTAGACATACTTGACGACTTAAAAACAAGGGCGCTACTCACTATATATTTTGCTGATAATGTATTGTACGCGGGCATTGAAGAAGGTCGGACTACCACCAATACCGATGGAACAAAAACGCTTACTGGTTTAGCAGAAGTTAAATATAATATCGGTTATAACTGCGTAACAAATCAACCCGATTTAAAGCAGCGGTTAGGTAAAGATAACCTGGTGCGTGTGCGCATTACAGCAAGATTAAAAACCGGAAAAGTTGCGCTGTATGAAGCTGGAGACATGGGCGGCGCTATACAAACTATAAACATGCCTTACTTACGCGACGGTGAAAATTTAAAAGACTTAGCTGCCGCAAGGTTAAAACGATTAAAGTATGATGGTTTTGAAGGAAAAATAACCGGCTTTTTGCAGCCATTTTGCCTGCCCGGCTGGAAAGCTACTATAACAGATAAAAGATATAATGGTGCGCGCGCCGGAACTTATTTTGTTCCGGGAATAGAAGTAACATTTGGCGTAAAAGGAGCCCGACGAAAGGTTGATATAACATACAGATTAGATTAAAAAATGGAAGAAATAGCTAAGTTAAGAGAACAGTTTTTAAAGACCGCCGCCGCCTTTGGCCCAATGACCCTACATGATGCGGTAGTATTAGCCGTAAGCGACGAAGATTTTACTTGCGATATTGAATTAGACACCATACCGGTGTATGGTGTACGGCTTCGTGCGGTTGTAAGCGAAAATCAAAGTATTGATGTGCTGCCAAAAGCGGGCACACAAGTGATAGTTGGAAAAATAAATGAGGGTGACTATATAGTATTTAGTTGCGATGAAATAAGCCTGTATAGGGTAACTACCGGCATAACAGTGTTAACAATGGACACCACCGGCGTACTAATTCAAAAGGGCGAAGAAAGCCTAAAAAAGATATTGACGGACTTGGTTAACGGTGTTTTATCTGTAGCCGCTCCAAAGGATGTTCCAACCATAACGGGACTTGTATTGCGAATTAATGACCTTTTAAAATAATAATTAACCTTAAAAAATGAAAAAATGAACCCCGTATTAATTTATACCGACATCACCCGAATAGAGCGGGAAAAAGAATTTTTAGACGATAGCGTTGCGCTATTTCAATCTATTTATGATGCCCTAACCGCGCTGGGCATTAATGTTACATTGAATGAAATAAATAATCTTGTTTCTTGGACATATAGGGGGAACGGCGGCCCTAATTTTGAACAAGAGTTTGTCATTAATAAACTTTTAGATGCTGCTACCTATATGGTAAATGGCATTACGGTAACAAGAGAAGGAATGCGTAGTATAATGGCTATTCCTGATGTTTCGTCGGTAATAACAGCCTTAAAAGGCGTTGGTTATCTTTATAGTAACAACCTTGGAGTTAATGCAGTAGAAATTGCTTTATTAATTCTTACTGCTGGAGTGGTGGCGAAAGTGCCAACGGCTTATGATACTATAACCGCCAAATATACTTATTACACTCAAACCGATGCCAGCGCGGCTTTAGCGAACAGTTTGCAGGGTGTTTGTGATGCATTAAATACCCACGATGCAGCATATAAGGACGCTATATTAATTGGTTGCGATGCTGGCACACAACCCGCTGTACAAGCGTTAACCCAAATGAAGGGTATAGCTATAATCGGTGATGAGTTTACGCCAAGCCTTAGTTATATAAGGAAGTTTGAACAGACGGGTTCATTATTTACAACGTAATTTCATTTGGTTTTTTGTAGTCGGCTACGCGCGAGGCGTAGCCGTTTTTTAAATCTTATCTTTTAACTATATAAATATCAATTTTACAAATGGCGTTAGGGGCACAATTTGCAAACTCAATATTCAAAGAGGATATAAATAAATCCACTGAAAAGCATGTAAAGGGGTGCTATACAGATAATAGAAACTACAAAATAGCATGTCGTTTTTATTATTACTTCAATATCAAAGGCTTGCGGTACGAGCGCACGCTTACGGTACTTCATGATGAATTTGATTTAAGTGAATTACGTATAGCCCAGCTTATAATGGGTGCTGGCGATCACCTGGAGAAATTAAAACAAGACAACGCTGATAAAAAATATTTAGCTAATAAATTGCCACACTATAACTGGAATTAAAAACCGGCCCTCTTCTTGAACTCTCACAAACAAAACTGTTCTTTGAAATATTGATTTAAAGCCCTTTAATGGGTTTTTAAAATAACTTTAATACCTTCGTAAGGTTATGCATCCAATGCCTGTTATTCTTTAATAGCAGTCCGTATTCGGAAAGCCATTACAAGTATTATAAATTAGCCGTTAAGGCTCCATTTCCGGCCGTTGTTTAGCGTTCGTTGTTATGGGCTGGTGTTAATAGCTTGCAAAACCGTTAAAGTCCCCTTTGTGGCCTAATCAGCCAGCACAGGGATAAGCTTTAGCGGTTTTTAGTTTATCTGTCAAGTTCTGTTTCCGGCTGTTATTCAAACTTATCGGCAATTAAGTCGGGGAAAATATTACAAGTCGTTTTAATTTTAAGAGATTAAATAGTCATATTATGTGTCCCGTGGCAAACACTTTTGTAATTGTTTAAACGCCTATTGTGCATATACCCCCTTAACTACAGGCATAATTTACGTTGTATTTAAGGCTTAATTTGTCGTTGTTTCCATCTTTTTACCCTCTAAATTTCCTTTTTGGATTTAGAAAATCGGACTTTTGGATTTTTCGATCATACCCAATTATGCCTATCTTGCAACTACATTAAGCAGCTTTTTATACGATAGGCTAAGACTATCGGCATATCAGGCCCCCAGCCGGGCAGCGAGAAAGTAAAAACACCAAAAAATTGTCAGAAAATAAACACTGGCATGGAAATAGTGCTACCTGCCATAATTTACTATTTACAACATGCGCAAACCAAAATTACCTGCATTTAACCTTAAAGGGATTGATGCCAAAATAAAAGCGGGTTTTACCCAACTGGCACAAACTGGCTTTAAACAAATTTTTAACCGGATAGACCAACTGGGCATTAAAACGGGTGTTGATAAGCTGGGCCTTGAAAAATTCATTAACCAATGCGCGCTGCTGGCGGCAGGCTCGGGCGCTATGGCCGGCGCGGGTGGCTTATCTACCCTGGTGTTGGGCATCCCGTTTGATCTGATCAATATAATTACACAGCAGTTTAGGGTTACGCTGGCTATTAATTATTATTATACGGGCAAATACCAGCTAAAATTTGCTGATTTTTTTACGATAGTGGCTGCCTCGTTAAAGGTAGATACGGGGATGACCATCAGCAAAAACGTAATGGAAGAGGTTGCCGAAAAGCTGATGCTCAACCTCGGCTCGAAAACCGCCGAACGGCTGATACCGGTAGTGGGCGCGGTAATTGGCGGCTCGGTAAATTATTTATTTATTAAACGGATGGCTAATACTTTGCAGGCGAAGCTGGCGGTTTAGGATGGTACTCTCGAGCTCGTATTCGCCGGCGGCGCATAGCCATAATAAAGGGCATCACAATTCAGTTTTGCCATTATTTGTAACAACGCTATTACCAACAATCACTTTACAGCTTTTTTTTATCCTTCATTATCAGTTTGGTTATAATTGTTCGTTTACCTAATTAAAATCCTAACTGAATTTTATCAAAATGAAAAAGATCATGCTTTTAATTTGCATGGCGGGCTCTCTTAGCCTGTCGGTTGCACAATCTGTTAAATTGAGTGTTAATGCCGGTTTAAACCTGTCGTCGTATAGTGGCAGTGAATTAATGTGGGGGAGTGGAACCTCAAACGTTACCACTTCAGCTCTTACCGGGTTTCATGCAGGCATTGTAGCCGGCGTTGACGTAGCACAGTTTTCCATCCAACCCGGCTTATTGTATACTACAAAAGGCAGCAATTATGTTGCAACAACAAACGAGGTATCTACCGGCGGCAGCTATACCAACACCACCACCGATAAGCAAACCCTCAATTATCTGCAACTGCCGG
Source organism: Mucilaginibacter sp. (assembly GCF_028287845.1). Taxonomy (GTDB): domain Bacteria; phylum Bacteroidota; class Bacteroidia; order Sphingobacteriales; family Sphingobacteriaceae; genus Mucilaginibacter. The sequence continues at coordinate 18,534 of NZ_JAQBOW010000026.1, forward strand.
TAAATGTTTTATATAATATCCCGGTAACAGGACTTGGCAAGTTATTTATTGGCGGCGGACCATATGCCGCGCGATTACTGTCGGGCAAAGACGACTTTACATCAACGGCCACCCAAATCGGTACGCCTACCAACATCGTAGGCAGCGGGGTAGTAAGCTCTGGCAATGGTGCAGATAACATTAAAAAATTAGATTACGGCGCCAATGCGCTGGTTGGCATAGCTTTTAAAAACAAAATATCATTTAGTGCCGGTTATGATTATGGCCTGGCTAAACTTTCGGATAACGGATACGCAAATAAGAACCATACACTTAGCTTTTCGGCAGGTTATTGGTTTTTGTAAGATTTTATGATTGCTAACGGGCGGTTTAGGAGATTCTCCCACAATGTCATCAAGTTAAGGGAGATCATGTTTAAAATGCCCCTGTAGGGGCAAAACGTCGGTAGAAAATATTATATAAATCATTTAGCGTGCCGTCAGGTACGCAACATCGGCGAGGTTCCGTACCTGACGGCACAGCATTTCTTTTTGTATTTATTTTTCTACCGACCTTGAACCCCGATGGGGTTTTCCTTAACTTAATGACATTGACTATCCTCCCAGGTGGAGGGAACCGCACGGCCCAAACGCCGTTTCGCTTTACTCCGCTTTCCGCTTTCAGCTAAAAAACATACTTTTGCCCTATTATGAGCGAAGAGAGATCATTAAATTTTATTGAAGAAATAGTTGAAGAAGATATAGCTGCGGGCAAGCACGGCGGCCGGGTATTAACCCGTTTCCCGCCCGAGCCTAATGGCTATTTGCATATTGGTCATGCTAAGTCCATCTGCTTAAATTTCGGGCTGGCAAAAAAATACAACGGCAAAACCAACCTGCGTTTTGATGATACCAACCCCACCAAAGAAGAAACCGAATATGTTGACAGCATTAAAGAAGATGTAAAATGGCTGGGTTTTGATTGGGCCGAAGAGTTATATGCGTCTGATTATTTTGATAAATTATATAATTTTGCCGTAACGCTGATAAAAAAGGGCCTGGCCTATGTGGACGACAGCACAGCCGAAGAAATTGCCGCGCAAAAGGGCACACCTACCGAACCGGGCACACCTAACGAATACCGCAGCCGCAGCGTAGAAGAAAACCTGCAATTATTTGCCGATATGAAAGCCGGTAAATACCAGGATGGTGATAAAGTACTGCGTGCAAAGATAGACCTGGCCTCGCCCAATATGTTGCTGCGCGACCCATTAATATACCGCATTAAACATGCCCACCATCACCGCACCGGCGATGCCTGGTGCATTTACCCAATGTATGATTTCGCGCATGGGCAATCTGATGCCATTGAAGAAATAACACACTCTATTTGTACGCTTGAATTTGTGTCGCACAGGCCATTGTATGACTTGTTTATAGAGGAGCTAAATATATTCCCATCCAAACAATATGAGTTTGCCCGTTTAAACATGACGTACACCGTTATGAGTAAACGTAAGCTGCTGCAATTGGTTAATGAGAACCATGTAGAAAGCTGGGATGATCCGCGTATGGCTACCATCAGCGGTTTGCGCCGTCGGGGTTATACGGCCGCGTCTATCCGCGAATTTTGCGAGCGTATTGGTGTTGCCAAACGCGAGAATATGATAGATTTTAGCTTGCTGGAATTCTGTATCCGCGAGGATCTGAACAAAACTGCCTGGCGCCGCATGGCCGTGTTAGATCCGATAAAAATGATCATCACGAACTATCCCGAAGGGAAAACAGAAACCATGCACGGCGAAAACAACCCCGAAGTTGAAGGCGGGGATGGCGGCAGGGATATGCCTTTCAGCAATGAACTTTGGATAGAGCGTGAGGACTTTATGGAAGAGCCGCCTAAAAAGTTTTTCCGTTTAGGTGTTGGGCTGATGGTGCGTTTAAAGAATGCTTACATTGTTAAATGCGAGGATTTTAAAAAGGATGCCGATGGCAAGGTTACAGAAATATATTGCACCTACATCGCCGAATCAAAATCGGGCCATGATACCAGCGGTATCAATGTTAAAGGCACTATCCACTGGGTAAGTGTACCCCACGCTAAAACAGCCGAGGTGCGTTTGTATGATCGGTTGTTCCAGGTAGAGGATCCATCAAACGAGGAAGGTGATTTTAAAGATTACATCAATCCAAACAGCTTACATATCATCCCTAACGCTTACATAGAGGCCGACCTGGCCAATGCCGAAATGGGGAAAGGCTACCAATTTATTCGTAAAGGTTATTTCACGCTGGATAAACATTCAACTGCTGATCAACTGGTGTTTAACCGTACCGTGACCTTGAAAGATGGGTGGGCGAAGAAAAGCTAAAAGTCGAAGGCTTAAAGCAAAAAGCATTAAAGGCGAAAGATATATCATTTTTCGTCTTTTTTATTAATCACATAGGCCTTATGCTTTTGCCTTTAAGCTCAATATTTTTGATAAACATTATACAATACATTCAAATCCAGCGGACTTAATAGCGGGGTGCTGTCATCTTGTACAAAGTGGCGTTTAAAAGCTATTATCGCCGCGTTGAGATCAGAGGTATCATAACCGATTAATCGCAGGGCGGTTTTATAATCAAAATTGTCTGGCGCGGGTACTACTATCATGTCGCTGCGGTAGCCAAAACCATGGTCTGCCAATAATTTCCATGGGAACAGCGGTCCCGGATCTGGTTTGCGCCTGATTGCAAAATCCTGGTGCCCGATAAAATTAGCTGTAGGTATATTGTAGGTTTTTTTCAGCTGTGTTAGCAATGCCAGCAGGCTTTTTATTTGTGGCTCAGTAAAAGGCTCGAAGCCATTATTGTCTATCTCTATACCTAACGAACAACTGTTCATATCTGTAACGCTGCCCCATTTACCCACACCGGCATGGTTGGAGCGCAGGTAATCATTCACCATATGGAAAACTTTGCCGTCTTTACCTACCACATAATGGGCACTTACCTGGGTCCTTGCCATGGTAAAGGTTTTAATGGTTTGCTGTACCGAATCTTGCGCTGTATAATGAATGATAACGTAGTTGGCTTTACGCATGCCAAAATTAACGGTGCCTACCCATTCTGAAGGTACTGCTATTATGCCTGTGCTGTCAAACAACATAACGGGCTGCTGTAGTCTTGCAATATTTAGCAGCGAATCTGTTTTTGTAGTATAAATACTATCTGTAGTAAAATAGGGCCCTTTAACAATGGGCAATTTTACCGAACCCTGTTTAGTGGCATCTGTTTTAGGAGCAGTGACTTTTGGCGAACACGATGCAACCAAAATGGCGGCAAACAAAAGCAATAAAAAAATGTGTTGAGGTTTCCTGTTAGTAAGCATGTAGCTAAATTAAGTTATTAAGCAATAAACTAACTAAATAAACTGCATATTGTTTATGTTATTACCTACATCACGCCGGCAAGCAATCAAATGGAGTTAAATTTAACGTGTATTACTTCAAGTTTTCCACATTGTCTCAGTGTGTCCCCGGGACAGTACACTACAAGCCATCCCCGGCAAAAGTATCACCCTGATTTATATCGCCGGTATCATACCCTTTTTTAAACCAATACATGCGCTGCGTGCTGGTGCCGTGTGTAAAGCTATCTGGCGTAACGCGCCCCTGGTATTGCTGCTGCAGGCGGTCATCGCCAATCTGGTGGGCGGCGGTAAGTGCCGAATCGATATCCGCACGTTCAATTACAATACCATTATGATGATTAAACGCTTCATAATGCGCCCATACGCCGGCATAAAAATCGGCTTGCAGCTCAAGTTTAACCGATAGTTTATTGTAAGCAACTTTACCTAAATTATTCCTGGCCTCCTCCATTTTGGCCGATACACCCAACAGGTTTTGTATATGATGGCCAACCTCGTGCGCTATTACATAGGCCCAGGCTGATTCGCCGGGCGCGCCGAAACGATTTTGCAATTCATCAAAAAAGGAAAGGTCAAGGTAAACCCGCTGGTCGGCCGGGCAATAGAACGGCCCGGTTGCTGATGTGGTGTAGCCGCAGCCTTCGGCATCAACGGCACCTGTATAGAAATGCAATATCGGATGCGTATAGGTTTTCCCCATAGTTCGGAACAGACTATCCCAAACAACGGTAGTCCCTTGAAATATTACCCGTGCAAACTGCTTGTTGCGATTCTCCTGGCCGCCGCCGGGTACCGTGTTTATTTGCTGCGAGCTGTCGGCAGCATTATTTAAGCTGAGTATTTGTCCGGGGTTTATGCCGGTAAATAAGTAGATAATAAAACCTATTACACCCAATATGCCGCCGCCAAATAGTAATCCGCGGCCACCACCACTGCTGCTGCCTTCTTCAACATCATTGCTTTCGCTGCCGCCAAACCATCGCATAATTTATTGTTTTAAGTATAGCTGTTTAACAGTATGGTGTTTGCTATTGTTTGAGTGATAAGGGCATATAAGATTTTTCGCTACGCTCAAGAGAGTAGTTCTTCGCTCCCGCTGCCAATGACAAAAACAAATTTTGTTTCACGCGAGTGTGAAACAAAATGTAACAAGTGAAACAAGATTTTGACTTAATTAATTGCTTATGAGGTAATTGCGAAAAAGTGATGTAACAAAATGTAACAACTTATCCGTCAGTATTTTTAGGCATAATTTTAATCTTATTCATTGATAATCAAATAATTACAAATTGCTAATTTTTGGAGTGGTGAAACAAAGTATTTGAAACAAGATGAAACAAAATCGCTGACAATATAATGCCGCCATTTATCTCGTTTCACAATCTCCACAAACATAGGAAGACAATTTAATCTTCTCAACACACATAGTCTTTACGCTATAAATTACCTATTTTCATACCCATATAAAAACCCTGACAGGAAATGAAAAAATTATTTACCCTTAGCTTATTGGTTTTTGCCACAGCTTATACACAGGCTCAACAAAAAACTTTGATGGGTTTTACGCCCGCCTCATCAGCCAAGCAGCTGCAAACCGAACAGCAGTTTGACCAATCACTTAGCGCCGCACGTATTGGCGAAACGTTAAAAGATCTGTCGATGTATCCGCATCACATAGGCTCGCCCGGCGGCAAGGTGGTTGCCGAAAAGATATTAGCCAAACTAAAGAGCTATGGTTTTGATGCGCATTTGCAGCCATATAAAGTGTTGTTCCCTACCCCAAAAACCCGTGTGTTAGAAATGACCGGCCCTACCAAATACACAGCTGTGTTAAAAGAAGCCGCTTTGACCGAAGATCCGACCTCATCACAAGCTGGGCAGCTACCTACTTATAACGCCTGGAGTGCCGATGGTGATGTAACCGGCCAGCTGGTATTTGTAAACTACGGTTTGCCGGATGATTACGAAACATTAGCAGCTATGGGTATAGATGTAAAAGGGAAGATAGTTATTGCCAAATACGGCAAATCATGGCGCGGCATTAAGCCCAAAGTGGCTTATGAGCATGGCGCCATTGGTTGTATAATTTATTCTGACCCGAAAGATGACGGTTATTATGCAGGCGATGTATACCCGAAAGGGGCGTTTAAAAATGAAACCGGTGTACAGCGTGGTTCAGTAATGGATATGGTGATCTATCCCGGCGACCCGTTAACACCGGGCATTGGTGCTACCGAAAATGCTAAACGTTTGGATCGTAAAGACGCTACCACTATATTAAAGATACCTGTATTGCCCATTAGCTACCAGGATGCCAAACCACTGCTTGCTGCTTTGGAAGGGCCCGTAGCGCCCGAAGATTGGCGCGGGGCATTGCCTATAACTTATCATATTGGTCCGGGTGCCACTACCGTACATTTAAAGCTTGAATTTAACTGGGACATGGTTACGGCTTATGATGTTATCGGCACCATAAAAGGCTCAACCTATCCTGATGAATGGGTGTTGCGCGGCAATCATCATGATGGCTGGGTAAACGGTGCCGATGATCCGCTTAGCGGGCAATCGTCATTATTGGACGAGGCAAAGGCTTTGGGCGATATGCTTAAAACTGGCTGGAAACCAAAACGCACCATAGTATATTGTGCCTGGGATGGTGAAGAACCGGGGCTATTGGGCTCTACAGAGTATGTGGAGGATCATGATAAAGAGCTGCAGCAAAAGGCAGTAGTGTATATTAACTCGGATGATATTTCGCGCGGGTTTTATCATGCCGGGGGATCTCACGCGTTAGAAAAATTTATCGGCGAAGTATCAGAAGGTGTTACAGACCCCGAAACTAATGTTAGCGTGGCCGAACGTAAAAAAGCGCACGAAGTGGTAAATGCCGCTAATCCTAAAGCTAAAAAGGAAATACTTGACCGTAAAACCGATCCGATAGCGGCATTAGGTTCGGGATCTGATTTTTCATCTTTTTTACAGCATTTGGGTGTGCCTACCCTGGATATAGGCTATGGCGGCGAAGGCGGCGGTGGCGATTATCACTCTATATATGATTCATTTGCCGATTACCAGCGTTTTAAGGACCCCGGATTTGTTTATGGTGTAGCCTTATCAAAAACCATAGGGCATGCCGTATTACGCATGGCAAATGCCGATGTATTACCGTTTGATTTCCGCAGCCTTTCAACCACCTTAAACGGCTATGGTAAAGAGGTAATAGAACTGGCAAACAACATGCGCGAGGCTACGGCCATGCAAAATCAACTGGTAAAAAGTAACGCTTTTAATTTGGCAGCCGACCCAACCAAACGTATGGCAATCCCAGTGGCAAAAGACGAAGTGCCGGCTATTGATTTTTCGGCATTAACAGCTTCTTTGGATGCATTAAAAGCAAGTGCTGATAAACTGGCTGCTGTTATGAATACAGCGTCAGGATCAACTATAGATCATAAAGCATTGAATGAAACTATTTATAAGGCAGAGCAGCAATTACTATCACCCAATGGTTTACCGCGGCGCCCATGGTATAAGCATAGTATATATGCGCCGGGCTTTTATACCGGGTATGGTGTTAAAACAATGCCGGGTATACGTGAAGCTATAGAAGTACGTAACTGGCCCGAGGCTCAGCAACAAATAGCTGCAGTGTCTGCAACTATTAATGCTTTAGCTGCCTATTTGGATAAAGCGGCAATGTAGTACAGGTTGTCATTCTGAGCATAGCGAAGAATCTTGTAAGCGCGATAAGTAAAGCGTATAAGATTCTTCGCTATGCTCAGAATGACAATTAATTATTTGTATCTGGCTATAAACTCCCTGCACCCATTTTCAATCAACTTAAAAACAGGTTCAAACTGTGCGTCATCAAAATAAGGATCAGGAACTATTTTATCTATCAGCAGCAGCTCTACTTTTTTAACATCCTCATCATTACGCGCCATTGCCAAAACATTGCTCAGGTTGCTTTTATCCATTACCAGAATATGATCGAACGTATCAAAATCACTTACGCTGAAAAGTCGGCAAACTTGCTTGCTGATATCAATACCATGTTGGCGGGCTGTGCGTACCGAGCGCCTGTCCGGACCCTGGCCGATGTGCCAGTCGCCGGTACCCGCCGAATCAATTTCCCAGTCTAAACCCTGCTCATCAGCAAGATGCTGCATGATCCCTTCCGCCAACGGCGAACGGCAAATATTGCCCAGGCAAACCATTAGGATTCTCATTTTATAAGCATAAAGCTAATTTTTAAGCATAAAGACCAAAGCTTTTTGCTTTTAGCTAATTAACCGAATATCTCATTCAAAACACCCGCTAACCTGATACCGCCTTTTAGCAGTTGCTGGTTAAGGATATCTAAATGGGTAAAATTGTATTTGTAGTTTAAGGTATCACCGGGTTTAATTTCGGTATATATTTGCTCTGCCAATTGGCTCGATTCAAATATCCATTTGTTTAATGGAGCGGCTTGCCAATCTTTTATTTGTGCCGGAGTAGCATGATTAATTGCTTTTGCGTATTCACTATAGCTTAGTTCCTGGAAATTCACCAGTTCGCTATCCCAAATAGAATGCAGATTGGTAGGCTTATTAAACCAGTTCACTTTAAAATCATTACCACCTTTATCGCTTGCATGCGCGGTATGCATTGGCTGGTGCACATCCTCTGTAATATGTATTAGCATGTGCAGGTATAATAGTTTGTTTTCTTTTGATGTTTCCTTCCTTTTTAGTTCAGCTATCAAAAATTTTAGTTTGGTATAGGCATCTACATTATTATCATGCTCCAAAAACTCGGTCATTTCGGGGTAGCTCATCGGTCTTTCAAAATCTACAAAATGCCAGTTATATAAGTAGCTGTAAGCAGGGTCTGATTTTATAAAATCGGCCCAATTGCTGGCCATGGCTACAGATTCATTTCCTAAAATGGCACGCACAGCGGCAAGGGCCTTCGGCGATAAATGATCTTCGGCTATCTGTCCAGAAATGCGGTGCCCGTTGGTGCCCCATGCCATAGTTATTACCGGCGAGCAAAGTATTACCAGTCCTAAAGCTAAATTTTTAAAAAAAATGTTTTTCATGTTATAATGGTTTTGGGTTACAGGTAATCTTTTTAATTAAACGCAAGTTAACAGGTATTACGTTAGATGTGCTTGAAAACTGAATAAGTGAATCAGTTTTTTTGCTGACTTTAAAAAACTCCTCATATGGCCCAGAACGGAAACAGCCCACCTGTTTTTTCAAAGTATAATCGGCATTGCAAAAATTGCCTTTTATGTGCAGGGTATCATTGCTTTGCTTATAAGTTCCACGGATGTACTCTGTCCAGTGGCCGGCATTCATGCAACTATCTGCCCCGGAGTTTACCTTGCTGAAAGAACTGATCTGCATAAA
>NZ_JAQBOW010000049.1 GCF_028287845.1 Mucilaginibacter sp.
ACAGCCGCGCGTTGATCTGGTTCAACAAGAATAAGCCGGGCGAACAGTTTACCGTGGGTAACCTGTTCTCTTTTATCGGCGAGATCACACTTACTGAACCTCAGGCATTTCAAACCACCATGCAAAAGGATTGGAAAACAAAATATAAATTCGATTCGGATTTTGAGATGAACCGGCCCATTACCCGCCGCGAGTTTGCCATACTGGCCAACCAGTTTCTTAACCCCTTTGCAAGGGTTGTTGATCTGGATGGGAGAATGGTAAATTAGGATGGGTTTGCCGGTATAAATATCCACCCTGTCATCCTGAGCATAGCGAAGGATCTTATACGCACGATAAGAATATGAGCTACCTATCAATCATACAAGATCCTTCGCTACGCTCAGATGACAAACTTCGTTTAGTGTCCGTCCGCAAGGGGAGTGAGACAGAATAGATGGGTTTGTCGGTATAAATATCCGCCCTGTCATCCTGAGCATAGCTAAAGATCTTATACGCGCGATAAGAATACGGGCTACCTGTCCATCATACAAGATCCTTCGCTACGCTCAGGATGACAAACTTCGTTTAGTACCCGTCCGCAAGGGGAGTGAGACAGCATAGATGGGTTTGTCGGTATAAATATCCGCCCTGTCATCCTGAGCATAGCGAAGGATCTTATACGCGCGATAAGAATACGGGCTACCTGTCCATCATACAAGATCCTTCGCTACGCTCAGGATGACAAACTTCGTTTATTGTCCATCCGCAAGGGGAGTGCGACAGTATAGACGGGCGGGTTCAACTAATAATACCACCAACCTCACCACCGCGTCATCCTATACAAACATAGGATGACGCGCAGGGGTTTGAGTATTTGTTGTCCCGTCCCGTCCCGCTTTCATAGTGGCAAGATAACCGGGACAGGACAAGACAGCGACCAGCCCAATCTTTAATCTTCAATAACCCATCTTCAATAACCTACTTCAACTCATCCAGTACCTTAAACATTTTTTCCTTTATACCTCTGCCAGATCCGTTGTAGTTGTTAACGATGATGCTGAAGCATAGCTGACGGGCGTTATGGGTTTGGTAGCCGGTATAGGCCAGGGCGCTGTTGATGCTGCCGCTTTTCATGTGCATACCGTTATACAGGGGCAGGCTATCGTAAAAATATTTGAACCATGTTTCGGTTGTTGCCGATTGCAGGATGTGCGCCATAGTGAGGGTAGTTACCCGGTTACCCGGCGACAGACCGCTACCGTCGAACACGTTTAGCGTATGCGTATCAATACCTGCTTTGGCGGCCCAGAAATCTTGCAGCACTTTAACGCCATTATCGGTATTAACGGGCTTGCCTGCCTTATCGGCAACAGCCAGTAAAAGCTGCTCGGCATACAGGTTGATGCTGATATGGTTTTGCCAGTACAACATACTGGTTAAGTTAGGCGAGTTAATGGTAAGCAGGGTAGTGGCACCCGTAGGTATTGCCTGCCCCTTAGCTGTGAGCGTAGTAAACGATTCGGGTATACCGCTTACGGCAATCCCCAGACCCTTTAGTGTATCTACCAGGTGCCAGGCCATGTCATACGCGGGGTCGGGTATGGCGGTGCCTATGGCTTTTTTGGTTTGATCTACAGCGAAAGTGCCCCTTACATACATTATATTGCTGCCAACAGCGGGCAGGTAAGCATAGGCTTGGTCGCCGGTATGTGGGGCACCGTTTAGCAGCTCGCTTTTAAAGGAAAGGTAGGGCATAGACGGCGATGTGCCGGCAATGCCGACAAGGGTATTCACCTCGCCGGTGTGCAGCTTCAGGCTAAACTGGTTCTCGCCCCAGCAAAGTGCCGAGGTGCCTGCGCCATAATAGGTACCCAGATCCTGCCATATCCACCCATTGGGAATAGACTGGCTGGTGTAATAAGAGTTATCGCCAATAACACGACCGTTAACGCGCTTTATGCCTGCCTTTTGCAGGGCGCTAACCATTTGGCTAAGAATATAGGTTTGCTTAGTAGTTTCCCAGCGCCAGCTGCCCAGGGTAGGGTCGCCATACCCGCGGATGATGACATCGCCGGTAAGTGTGCCATCGGCATCAATAGTACCGCTATAATTAAAGGTGGTTTTAAACCGGTAATCATTACCCAACGTATTGAGCGCGGTAATACTGGTAATAACTTTCATGGTAGAACCCGGCGCCAAACCCATGTTGGGGTTAGCGGCAAATACCTGCTCGCCGGTTTTGGCATCAAGCACCGTTAAAGCTACCGAAGCGTACCGGCACTGGCTATCGGCCTGTAATTGGTTAAATGCTGCCTGTAACTTTTGCTGTAAAGTGCTTTGTGCACAAACATCTATCGAAATAAATAATAATAAACCGAAACTAAACGGGGCTCTCCACCTGCTCATCATCTTTAGAAAAATATTTAGTTATATAATATATAGGTATACCTATTAAAACAATAATTAAACCCGGCCAGGTAAATTGTGGCTTATAAATAATTAACAATACGCAAAAGGCTAAACCCATAATCATGTAAATGGCGGGTAACACCGGGTAACCAAATGCCTTGTAGGGCCGCTCGGCATTGGGGCGCTTTACACGTAGTATGTAGATGCCTAAAATGGTAAGCACATAAAATATTACTACTACAAATGATATCATATCCAGCAGGTCGCCGTATTTGCCGCTAAGGCATAGTATACTGGCTACCACACACTGTATCCATAAACCAAAGCCCGGTACCGCAAATTTATTTAAAGTTCCTGTGCGCTTAAAAAACAAGCCATCCTTAGCCATAGTATAATATACACGTGCCCCGGCCATTATCAATCCGTTATTACAGCCAAAGGTTGATATCATGATCATCAACGCTATAATAATAGTGCCAATATGCCCAAATATTACCTGCGATGCTGCAACCGCTACGCGGTCCTTATTGGCAGTGGCAATCTCGTGCAAAGGTAATACACCGGTATAAACAATGTTAATACTGACGTAAATGAGGGTTACTATCAGCGTACCTAAAAATAAGCTTAGTCCAATATTGCGCTGCGGGTTTTTCATTTCGCCGGCAATGAAGGTTACGTTATTCCAGGCATCGCTGCTAAAAATAGAACCTACCATTGACGCGGCAATAGCGCCCAAAGCGGCAGCCATAGTATAAGAGGCCGTACTGCCATCAATATTTAATTTATGGATATCCCAGGCGTTGGCCCAGTTGGCGTGCCATACATCGCCCTTAAGCATTATCAAACCAAATATTATCAAACCAAATAAACTGGCCAGCTTGGTTAACGTAAAAGTATTTTGAATGATCTTACCGCTCTTAACACCACGGGTATTGATGTAAGTAAGTAGTATAATTAATACGATAGACACACATTGCGCCGCGCTTATAGTAAAGTGCCACGAACCCAGCATGGTAGAAAATATAATATTATCCTCGCTAACGGCAGGTATTAAATAGGCTGTAAACTTTGAGAAAGCTACCCCAACCGCGGCTATGGTGCCGGTTTGTATTACTGCGAAAAAGCTCCATCCATATAAAAAAGCTATCAATTTATTATAAGCCTCTTTTAAATAAACGTACTGCCCGCCCGCTTTGGGGAACATGGCGCTCAACTCGCCATAGCTAACGGCAGCGGTTAAGGTCATGAAGCCGGTTATCAGCCAAACTGCTATCAGCCACCCGGATGAGCCTACATTACGTATAATATCTGCACTCACAATAAAAATCCCCGAGCCTATCATGGAGCCGGCAACTATCATAGTGCCATCTAACAGGCCCAGCGATGCTTTTAATTTGGGTTGACCTTCGTTTTTAATCATTTGATATCGTTTAGAGTTCTAAACTATTCAAAAAACTTTATAATTGACATGGTATTGTAAAGAAATTAATTTTACTAATTTGCAAATCCAATTATAAAACTGTGTTGAACAGTAAACAACAAACAAAATATAAACTTTAATAACACATATGGATTTTTTGAACACTTACTTAATTTATTTAATTCCCGTTTTTGGTTTAGTAGGGATTGTATTTATGATCATTAAGTCGGCCTGGGTTACTAAACAGGAAACCGGTGATGCTTCAATGAATGAGCTTGCCGGTTATATTGCTGACGGAGCAATGGCATTTTTACGCGCCGAGTGGAAAATGCTGGGTTACTTTGTTGCTATTGCAGGTATTTTACTGGCTTACTCTGGTACAACGGTACATACATCAAGCCCGGTTATAGCTATTTCATTTATAGTAGGTGCTTTTTTATCGGCATTTGCAGGTTACCTGGGCATGCGTATTGCTACCAAAGCAAACGTGCGGACTACACAGGCTGCACGTACCAGCTTAGCTAAAGCATTAAAAGTATCGTTTACAGGCGGTACTGTTATGGGTTTGGGCGTAGCTGGTTTAGCTATTATAGGTTTAGGTTCGTTATTTATTGTATTCTATACTATTTATGTTAAGAATATTGCCGGTAGTACTGTAAACGGTGTGGATATGGCTAAGGCACTGGATGTATTAGCCGGATTTTCATTAGGTGCCGAGTCTATCGCGTTATTTGCACGTGTGGGTGGTGGTATTTATACCAAAGCTGCCGACGTAGGCGCCGATTTAGTGGGTAAAGTAGAAGCAGGTATCCCCGAGGATGATGTGCGTAACCCTGCTACCATTGCTGATAATGTGGGCGATAATGTAGGTGACGTTGCAGGTATGGGTGCGGATCTGTTCGGATCGTATGTAGCAACTATGCTGGCTACCATGGTATTGGGTCGTGAAATTGTATCGCATGATAATTTTGGCGGTATAGCCCCTATATTATTACCAATGGTTATTGCAGGTTTAGGTTTGATATTCTCTATAGTTGGCGCGTCATTCGTTAGAATTAAAAGCGAAACCGACAGTGTGCAAAAAGCATTAAATATAGGTAACTGGACCTCGATAGTATTAACAGCTATTGCTTCAATATTTTTGGTTAAATGGATGCTGCCTGATGGTAACTTCTTTATGAGCCGCGATATGGATGGCGACGGGGTTATGAAAGAAGGTGCTTTAATATTTACCAAAGATGGCATAATAGGATCTATAATGGTGGGGTTGGTTGTTGGCACGCTAATGTCAATGATAACAGAATATTATACCGCTATGGGTAAACGCCCGGTATTAGGTATTATCAGGCAATCATCAACGGGCCATGCTACTAACATTATAGCAGGTTTGGCAGTAGGTATGGAATCTACCGTGTTACCAATTTTAGTATTGGCTTCGGGTATTTATGGCTCCTATCATTTTGCAGGTTTATATGGTGTGGCAATTGCCGCGGCAGGTATGATGGCTACAACAGCTATGCAATTAGCTATCGACGCATTTGGCCCAATTGCTGATAACGCCGGGGGTATTGCCGAAATGAGCCGCTTGCCCGAAGAAGTGCGTCATCGTACAGATAATTTAGATGCCGTAGGTAACACTACAGCAGCAACAGGCAAGGGTTTTGCCATCGCTTCGGCAGCATTAACCTCGCTGGCTTTATTTGCAGCCTTTGTGGGCGTTGCAGGTATTGAGCATATTGATATTTATAAAGCCGATGTATTGGCGGGTTTATTTGTAGGTGGTATGATACCTTTTATATTCTCGGCATTATGTATTTCGGCAGTGGGCCGTGCAGCTATGGCGATGGTAGAAGAAGTACGTCGCCAGTTTCGCGAGATACCGGGCATTATGGAATACAAAGCTAAGCCTGAATATGAAAAATGCGTAGCCATATCAACCAAAGCTTCTATCCGCGAAATGGTGGCTCCCGGCCTGATAGCGTTGATTACCCCTATAATAGTTGGCTTTATATTCGGTCCCGAAGTTTTAGGCGGATTATTAGCCGGTGTAACCGTATCGGGTGTGTTGATGGGTATCTTCCAGAGTAACGCAGGCGGCGCATGGGACAACGCTAAAAAATCATTCGAAAAAGGAGTGGATATAAACGGCGAAATGCATTACAAAAAATCAGAACCGCATAAAGCATCTGTAACAGGCGATACCGTAGGCGATCCGTTTAAAGATACATCTGGCCCGTCAATGAATATATTGATCAAGCTGATGTCGATCGTATCACTGGTTATCGCACCACATTTGCACAAAGAGCTTAACCATAGCCCTCGTTTACAAAAAGAAATTCAAAGACGGTCAATGATAATACATGTTACCAAGATAGATAAAAACGTATAATAAATAAGTGATTATAATGAAGAGGGATGCCGGTATGGTATCCCTCTTTTGTTGGAGATTAGGTTATGAAGACATCGCCACAAAATCAACCAGAAAAACTTACAGATAAACAAAAGAAGGAAATTCTTAAACGAGACAAAGTTTTTGTTAGTGATGAAAGGATTAATGTAAATGAACATTATTCAATGCGTTTTTTATAAAATTTCATAACTTGATAATCTGCATTTCTATAGACTATGAAATAATTACCTGGAAATAAATAGAGATCAGTTTGCCCGTCTTTTACTGTAAAACATTTTTGATCTGCTGGAACATCAAACTTTACTATTTTATCATAACTGGTTGTGCCATTATCTCGATAAGCTTGTACCAATTGAAATGGCGCAACGGCCTTGCACTTTACTAGTTTATAAGCAGTATTTAAAAGCATCAACCCAGGACGTAAGTTTTTCTCATTGTATGAGGGAAATATTACGTTATAATCATATGTTTTATTTTCAAAAAAATCAAAGTCTTTCTTATCCTGTAGTATATAAGGGGCGTCGACGTTTAATTTACCTGAAATAACATCGAATAATTTTTTGTTGTCAGGGGAATTAGTATATTGATTGAATGCGATTAAATTTATCGTGACGGGATCAATATTGGATATCTGTTGTAAAATGGATGCCATCGTATGATTTGGGATCCTTTCTTGAATATGACCATAACCTGCTAAAACCACTATTTTAGAATCGGGATCTTTTTTTAAAACGTTGTATATATTCTCTGCCTGTATTGAGTCCCGAGCATCCGGCGTGTGTTTATAAGAAAAAAAATCAGGTTCATACTTAATAATTTTAAAGCCCAGTTGCTTTGCATACATTATCAAATTAAACATTTGTGGCTCTGATGTGTAATAACCCACAGTATAAGCTTTATTCAGTGAATCTATATTGCCATTTAAAGCTTCCAATGCCAAATATTTATATCCATATTTTTTAAAATTTGGTAATAAAGAGGCAACAAATATTCTGGAAATTGGTATATGGTGAGCCTCATTAAACATAACAACCCTATTGTTTAACGCGTTATTTTTCAAAGTTGATTCAAAATCAACTAATTTAAATGCAGCCGTATCTTTCAAAATATACTTTGCCCAGTCCTCTTGATTAACAGAATCAGATTTGCTAAATTCAAAAGAAGCTCTTTTCACATCACCCACAAAAGAAAACAGAGTAGCAAGGTTTGAATAATAATTTTGAACATCAACACTTTTCAACCTTTCTGTAGATAAACTTAATAGATTTTCCAGCGGCTTTAAATAGTTGAGAGACCCATCTTTTTGTACGATACTGCTTAAGTTCGAAACAGGAAGAGTGTCTATTGACTTATTATGAGCCTGATCTATGAGGTACTTTGTGTAATCATTCTGCGAAAAAACGTGTAATGGGACGATTAAACAAAATATGATCCATAAACGATGCTTTAATTCCATGTATTAAAATAAGGGTCGTAAGAAGATTTGAAGACTTTTGATTGATATCATGACAAAAGTACTGCAATGTGTAAATATATATCTGAATTGACAATCCTTTTTAAAGATATTTCTTCAACTTGAAAGACACTATATAATTCTATAAATCCTTTGTTCAAAGCATTTTAACCATAATATCGTCTCATTATTTTTTTCGGAAAAATTAACTATGTTTGGGAATAAGATTAACTGATTTTAAAAAACATATGAAGCTATTTATTAAAAAACCTATTGCACAATTAATGGCCGCTTCGAAGGAAGGGGAAAAGACATTAAAGCGTACACTCGGTGTTGGCTCACTTATCGCATTGGGTATTGGCGCAATTATTGGCGCGGGTATTTTTGTGCGTACAGCAGCAGCAGCAGGCGAGCATGCCGGACCGGCAGTTACCATATCATTTGCAATCGCGGCAGCAGGTTGCGCCTTAGCCGGTTTATGCTACGCTGAGTTTGCCAGTATGATACCTATTGCAGGATCGGCCTACACTTATTCTTACGCTACAATGGGCGAGTTTATAGCCTGGATAATAGGCTGGGATTTGGTGTTAGAGTATGCCTTAGGTGCCGCTACGGTAGCCATTGGCTGGTCGCAATATTTTAACACTTTCCTCGAAACATTTTTTAATTGCCATATACCTTTCGCGCTATCACACTCTCCGTTCGAAGTATCAACAACCACAACGGGTATGTATGCCTCAGAACTAGGCACGCGTGGATTAGTTAATTTACCGGCTATATTCATACTACTTATGCTTACTTTATTACTGATAAAAGGTACAGCAGAATCGGCAGCGGTAAATAATGTTATCGTTATTGTTAAAGTAGCCATTGTATTAATGATAATTGGTTTAGGATGGAGCTTTATTAATCCGGTAAACCACATACCATACCTGATACCGGCAGATGCAGGCACAGTTAAAACTAATACAGGTATTGTTAATTATGGCGATACGTTTAACCATGGCTGGCTTGGTGTATTACGCGGGGCAAGTGTGGTGTTCTTCGCGTTTATTGGTTTTGATGCAGTTTCGACAGCGGCGCAGGAAGCTAAAAATCCGCAGAAAGATATGCCAAAAGGTATTTTAATTTCTTTAGTATTCTGTACCGTTTTATACATCTTATTCTCGCACGTATTAACAGGTTTAGCACCTTATAAAGAATTTTTGGTAAAAGGTAAAGAAGCGTCTGTTACTTACGCTATCCAAACATTTATGCCCGGATTTGGCTGGTTAGCCAAGTTAGTTACCATTGCTATTTTAGCCGGATTCTCATCTGTTATCCTGGTGATGTTGTTGGGCCAAACCCGTGTGTTTTATACCATGAGTGTTGACGGTTTAATCTGGCCTATTTTTTCAAAACTGCACTCAAAATTTCGCACACCATATAAGTCGCAATGGTTTTTCTTTATAATGGTGTCTATATTCGCAGGCTTTATTCCTGATAGCATTGTTGGTGACATGGTGAGTATTGGCACTCTATTCGCATTCGTGCTGGTATGTATAGGTATATTCATTTTACGCAGAACCGATCCGGGTATTAAACGTCCGTTCCAAACGCCACTTTACTATATTGTGTGCCCGCTTGGAGCAGCAATATGCTTATGTATGATGGCTAGCGAAGGCCTGGAAAACTGGCTGCGTTTATTTATATGGATGGCTTTGGGTATGGCTGTATACTTTACTTATAGTATTAAACACTCGCATGTAAGGCATGGTAAGCCCGAGGCTGCGAATACTCCGCCGAACCCTAAATTTGTAGAGTAATAACATTCTCTTATATGTGAACAAAAAGGGTTTTGAGTTTTCAGAACCCTTTTTGTTGATATTGTTTATAGCTTTATATCAATCAATTAAACCACTGCTATGCACCCTTTCATTTTTAAAGAGATACTATCAGTAACCATGATCCTCTTCGCGATCATTGATATACTGGGCGCCATACCTGTAATTATCCAATTGCGCCAGCGAGCCGGACATATCGAGTCTGAAAAAGCCAGTATTGTGGTATTGATATTAATGATCGTTTTTTTGTTAGTGGGCGATAAGCTGCTGGATATAATTGGCCTGGATGTAGCCTCTTTCGCTATTGCCGGTTCATTGGTAATATTTATTATAGCTATGGAAATGATATTGGGTATCCACCTGTTTAAGCCGGATGAGGATATGGCAAATACGGTATCCATTGTTCCGCTGGCCTTCCCGTTAATTGCTGGGGCAGGTACCATGACTACCCTTTTATCCCTAAAATCACAATACCAAACACAGGATATATTGGTAGGCATTGTTATCAATACCCTGTTTGTTTACCTGGTGCTTAAAAATGTGCAATGGCTGGAGAAACTGTTTGGCAAAACGGGTATCAATATACTGCGCAAAGCGTTTGGGATAATTTTATTGGCTATTGCGATTAAATTGTTTAGGAGTAATACGCATTTGTAAAGAGAAGCAAGAGTCAAGATACAAGAATCAAGATGTTTTTATAGTGGTCTTGGTTCTTGACTCTTGATTCTAAGCTTGGCTCAACCTCGCAACAAACATACTATCCGCCTTCCCTTCATATCCCTTCAAAACCTTCACCTCTTCCAATTTCAACCCACACTCTTTTACCAAATAATCAACCACTTCCTCATTCTCCGCTTTAAAGGCCGAACAGGTGATGTATATCAACGGTTTGCCGGGCTTTAAAAACTTAACCACATTAGCGGCTATGTTTTTTTGCAGGCGCTGAAAGAACTCTATCTTTTGCGGTTCAAACTGCGATATCATTTCGGGCGTGCGGCCCCAGGTGCCCGAGCCGCTGCAGGGGGCATCTAAGATGATGCCATCAAACTCATAATCGTGCAGGGTTTGGTCCACATTTTGGGTGAGGTCGAGCTGCTTTTTTTGGTATTTAAGCAAGCCTGCAGAACGGAAACGTTCATCCAGGTTAGCCAGTATAGATTCGCGGATATCAGACACCACCAGCTTTATGTTAGGCTCCAATTCATACAGTAATAACGATTTACCGCCCGATGCCGCGCAGGCATCCCACCAGGCATCCCATTTATTGGGTTTAAAATAATCGGCGGTTTGTTGCGACGAATAATCCTGCACCTCGAACCAGTGTTGATTGACAAAAATGGTCTCTAAGCGTGTCCCGTTAGGTAAAGCTAAACAACCGTTACCTTCATCTTTAAAAACAATGCCTGCCTTAATTAATTCGGTTTTAACTAAATGGTCATAGCCGTTATGTACATGGATAAACAAGTCGGGCTGTACAAAGAATGATTTTAGGAAAGCGGTTTTATCAATATCAGGCGATAGCTGATTAGACCATGGAAAAACATCCTCCAGCTTAAAATCAGGATGGTTTTTAAGTATCAGCTCTATTTTTTCCTCAATGGTAAACCCAATACAGGCGGCCCAGTCGGGTTTAAAATGTTGCAGGAAAGAATTGGTTTGGGTGTTGCATAAAAACTCGGCAACCATTAACCGGTCCTCAGTAGGGGTATTCCATAACGCTTTGCCCAAACGAAAGTAGTTGTACATCAATCTGTTGGCAAGGCGCCGGTCGCTGGATCCCATTTGCTTATTTTGACGATAAAAGCCGGGCAAAAATTTGCTTAAAGGCGTTTCGGCCGGGTACTCACCCAAAATACGCTGAAATGTTTTAAGCTGGTTTATTGCCTTCATTCTACTTTCCTCAGCTCAAAATAACTATAATCCATCATATTTACATGTGTATTTATATAACCCTGCCCCGTTTTTTTTATAAAGTGAAAATCGTTATGTAAACCGATAAAATCTTTTTGGTCCAAATTTTTTATTTCGCCGTGGTTGTCAGCTAATAATTTACCAAAATACAGGCCCTCATCAAAACCTTTTATGGCATATTCACTTGCTTCGGTATGATAAATTTTACGATAGCCGTGTAAAAAATTAAGCGTAGTTGCAGCTTTATAATCAACCTGATCTGCCGAGGTTATATGTGTTTTTAACCGCTGTAAAATATCGGCATGCAAAAAATTAAACTTCGCCCAACTGGGGTGACCGAATAACATAACCGGGTATTTTTTTGCCAATGAATCCAGCGACTGCATGGTAACCATTAAAAATGCCTGGTTAGTTGACGGCATCAAAAATATGTTAGGACTGTCTGCCGAAAATTGTGACGACAAAGCAGCCAAATTGCCCCTTACAACTGTTAACTGCACTACTTGTATGTGCCCTTTACTCAAACTATCTATGGTGTTTTTAAAAGGTGTAATGTATTCATTATCCTCTGAATATCCCGACCGGAGTATGAATACCTTTTGAGGCTTTATACGGCTATTTATGTATTTGGCGGTTGCTTGGGCATGATAGGCTAACGGCGGAACAACCGTAACCAAATTTTGATTATTAAAAGTTGACGGTGAAGCAGGTGACAGCGGCGAAACAACAGGCTTACGTGCGCTAGCCAATACGCTGATAAATGCTTTCAGATCGTCCGGGAAAATCGGGCCAACTATAAGGTCGCTTGTGCGTATTTCGGGGTTGTAGGCCAAGGCATGCGCCTGTGCTGCCGAGCCCTTTGTATCATGCACCAACAGTTTGTAGTTATAGCCCAACGCGGTTAACGAATCGAGCGCGAGCTTAAATCCCTGGTAATAATCTAACGCGATGTTAGCTTGTTTTAAACTAACATCGGTATAGCTTGCACCAGCATTCAAATGATCTAAACCAAATGGCAGCAAAAGCGAAATAACCACCTGTTTTGGGGGCAAGGGCTTTACTGGTTTTGATTCTGTTTTAACAACAGGTTTTTCAGTTTCAGTTGGTTTTACAGGAGGGGCCACCCGCTGCAGTTTTGGCGAACATGCAGCTATTAATAGCGTTATCCATAAAAACAGTAACCACTTATTCCCACTCAATAGTGGCAGGTGGTTTCGAACTGATATCATATACTACCCGGTTAATTCCTTTTACGTTGTTTATTATTTCGTTTGATATTTTGGCCAGCAGGTCATAAGGTAAATGGCACCAATCTGCCGTCATCCCGTCTACTGATTCAACCGCGCGCAGGCAAACAACGTTCTCATAAGTACGCTCATCGCCCATAACACCTACCGATTGTACCGGCAAAAATATGGTACCGGCCTGCCAAACTTTATCATAAACACCTGCACTGCGCAAATTGTTGATATAAATCGCATCGGCTTCTTGTAATATAGCAACTTTTTCTGGCGTAACCTCACCTAATATCCTGATAGCCAGCCCCGGACCCGGAAAAGGATGACGACCTAAAATATTATCATCAATACCCAAAGCTTTACCAACACGGCGTACTTCGTCTTTAAATAAGGTATTTAAGGGTTCTACAACTTTCAGCTTCATAAAATCAGGCAAACCGCCAACGTTATGGTGCGATTTTATGGTAGCCGATGGTCCTTTTACCGATACCGATTCAATAACATCCGGGTAAATAGTGCCTTGTCCGAGCCAGCTAACTCCCTGCACTTCGTGCGCGGCATCATCAAATACTTCTATAAAAACACGGCCAATAGCTTTACGCTTTTTCTCCGGATCAGACAACCCGGTCAACGCGTCGTAAAAACGCTGTTTGGCATCAATACCTTTTATGTTAAGGCCCATGTGCTGGTATGAATCCAATACAGATTGGTACTCATCCTTGCGTAGCAAGCCATTATCTACAAATATGCAATGCAGGTTTTTGCCTATGGCATGGTGCAACAATACTGCCGCTACCGATGAATCAACACCACCTGATAAGCCTAATACTACTTTATCATCGCCCAGTTTTTCTTTAAGTGCAGCGATAGTTGTTTCTACAAACGAATCGGCTGTCCAGTCCTGTTTACATCCACATATATCCACCAAAAAGTTTTGCAGCAATTGCTTGCCATCCAAACTATGGGTAACCTCGGGATGAAACTGTATGCCGTAAGTTTGGGTGCCGGTTACCTGGTAGGCGGCAACTTTTACAGTATCTGTACTGGCAATAATTTCGTAATTACTGGCTAAAGTGGCAATAGTATCGCCATGCGACATCCACACCTGCGAGCCCGAAGGTATTTGCTTAAACAGCGGGTTTTCTTTGTTGATATATTGCAGGTTGGCTCGGCCATACTCGCGCGTGCTGGATGGCAAAACCTCGCCGCCGTTAAAATGCGCTAAGTATTGCGCGCCATAACAAACGCCCAGCATAGGCAGCTTGCCATGAAATTTCATAAAATCAAAATGTAACGCATCTTCCTGCCGCACCGAATAGGGGCTGCCGGATAGGATGATTCCTTTTACAGTGCTGTCAATTTCTGGGATGTGATTAAATGGGTGGATCTCGCAGTAAATATTGAGTTCCCTAACCCGGCGCGCTATAAGCTGTGTGAATTGCGAGCCGAAGTCAAGAATGAGGATTTTTTCTTGCATGGGCAAAGATAGTTTTTTGCTGGGAGATTTGAGAAGTGAGATTTGAGAAAATTGATCGGATGACTTGAATTATAATTATCTTTGTTTAGTATAGTTAACTGATATGGCTTCAACAGAAGATATTCGCTGGCACCTAAGATTTGCAAACTATCGCAAAGCTTTAGGGCAATTGGAGAAGTTTATTTTGAAAGGCGAATTATCCGAATTGGAAGAACAAGGTCTGATCAAGGCATTTGAATATACTTTTGAATTGGCATGGAATACCATGAAAGACTATTTAGACTACCAGGGTATTTTAGATGTAGCCGGTTCAAGAGATACCATAAGAGAAGCTTTTAGAATAAATTTAATTAGTAACGGCGAGGAGTGGATGGATATGTTGGTGATAAGAAATTTAACTTCGCACGCTTATAATGAAGAAACGGCTGACGAAATTGCAAGTGCGGTTGTTAATATTCATTTCAATTTGTTTAAAATACTCGAAATTAAACTTGAAACCTTAAGTTCCGAAAGTCAGGATAAAATTTTATAATGATGCAATATGGTAAATTTTTAGGCATCGTCAGCTATCAATACAGGGGTGGGAAAACTTTATGCAAATAAGATTATGAGTAAAATGCCTAAAAAAATACTCCTAATAATATTCCTTACCTGTTTTTGCGCCCTGGCCAAAGCCCAAACTGCCGATGCCGTTTACGACCAATATCTTGATTATAATCTAGACAGGCTGCATGGCGACATGGCCGTAGCATTAAAACTTGGCGAAAGTATATTGCCAAACGCCGGTAAATTACCAGCCAAAGCGCAGATAAGCTTTTATAATAGTATGGCAAAACTATATGAGGATAGCCAGCCCGATAGGGCCATTATTTATTACGAAATGGTAACCGCTGCCGAGCCCAACTATTACGTAGCACACCGTGCATTGGGCTATTTATATGTGGCAAAAGCCGATAAAGCAACCGGCGATTTGTATAAAGCTGTAGTATTAAAGGCCTTGCCCAATTTAGAAAAAGCTCAGGCCTGCGACCCCAGTGCCGAAACATTGGCCCTCATCAAATCTATGTATACTAATCTGCATGATGATGCCGGGTTAAAATCCCTAACCAGCAGGTTGGCTGCTCTTAGCAAAAATTGCCTGGATATATTAAGTGAATAAATAGGCCTATGCCCCTCGCCTTGCCTAACAAGGCTCTGATCTTTTAAGATGAGTAAATGAGTGTGCCAGGCTGTCCCACGTGTATTCACCTGTCCCTGGGACAGTCGGGCCAGCAAACAGAATATTTTCACAATGCAAAGTATAATAAATATTGGCGGGTGAGGAGACTCCGATGGAGTCCATCCTCGCTTTTTTTATTCTTCTATAAACAGGCAGCTCCTATGGAGCTAAAAATATAATTGATTAAAAGGCTCTGTAGGAGCCACGTGTTTATAGAATCAGGTATAAACCTTGTCAGGCTCCATCGGCGCCTCCTTGATGGATTAAGATTGACGTTAATACTAACACGTTCGAAAAGTTTTAAATGCATATGTCCTCAACACTTGTATAATTAACTATCAAACTAATAGGGATTTTCTTAATTTCGCGCATCAATACCGTATTATAACCAATGGACTATCAATTTAAAGATATAGAGCAAAAGTGGCAGCAGTTTTGGGCCGATAACCAAACTTTTAAAGCTGAGGATAAAACCACCAAACCTAAGTACTATGTGCTGGATATGTTTCCGTACCCATCAGGCGCGGGTTTACATGTGGGCCACCCGCTGGGCTATATAGCCTCTGATATTTTTGCACGTTATAAACGTTTAAAAGGTTTTAACGTATTGCATCCCATGGGTTATGATTCGTTTGGTTTACCTGCCGAGCAATACGCTATACAAACTGGTCAGCACCCTGCTGTTACTACCGAGGATAATATTGCAACCTATCGCCGCCAGTTAGATCAGATAGGTTTTTCGTTTGACTGGAGCCGCGAGGTTCGCACAAGCTCGCCCGATTATTATAAATGGACGCAGTGGATATTTATGCAGCTGTTTAACAGCTGGTATAATAGGGCTGCTGATAAGGCAGAATCAATTACCAAACTCGTTGAGCATTTCGAAAAAAATGGCTCAGCAGGCGTAAATGCTGTTTGTGATGAGGATATTTTAAGTTTTACTGCGGATGAGTGGAAGGCGATGAGCCCTAATACTCAACAGGAAGAATTATTAAAATACCGCTTAACCTACCTGCGCGAAAGTACCGTAAACTGGTGCCCGGCTTTAGGAACCGTTTTAGCGAATGATGAAGTTAAAGATGGCTTTAGCGAGCGCGGCGGTTACCCCGTTGAGCAAAAGAAAATGATGCAGTGGAGCATGCGTATAACAGCTTATGCCGAGCGCCTGCTACAAGGATTAGATACTATAGACTGGCCCGAACCGCTAAAAGAAATGCAGCGTAACTGGATAGGTAAGAGTATTGGCGCGAGTGTTAGGTTCCCTATCGAAAAACCAGCTCATAACTTAGAACTGAATGCTCATTATATAGAAGTTTTTACTACCCGTGTTGATACCATATTCGGAACTACTTTCCTGGTAATAGCGCCCGAGCATGAGTTAGTGACTGAATTAACCACACCCGGGCAAAAAGCGGATATTGAGGCCTACATCGCTCAAACCAAAAAGAAATCGGAGCTGGACAGGATGGCTGATGCTAAAACGGTATCCGGTACGTTTACAGGGAGCTATGTGCTAAATCCGCTAAATAATGAGTTGGTGCCCATATATATTGCCGATTATGTTTTGGCAGGATATGGAACCGGCGCTGTAATGGGTGTGCCATCAGGCGATCAGCGCGACTATTTATTTGCCAAACATTCTAACTTAAACATAATACCCATACTGGATACCCAGAATATTACTACTGAAGCCGACCCGACCAAGGAAGGAAAATACATTAACTCTGATTTTATTAATGGCTTAACCTACAAGGAAGCTACCGCCGCCGTAATTGCCAAACTGGAAGAAATTGAAGCCGGCAAGGCAAAAGTAAACTTCAGGATGCGCGATGCTATTTTTGGCCGCCAGCGTTATTGGGGCGAGCCGGTGCCGGTTTATTTTAAAGAAGGATTACCGCACCTGATCAGCGAAAGCGACCTGCCATTACTGTTACCCGAAGTAGATAAATATCTGCCAACCGAAAGCGGCGAACCGCCATTGGCAAGGGCAGAGGGATGGAAACATCCGGACGGCGAATATGAACTTTCGACCATGCCGGGCTGGGCAGGCAGTAGTTTTTACTGGTACCGCTACATGGATGCGCATAACGACAAGGAATTTGCATCAAAAGAAGCGATTGCTTATTGGAAAGATGTAGACCTGTACATCGGCGGCAGCGAACACGCTACCGGGCACTTACTATACAGTCGTTTCTGGAACAAGTTTTTGAAAGATATTGATTTAGTGATTGAGGAAGAGCCTTTCAAGAAGTTGATCAATCAGGGGATGATACAGGGGCGCTCGAATTTTGTTTACCGTTTAATTGATGAAGAAGGCCGGGGCACCAATACTTTTGTTTCGCATGGTTTAATTGGTCAATACAAAACATCGCCATTGCATGTGGATGTGAATATGGTGGAGAATGAGGTTCTTAATATAAATAAATTCAAAGCCTGGCGTGAGGAATACAAGAATGCCGAGTTTATATTAGAGAACGGCAAATACATCTGTGGAGTTGAAATTGAAAAGATGTCAAAATCCAAATTCAATGTGGTTAACCCGGATGATTTGATAGCGCGTTACGGTGCCGATACTTTACGCATGTATGAAATGTTCTTAGGTCCGCTGGAGCAAAGCAAGCCGTGGAACACTAACGGTATTGAAGGTGTATTTAAGTTCTTGCGTAAATTCTGGCGATTGTTCCATAATGACGCGTGGGTATTTACGCTATCAGATGCCGAGCCTACCAAAGCCGAATTAAAATCATTGCATAAAATCATCCGTAAGGTGGAGGAAGATATTGAGCGTTTTTCGTTCAATACCTCTGTTTCCAGCTTCATGATCGCCATAAATGAATTAACTGATTTGAAATGTAATAACCGCCGGGTTTTGCAGGATTTAGTCATTACACTATCAGCCTATGCCCCGCATATTTGCGAGGAGCTTTGGGTAATGCTGGGCAATGAGGCGGGTACTTTATCGTATGCGGCCTATCCAAAATTTAACCCTGCTTATTTGGTGGAGGATGAATTTGCATATCCTATTTCTATCAATGGTAAAACCAAAATGAACCTGAATATTTCACTAAGCCTGGAGCCAAAGGAGATTGAAGAGTTTGTTTTAGCCAATGCCGATGTGAAAAAATATTTGGATGGTAAGCAGCCTAAAAAAGTAATTGTAGTAAAAGGACGAATTGTAAATATGGTTGTTTAACAGGTACTTAGTGTTACATTTACATCATGCTGATCAATTATCGAAATAAAATAACTGTCTCGTTGTAACATTTGAAGTTGTTTCGCCTCCAATTACAAAAAAAAAATATAAAATGAAGCGTATAATTTTACTCATTACAATAATTTTATCTGTTACTATAGCCAGGGCACAATTTGGTGTCGGCGGCGGTAGCTCATTAATAATAGGCCGTATATCCGGTACTGTTATTGATTCTGTTACTAACAAACCGTTAGATTATGGTACGGTAAGTTTATTCAGAAGCACCGGGAAATCACCTATTACCGGTGTTTTAACTGATGATAAGGGAAGCTTTAAATTAGATAATATCCATCCTGGTATTTATAGAATAGAGATAACTTTTATTGGTTATCCAACCAAGATTATTAATAAGGTAGAAACAACCCCTTCAAAGCCTGATAAAAATTTAGGTACTGTTGTTGTTTCCCCAAGTTCAAAATCGCTAAAGGAGGTTACCATAACCGGTACTGCCCCTTTGATTGAAAATCGCATAGATAAAATTGTTTACAATGCCGAAAAGGATCTTACCGCCGCAGGCGGTAATGCTACCGATGTATTGCAAAAAGTCCCGTTGGTTGCTGTTGACATAAATGGCAATGTATCCCTGCGTGGCGACGGTAACGTGCGTGTATTAATAAATGGTAAACCATCGGGCGCAACATCTGCAAGCTTATCAGATGTATTAAAAACCATCCCTGCCGATCAGATAAAAAGTATAGAAGTTATAACCTCACCATCAGCAAAATATGATGCGGAAGGCACAGCGGGTATCATTAACATTATCACCAAACAAAAAAACATGTCGGGCTTTAGTGGTTCGGTTAGCGGTGGTATTGGTACGCGCCAAAACAATGGTAACATCAATTTAAATTACAGTAAAAATCGCTTCAGCTTAGCTGTTAACGCAGGTGGTAACCTTACCTGGCCGCAGGTATCTAATTCTACGTTTACACAAACTTTTTTAAATGGTAATACACCTACGCTTACCAACAGCAGGGTAGGTTCAACCAAGATAAAGCGTCATGGCGCTATTGGTTCAATCACGGCAAACTATGATTTTAATAGCTTTAACAGCCTTACCTCGACCGTAAGGCTTAACCAGGGTGGCTTTAACAGTACCGGTGGGGTTGTAGTTGGCAGTACCGATTTTCTTACTCCTGCAAATAGCAGGATGACAACCGGAAGTTCAGTATCGCATAACACTTTTGGCGGATTTGACTGGAGCCTGGATTATACGCATAAATTCAAAAAAGAGGGTCATGAGTTAAGTTTCTCAAGCCAGTGGAGCCATAGTGTTATAACTACTGATTTTATGAACACCTATGCGCAGCAATCTGCTCTTAACCCTAACCAGCGCGGAGATAATAACGGTACAAATAATGAATATACCTTACAGGCAGATTACATATTGCCAATAAATAAAATATTTAAGTTAGAAGCAGGTGGTAAAGGCATTTTTAGAAATATAAGCAGCAATGCTGATGTATTTAAAACGGCAACCTTTGGCGCAGCCGATTCGACCAGCTTTATACTTGATCCTACAAATTCTTACCTATATAAATACAATCAATATGTAACCGCCGGTTATGCGGTTATGACCATTACATTGCCTAAGAAATATACGTTATTAGCAGGTGTAAGAGATGAAAATACACGCATCAACGGCGAGCCAAGCGTGGTAACAACCAATTTTGCGCCTTTTTCAAACAGTTATAATACGTTTGTGCCAAGCTTTACTGTGCAGAAAGCATTAAGTACCACAAAAACCGTGAAGTTAACTTATAGCAAGCGGATAACCAGGCCAAGCTTAACGTTCCTTAACCCGTTTTTGAATGCAAGTAACCCTAACAGTGAATCGCAGGGTAACCCTAAATTATCGCCGGAGGTTTCGCAAACTGTGGAGCTGAATTATAATACGTTTATTAAATCTTCTGTTATTAATTTCTCGGTATATTATAAACATACGGGTGGTTTAATAGAAAGCATTGCTTTGCCAATAAACAATAATCAGGGAACATTAACTACCTATGCTAACGTAGGTGTTAATAATTCATTTGGGTCGAGTTTCTTTGGGTCAATTAATCCTATATCAATATTAACTATCAGGGGTAGTATTAACGGCTATACTTATAATCCTACTGCCGAAGGTGGTTATGCAACACAGCAAACCCGTACAGGCGCAACATTTGCCTACAATGCTTTCCTGAGTGGGTCTGTTAACTTGCCAAGTGGTTTTATTGCCGAGGTATTCGCGGTTGAAAATTCAAAACGTTATACTATACAGGGAAGTAACCCATCATTCAGCATATTTGGCGCGGGTGTAAGGAAACAATTCATGCAAAAGAAAATGTCTGTCGGTATCAACACACTGGAGCCGTTTAGCAAATACAAATATTTCAATTCAGATCTGAAGAGCCCTACGTTTGTTCAGAACAGCACGTTCGCGTTCCCTTTCCGTTCGGTTGGTTTAACGTTTAGCTATAACTTTGGTAAAATTACCTTTAGCAACCCAATGGAGAAAAAGAAAGGTATTAACAATGATGACCTTAAACAAGGCGATCAAGGTGGCGTAGGCGGTGGTTCAGGAGGTGGCGGCGGCAGCGGCGGCAGATAATATTGCTCAGCATAGCAAAAAAGAGCGATGGGTTTGTGCCTATCGCTCTTTTTGTTTGAGGTGTAGCGTACATCACACTCAAATTTTAGCTATAATGTAAAAAAATGAAGTCAAAGTTGTTAAAAACCAATAAATAAACATTTATATATAAACAAAATTGTTTATTTTTGTTTATGGATAATAATATTTCTATAATTAAAGGGATACACCCAGGTATAGTTTTAGGGCGCGAACTTAAAAAACGGAAGCTCGCTAAAGGACGTTTTGCATTATCTATTAATGAATACCCGCAAACCATTGGTGCTATTACTAAAGTCAAAAGAGATATGAACACATCATTGGCCATGAAAATTGAACAGGAATTGGGTTTGGAGGAAGGTTATTTTATGGTTTTACAAGTTTATTATGATATAAAAAAAATAAAACAGCTTAAGCAAATAAATAAGAAGCCCGATCTCTCTATAATTCGGCCGGTGCTTTTTTGGGATACAACTATCGCTAATATTGATTGGGAAAAGCAAAAGCGATCTGTAATTAAACGAGTTTTTGAACGGGGCAATGAGCAGGAAATGAATGAGATCATTAGATTTTATGGAAGACAAACCGTTGAGGAGATAAGGCAGAAGATTGCCATAGATAAGAACACCCATTTGTCAACTCATATATTTAAGTAATGTATTGGAATACCGTACAAGGTTTATTAAAAGACGGTTTGATTTTGCTGATGAATGCCCCCGAATTATCACAGTTCAGGTTAGTAGGCGGAACGTCACTTAGTCTGCAAATTGGTCACCGCATGTCTGTTGATATTGATTTGTTTACGGATGCTGATTATGGTTCGATAGATTTTAATAGTATAGATCAATTCCTTAAAGATAATTTTTCATACGTAGATGCCTCTTTTAATGCACTGCCGGGCAATGGAAGGTCATATATCGTCGGAAAGAACAGAGATAATTCAATAAAGCTGGATATTTATTATACAGACAATTTTATACAGCCCCCGCTGATAGTAGATAATATTAGAATGGCTACTATTGAAGAGATAATTGCTATGAAAGTTGATGTAATAGCCAGGGGAGGAAGGAAGAAGGATTTTTGGGACCTGCATGAATTATTAGATAATTATACCATCCCTCAAATGCTTACACTGCACCAACAGCGGTATCCGTATAATCATAATGAAGAATTTATCAGATCAAATTTTAAGGATTTTGATAATGCCGATGATGATTTTGAACCTATTTGCCTAAGGGGAAAATATTGGGAGTTAATTAAATTAGATATAATTAATGCATTGGCAATTAATGAATAATCTATTACAGATCCAACTCAATATTTATCCCAATCTGCTTAAGCAATAATGTAGCGTTAAACGTCTTACACTCGCCATGCTTTATTTTATAATCGAATAGCATTTCGCCATCTTTTACCTGTATATCGAAATAGAAATTACGCACATAGTCAGGATAAGCGGTTTCCAGTTTCGCTATCTCCAGATCGTGTGTTGCCACCATTCCTACACCGTGTTTGGCTATTAATTGCTCGATAACCGCTTTCGAGCCCAGGTATTTATCAACCGAATTAGTGCCGCGCAGCATCTCATCTATCAAAAAGAAAACCTTGTATTCCTGCTCAACGGCAGCCAGTAGCATTTGCAGGCGGTCAAGCTCGGCTTTAAAGGTTGATGTGCGCTCATTTAACGAATCTTTGATCCGCATATAGCTTACCATGGTCATAACCGATACGCGCATTGTTTCGGCACAAACAGGGGCGCCGCAAAGCGCCAATACGGTATTAATACCAATGGTACGCAGGAAAGTACTCTTGCCCGCCATGTTCGATCCGGTAATGATATCTATTTTAAAGGTGTCCGTCAGTTCATAATCATTCGTTACGCGGGTTTTACTGTTAATGAGCGGGTGGGCAAGGTTTTTAGCTACTAAAGTATACGCTTTACCATCCTCAATTTGCGGGATGCACCATTCGGGATAATTAACCTGCAAACCCGCAATGCTTGATAAAGCCTCAAATTCGGCTATCACTTCAAAAGCATCCTCTAAACTTTCGTGGTTATTGCGTTTCCATTGCTCAATAGCTATAATCTGCTTTAGCGCCCACAGGAAAAATATGTTCAGTATAAAACCCACTATCATTATCAGGCTATAACTTAATTTATTAATGAGCCTGGCTAATTCTTCAATATTTTTTGAGGTGTTATTTTCTTTGATCTTTTTAGTTAGCGCGCTGTTATAGGCCGATTGCCAGTTTTCGCCCTCTATCTTGTTAAATACAACCGCGTAGTCGGTCAGCACTTTGCTAATCCTATCGGCAATAGAGGCAGATTTGGCAATGTAGCCACCATTTATGGTAATGATGGTTAAATTGGCAATTGCCAGCACTATACCAGCCAATGTAAATACCGGCATAAAATAACCTGCTATAAATGCCGCTGCTAACAGGTAAGGCGCTATCATGATATAATTAATCAGCAACTTTTCGCGGGGCAGTTCTAAAGGCGTATGCAGGTAATTAAACAACCCGTGTAACTGGTTAGCATCTGTTTTATTGGCGAATAAAAGCAGGGTTTGCGCTTCCAGTTTCCATTGATTTTTATTGGCGATCTCTTTAACAGCGTCTTGCCTTTCTAAAATAATTTCCTTTTTTGCTGGCGCGCTTAACCAGGTAGCCAGTTTTGCATTGCCCGGACCGGTAGCAGCCCGGTTCATTAAACCGAACAGTGAGGCATTGCCAAATATGTCCAGATCGGCAGTATAAAAATGTTTTTCGTTGGCAAATTTGGCCCCGTTATCATACAGGTTATCGCGCGAGAGGATGCTGGCTATTTCGTTATCATTAATAAGTTTCAGATCCTTAAAGTATTTCATTTTACGTTCGTAAATACTTTGGCGCGATACCAGCCAGGCGAAGCCAACTATCAGTATGGAAAAAGTGACAGCTACAATGGTAAAGTCGTCCTCTTTCACCCCAAAGTAGATAGATACCACCATCATCACAAAAATGCTGAGACGCATTAGCGAATAGGTATCTGCCAGTTTTTTGAATTTATCGGCCTCTTGCTGTGCAAGCTGCGCGTTGTTTTTATAGTATTCAATTATATCCTGTTCCATCCTAAATAAAAATCAGGCTAAATAACCACTAATATTTTAAATTACGTTTATTTGTTTTTTTATGAAGATAACTTTCCTAACCGTTGGCAAAACAGAAGATGCTTATTTAAAAGATGGCATTGACAAATATGTAAAACGATTAAAGCATTATACTAAACTGGAGCTTGTAGACATCCCCGAGCTAAAAAACACCAAAGCTTTAACGCAGGAGCAGCAAAAAGTTAAAGAGGCAGAACTTATCCTCAAAAAAATATCCCCGTTAGATCATGTTATTCTGCTGG
This sequence comes from Mucilaginibacter sp., assembly GCF_028287845.1. GTDB lineage: Bacteria > Bacteroidota > Bacteroidia > Sphingobacteriales > Sphingobacteriaceae > Mucilaginibacter. Next base: position 24,601 of record NZ_JAQBOW010000049.1, read on the forward strand.
ATGAAAAAGGTATGGAGCTAACCTCCAAACAATTTGCCGCTTATTTAGATAAAAAGTCTGTCAGTTCCACCTCCTGCCTGGTATTTGTAGTTGGTGGGCCGTACGGGTTCGACCAATCTGTGTATGAGCGGGCCAATGATAAGCTGTCCCTATCGCGAATGACTTTCTCGCACCAAATGATACGCTTGTTTTTTACAGAGCAGTTATATAGGGCCTTTACAATATTGAAGGGTGAGCCGTACCATCATGAGTAGGTGAGGAACGGGCGCTGTTGACTCACCCCGCGGCACTTCGTACGCGACCTATCTTCGGCTTTGGCCAAAAGATGGTTATTAAAGATTTTCCTCAACCCTCTTTCCCGCTTGCGGAAGGGTGGCGGTAGGTGTAGCGACGTCGGGGTGAGTAATCGGCGCCCATACTTAGTTTAATCTCGTTCTAATTTAAATTTCAACCAGTAAAGCGTAACTTCGTACCATGTCAGCTCACCCCCATTCTCACGACCACGATCATTCTCATGGATTTGGTCACCATCACCATGAAGCCCCCAGGCTAGATCATTTAAATGTAGCTTTTATATGGGGTATAATTTTAAACTCGGCCTTTGTTGTAATTGAAGTAATTGCAGGCTTAATAACCGGCTCATTATCTTTATTAACCGATGCCGGGCATAACCTGAGTGATGTGGTAGGTTTAGCTTTGGCTTTGCTGGCATTTAAGCTAACCAAGGTTGGTTCAAACAGTAATTATACTTACGGTTATAAACGGTCTACCATATTGGTGTCGTTTTTTAACGCGGTTATATTGGTGGCCTCAATCGGTATCATTGTTTACGAGGCGGTTATCCGCTTTATGCACCCGCAGCCAATTGCCGGCGATACGGTAGCATGGGTATCTTTAATAGGTATAGGTATTAATGCGTTTACCGCATGGCTTTTTGTAAAAGATAAAGACACCGACCTGAACGTAAAAGGCGCTTATATGCACATGGCAATGGATGCAGTGGTATCATTAGGCGTGGTAATAACCGGAGTAATAATTTATTTTACCAAATGGTACTGGATAGATAGTGTAGTAAGTTTAATAATAGCCATTGTTATATTACGCGGTACCTGGAGCCTGCTTAAAGACAGTTTAAGGTTAGAAATGGATGGCGTGCCTAAAGAAATGAACCTCACCAAAATCAAGAACGAATTGATGAAGGCTAAAGGTGTAGTTGATGTGCACCACATGCACGTATGGGCGCTAAGCACTACCGAAAACGCGCTAACCGCTCACCTGGTTATACTGCCCACCGATTTGCATTTATTTGATGCCATTAAACAGGACCTAAGGCACCGCCTGCAACACCTCGACATAAACCACAGCACCTTTGAACCAGAGTTTGCCGAGGAAAAGTGTGATGAGCCGGAGTGTTAAATAGATGTGCGAATATGCAGATATGCAAATGTGCAGATGAAAAAATTAATAAATAAACTGCAATAAAAAATGCCTTACTGTTTCAGTAAGGCATTTTTTATTTATAAGCGATAAGCATCTGCACATTCACGCATTTGCATATCTGCACATCTACTTATCCTTTTTTTGATGGATTTTTTGGTGCGCTAACTTTTGGGGCTTGTGCTTTAGCAGCCGGGGCTTTCTTGGCTACCGGTTTTGGTTTTTCTACTGCTTTTATAGCTGCAGCAGGTTTTTCTGCGTCGGCTGCTTCAGGCGCTTTTGCTTCCTCGTTAAACAAAGGCATATCTTTTAATATGCTGTACCAGTTTAATACCTTCTTCATATCAGAAGCGTAAACTTTTTCTTCATCATGATCCGGCGCTATTTCTCTAAAGAATGTCCTTAACTTGGGGCCGTCGGCTTTAGCATCAGGTACAGACGCGGCAGTTTTCATGCGCTCAAATACATCTGTAAGCTTAATGTCATCGTCATAACCAAAAATGGTTATCTCATCTAAAGCCGCTAATTTGGCGGTTGACAGGTTGGCTATTAATTTGGTTTTTTGCGCATCAAGGCTTTCTAATACAAAACCTGTTTTATTTTGTACCAATGCTTTCCACAAGCCCGGTTTGCCTGATACTGATACTATTCCGCTTAAATTCATATATGTTATAGTTGAATGGTGAGAGGAGAATAGTGAGTAGTTAGAAGTGATCTTAACTACTCACTATTCACTACTCACTATTAATCTTCGATTACTTCTATTCCTAAAATTTTATCGCCCTGGCGTATCTCATCAACCAGGTCAACATTTTCAATAACTTTTCCAAAGCAGGTATGGTTACGGTCAAGGTGCGCAGTGTTGGTACGGCTGTGGCAAATAAAGAATTGTGATCCGCCAGTGTTACGGCCGGCATGTGCCATAGACAATACGCCACGGTCATGATACTGAAATTCACCTGTCAATTCGCAATCAATATTATAACCTGGTCCGCCGCTGCCTGCTTTGTAAGCAGTTGCAGGATCCTTAGAGAAAGGGCAACCGCCCTGTACCATAAAGTTAGGTATAACGCGGTGAAACGTTATTCCGTCATAAAATCCTTCTTTTGCTAATTTTTTAAAATTAGCCACTGCTTTAGGAGCATCAGTCTCGTAAAAATCTACGGTCATGTTGCCTTTTTCAGTTTTTATAATTGCTTTACTCATTCTCAATTTTTTTTTAATAGTTGGCAAAGGTAATGTTTTTGAGGTAAAAGGTGAAAGGTAAGTTATTAAAGATTAGAGGTTGGAGATTAGTTGATTGGGAATTAATACCAATCCTCTTTCCCGCTTGCCGAAGAGGTCAACAAGCGTAGCGATGTTAAGTGTACCATGGTATACCAAGGCGTATCAACGTGTACATGTACAGTACAGCAAAAATATTTAACGGGCATAGGTTTATTGCTGCATGTGCTTACTTTACTGGGGAACTAATTTTTTATATCGAATTTAATCACTAAACGCGTTAATTAGTAATAATACCTTAAACAATAATTCGTTAAATTTGAATATGATTCGCCGCTTAAAATACCTTTTACCCTTCGCTTTTTGCCTTTTAGCCTTAACAAGCAGGGCTGCATCTATATTGATGCCTATGGACGAGGCACAAAAAAATCATCTTAAAGCATACGGCATAGCATTTTGGGTATTGAAAAATGATGGCGAGGTAGACTGGCTGCTTAATTATCGCGGTGGAAGCTTCATGACCAGGTATGACAAGAAACTGGAAGACGAGTGCAAGATACGAGGCGTTAGCTACGAGGTTTTAGCCGATGCGCAGGTAAGCGAGATCATTACCCAGGTAAACGACCCATCTGCCAATATGGACCTGGTGAAGTTGGAGAAAGCACCCAAAATAGCGGTGTATTCGCCTAAAAATAAACTGCCCTGGGATGATGCTGTTACGCTGGTGTTAAAATATGCCGAGATTCCTTTCGACCTAGTTTATGATGAAGAGGTAATTCGCGGAGACTTGCCTAAATATGATTGGCTGCACCTGCACCACGAAGACTTTACCGGGCAGTACAGTAAGTTTTATGCCGGCTTTAGTACTGCGTCATGGTATATAGATGATAAAAAAGCGCAGGAGGAAATGGCCGCTAAACTGGGCTTTAAAAAAGTATCGAAAATGAAGCTGGCCGTTGCCGAACATATACGGGACTTTACCGCTGGCGGTGGCTTTTTATTTGCCATGTGCTCTGGTACCGAAACGTTTGATGTTGCGCTGGCAGCCAGTAATACCGATATATGCGAAAGTATGTTTGATGGCGATGCCGCCGACCCTGATGCAGCAAATAAGCTGGATTATGGGTTAACCTTCGCTTTCCAGAATTTTAATTTGGATAATAACCCGTTCTCTCACCGGTTTAGTGATATTGATGTAACCCAAACGCGCCAGGTAGACAGAACGAATGATTTTTTTACCCTGTTTGATTTTTCGGCTAAATGGGATGTGGTGCCCAGTATGCTCACCCAAAATCATGATAAAGTGATAAAAGGTTTTATGGGTCTTACCACCGCTTTTAATAAAAATAGGTTAAAGCCGGGTGTAACCATAATGGGCGAAATGAAAACCGCTAACGAGGCGCGTTATATACACGGCGAATACGGCAAAGGGCAATGGACATTTTATGGCGGCCATGATCCGGAGGATTACCAGCACAACGTTAGCGATCCGCCCACTGATTTGAATTTACACCCTAATTCGCCCGGTTATAGGTTGATATTAAATAATGTGCTGTTCCCGGCTGCGAAGAAGAAGAAACAGAAAACTTGATTGGTGATTAGAGATTTTTGGTAAGCAAGTTAGTTTGATAATATAGAAAAAGCAAAGGCCAGTGCGATTTCCCTCCCAACGGGAGGGTGTAGGGAGGGGTTTACACGTTATATAGCTTTTGCAACTGTTATAACTGTTATATAGGTTATTTTATGATGAAATATCTAAAACACCTTTTAGCTTTCACCTTTTTGCTTTCAGCTTTTAGCTCTAAAGCCGCATCCATATTGATACCTATGGATGATGTTCAAAAAGATCATTTAAAATCATACGGCATTGCTTTTTGGGTTTTAAAGAACGGCGACGAAGTAGACTGGCTGCTTAACTACCGCGGCGGCAGTTTCATGACACTGTATAATAAAAAAACCGAGGACGAGTGCAAAATACGCGGCGTTACTTACGAAGTACTGGCTGATGCCAAAGTAAGCGAGATCACTGCACAAATAAACGATCCATCCGTAAATATGGACCTGGTGAAGTTGCAAAAGGCACCCCGCGTGGCTGTTTATTCGCCTAAAATAGGTGTATTGCCATCAGATGACGCGGTGATACTGGTATTAAAATATGCCGAGATCCCTTTTGATATAATTTATGATGCAGAAGTATTAAAAGACGAATTACCAAAATACGATTGGCTGCATCTGCATCATGAAGATTTTACCGGGCAATACAGCAAAACCGGTCGTGGCCGAAACTCTTCCCGGTTTATAGAAGATAAGCAAATACAAGAAGCTACCGCACGACAGTTTGGCTATAAAAAAGTATCAAAAATGAAGCTGGCGGTTGCACAGCGCATCCGTGATTTTACTGCCGGCGGCGGATTTTTATTTGCCATGTGCAGCGGCGCGGATAGTTTTGATATAGCCCTCGCTGCAGCCAATACAGATATTGTTGACGAAACGTATGACGGCGACCCACCCGATCCGCGCGCGCAATCAAAGCTGGACTTTAGCCAAACCTTCGCGTTCCAGAATTTTACGGTGGTTACCGGTAATGGGCGCGGATTCAGCAATATTGATACCGGGCCCTTACACCGCAGTATTGGCATGGAGAACGATTTTTTTACCTTATTTGATTTTTCGGCCAAGTGGGACGTGGTGCCCAGCATGCTTACGCAGGATCATGACCGGGTAATAAAAGGCTTTATGGGCCTGGCAACTGCTTTTAATAAAAATATGTTAAAACCCGGCGTAACCATAATGGGCGAAATGAAGACCATGAACGAGGCCCGCTACATACACGGCGAATATGGCAAAGGCCAATGGACGTTCTACGGCGGGCATGACCCGGAAGACTACCAACACGGCTTTAATGAACCGCCAACCGATTTAAACTTGCACCCCAATTCGCCAGGCTACAGGCTGATATTGAATAATGTGCTTTTCCCCGCGGCGAAGAAGAAAAAATTAAAAACGTAACTTACTCGAAAAACATCCAACTTACTCCAAATTTAAGTATTCGATCTTGTTGCGGGTAGCGGTTAACAGTATAATAGCCTTTACTAAATATGCCCTGGTTGGCGTAATCATAACCCACAAAAATATTGGTTTTTTGCAGGGTAGCCTTCAAAAAAATGTTTGCCACCGGGTAGGATGAGAATGTAATATCAGGGCCATTATAAAACTGTCCCAACCCAACAGCGTAGGATGGCGCGGTATAGGCCGTGTTATAGCGCACATCTGTACCTACCGACAGGTGCAGCACACTAAACAAAAACATGTTATAATATAGGCTGGTGTAAGTATATACTTCGGGTACGCGCAGGGTAGATTGATAGTCGGTTTTTTCGTATACTATAAAGTTGTCAAAGTGCAGGTCGCGCCATGAAAGGTTTTTACCCAGGCTCACTTTTAATAAGTTAATAGGGTTTGACAATTGTACCGGATGTGCATCAATACCACCGGGTTGCGCGGTATAGTAAAGGTAGTCGGTAATTAAAAAGTATTCGGCCTTCAGATCAAGCTGCAGCGGGTTATTAATATAATTGAATGATAAGCTGGTGGTTTTTTGATTATGAAAGCTGTTATGAAATATATAGTGGTTAGATATCCAGTCGGTAGCCACTAATGGCGGCGAACTGCTTTGTACATAACCATCCAATATAATTTTACCTGTTTTATTATTACCCGCTATCAATGCTTTGGCATCATAAATAAAATCGCCAAAATTACGCCCGGCAACTATTTGGTCCACGTTAAACTCAAGGTTTATCCTGTCGCTAAAGCGGTAACTTAGCTTGCCTTTAACGGTAATGTTCTGGAAGGTTGCATCTTGCTTTTTGTCTGGCATTCTTACCTTGTTGCTGTTTACATCCAGCGTGGTATCGGTTACGTACTGGGTATAATGATACAGGTCGTGCGTAAGCCCAAGGTCGAGTTTTAACTCGTTCTTTACAAACTTTTGTGATTTGCCCCGTAAATAAAAGCTATACCCAAAATCATTTTGTATATGTGTTAAATTAAGTGAATCTCTTGACCGGTTAGCGCTGTAATAATAATCAGGAAAAACATTATAGGTATCAATATCATTCTGCAAAAACTCATACTTGGTAACATTATAATTAAGGGTATAGGTTACCCTTTGCGTAGGCAATATATTTGCTCCACCTTTTTTTACAGTAGTATCTATGCGCCCTATGTAGTAAAACTGTTTAATGTAAAAACCGCCGGTTTTCCAGTTCTCATAGGTATTGGGTAATCGTACAGGTTCGGTACTTTTATCAAACGAACCCTTTGCACTGGTAAAAACCGAGTCATTTAATATAGAACCTGTTTCGGGCGATTTAAGGTTGTTAAACACCATGTTTACCAATAAGTTATAGCGTTTGTTTTTTGACTCGTACCAGCTAAACACGGCGGCATTTAAATCGCTAACATTTTGCCCCAGTACTTGATTACTGGCATAAAATCCCCGCGAACCAATAAAGTTTAAGTTAAAGCCAACATTCCAGTTAGGCTTTATATTTTGGGTATGCAATATTTTAAAGTATTGCTCTGTTCTACCGGCCGAAAACATGGTTAGCAAGGTATAAGGCACACGGGCATTGTAATATTGTATATCCTGCGGAGTTAACAGATAGGGATCAAGTGCGTGCATGCCCACATCAAAGCCTATAGTTTTTGACGGCTCAAACAATAAGCTTCTTGTAGCCAGACCCATAGTACCACCCAAACTTATTTTGGGCGACCGCGGTTGAAAAAGCGGGCTGTAGTTTTCAAAATTGGTTAAAGTTGTATCAATTGGAAATAGCTGTGTGCTATCTTTCAGTAAATTTTCATTGGTTATTCTAATAAACTTCGAGGTAAAAACTATCGAGTCGCGGCTGCGTTGTTCACGCTTGCGTAAGGTATCTATTTGCTGCTCGGCAGTAAGCGGCGCCATGTTTGTTCCCTTTAACGCAGCAGTATCCCCAACAAATCCATTAGGACGCCTCTGGTTGTTGGGATTATATTGTTGTGCAAAAGCTGCCTGCGCTGTAATACAGATCAGTAAAAGCAGTATATATTTTAATTTATCAGGCATTTAAACCGGCAATCAATTCTTTAAGTATTAATGTCATTTTTGGTTCGGCCGCGCGGGCCACCTCAATAATTTCTTCCAGCGAAACCGGTTTTAGCGTTTCCGGGAAACCCTCGTCGGTTAACACAGATATAGCAAATACCGGCAGACCCATGTGGTTGGCTACAATAACTTCGGGCACGGTACTCATACCAACGGCATCGCCGCCAATAATGCGTAAATATTTGTATTCGGCTTTAGTCTCCAAATTAGGGCCGGTTACCGCAACATATACACCTTTATGGCAAAGAATACTGTTTTTTGAAGCGATAGCCAACGCTTTATCAATCAGAACTTGTTTATAAGGTTCGCTCATGTCCGGGAAACGAGGGCCCAGGTTTGATTCATTTCTGCCTACCAGCGGATTATCAGGCTGCAGGCTTATATGGTCCTCGATAACCATCAGATCGCCTTTTTTAAAGGCAGGATTTAAGGCCCCGCTGGCGTTTGATACGAACAAGGTTTTTATCCCCAGCATTTTCATTACCCTAACGGGGAAAGTGATTTGCTGCATGTTATAGCCTTCGTAATAATGCAGGCGGCCCTGCATGGCTACTACCTTTACACCGCCCAGCATACCAAATATTAATTTACCCGAGTGAAACTCTAAAGTAGAAATAGGAAAATCAGGTATGTTGCTATACATTAGCTGTTTTTCTATTTTTATCTCGCTTACCAGTCCCCCTAAGCCTGTTCCTAAAATTATACCCACCTCGGGTTCAAAATTGCCAATGCGGCTTTTAATGTATTGGGTGGTGCTCTCTATATTTTCTAACATATTCAATAACAAATTGATCAAATTGCTGCTGTTGGTTTAAAAATTTTACGCCTATGGGTATCACCATAATGGGTAGTTTTTTAACAAGTGGCAGCAATTGTTGTTCTCCTAAACGCTGTGCATCTTTTTCTGTTGTAATGATTACCTTTTTTTGTGAGATGCAAGCTGTAAATTCATCGGCAAGTTTAGTAATATTTTTTAAGCTAAAGCAGTGATGGTCGGGATAATTATGATGTATAACGTGTGATGTGTGATTTTTAATATAAGTAATTAACGGATTGGCATTTGCTATACCTGTTAATAAAAAAACGGTAGTATCCGTATCAATATTAATAGCAGGCAAGTTACCATCCATAGCTTGCAAAGGCTGATAACTTATAGTAGTAAAAAACAACTGCTGATAGGGCAGCAGTCCCATGTGAGCTGTAATTACCGCTTGCTCATCAGCACTTAATAATTCCGGGCATTTACTGATGATGATAATATCCGCGCGCCAGCGCCCGCTAAACGGCTCGCGATAATTACCCGCGGGTAATACCAGGTGCAGATTGTTAAGGCTATTATAATCAAACAATAAAATGCTTAAGCCCGGTTTAACGGCGCGGTGCTGGTAAGCATCATCCAGAATAATTAAATCATGGCTGGCTTTTAACTGTTCAATACCATCCACCCGTTTCTCGCAAACGGCAACGGTAATATCCGGAAATTTATGTTTGAATTGTGCGGGCTCATCGCCAATTTTGGTGGCATTAGCCGTGGCAGTAGCAATTTGGTAGCCTTTTGTTTTGCGGCCATAACCACGACTAAGGGTTGCCAGTTTATAGTCGTTTTTAAACAGGCGAATGAGGTATTCGGTCATCGGGCTTTTGCCTGCACCGCCAACCTCGAGGTTGCCAACAGATATAACAGGTAACTCAAATTGCTTGCTTTGAAACAGGCCGGCATCATAACACCAATTGCGTATCATGATGACGAAGCCATAGATCAACGAAAAAGGAAATAATAGCAGGCGCAGGTATTTCATTGCAGCAAAGATAGGAAAAACCCACCTGTCATTTCGACGAGGTACGAGGAGAAATCTTATACGTGCGATTATAAGCATGACATAAAAGATTTCTCACCGTCGTTCGAAATGACATGATTTTTTTTAAAGATCCAACTCCTTCCCCTGTACCGGAAAAATCAAATTAAAGCCAAAGCTGTTGTCTGCCTTAAGCTGCGCCTTCAGTTTATTAATATTTACCTGCGGAGGTTTAACGTGGGTAATAACCAGGTTAAAGTTTTTTAAGGCATCCGCGCCGGTTAGTTTGCTTAGTCCGGTCATTTCGGTCATTAACCATTTTGGGGTGAAGTGACCGAATAGGGTTTTATCAGGCTGCTCATTCGGGAAGGATGCTTCGATCATTATCCCTTTTAGTTGATGATTTTTAATAAGCGGTGTAATAGCCTGCCATAGCGCCTGCAGATTATTACTCTTTTCTATTTCGTCAGGCCCTGTATCACCTAAATACAATAAATAGCTATTGTTGCTTTTGATAAGGAACGCGGTGCTTGTTAAATTTGAATGGCTCAACGGAAATGCCGTAACTTTCATGGTGGTGTTGGCCACATCTATTTCTTCGCCGGGTTTTAATACCTGGTAAGTGTATTTTTTTAATTGCGGCATTTCACCTTCATTGGCAAAATTGGCCCAGCTGGTCCATGTAAAATAGTGGGTTTTAATGATGTTTATACAATTCGCAAAAGCGTAAATACTTTTAGTGCTATCATCGGGCGAGTTAATAATGAGCCCGGAAATATGGTCCAAATGCGGGTGCGAAATAAAGTAGCCCTTAATGTATTTCTTTAACACCTGTTCGGCAGGGATAGTAAATACCTTGTTTTTTATAGCCTGTTCAATACCATAATGCAATGTACCAGCATCCATACAGATATAATTATTGCTACCGGCAGGGGCAACCATATAGGCCGACATATTGCTCTCATCTATCCCACCCAAAACACCCAGCGGAACTATTTTAAAAGTGCTTTGTGTAAAGCCGCCGATTGATGATAATAGAAAAAGGATAGTTATTAACTTAAAACGCATATGAGTAGCTATTCCGTTTTCATTTTTTTCTCTGCGGGTTTTTTGAACTCGTAATCGCCGCCCAGCAGATAACCCCACGGTTTCGTGCTTTCAATACGATCAAAAATTATTTTAAAAATAGCCGTTATCGGTATAGAAAGGAACATGCCGGATAGTCCCCATATCATTTCGCCCAAAACAATGCCTAAAAAGGTAATTAACGCGTTAAGCCTTACTTTCGAGCCTACAACGGTGGGCAACAATATATTTGCATCCAAAGCGTGAATAACAATTATGCTAAGGCCAACCTCAACCGCGTTGCCAACCGGCCCGGTAGCAAAGGTTATCAGCACGCTTAAAAATAAAGCGGTAAAAATACCCAGGTAGGGGATGATGTTAAACAAGCCTACAATTATACCCAGCAGGGCGGCATATTTTATGCCTATCATCCAAAATGCGGTACAGGCTACGCAGGCAACTATTATCATTTCTAATAGCAATCCTAATATGTATTGCCTTAAAATGCTTTGAATATTCTCTACAATATCATGTACAATAGGCTCATTATCCTTACCAAAAGCTTGCAGGATAAAGCCATAAAGCAACTTCCTGTAAAACAGGATAAAAAAGGTGAATATCATGATGAATACATAAAACAGCATCAATGACGACACGGCCCCAAATGTAGTACCTATAACTTCGGTGCCTGATGACATGATTTTTTTGGCAGTATTATCTACATAAGCTTTTTGTTTCTCTAAATTGAGTTGGAAAGCGCTTTGTATCCATTCAGAAATGTTGTCTCTTGATTGGGCAAGCTGTTTTTGCAGCATCGGCCAGTCGTCTGTTAATTTAGATATTTGCGACCCTACCAGATACAATACACCGCCTATAAAAGCAACCAACAATATAATTGATAAAAAAGACGATACGCTCCTGGGCAGGCGCAGCTTTTGCTCTAAAAAACCGGCAACAGGCAGTAAAAGTATAGCGAAAAGAAATCCGAATATTAATGGATCAAGCACTTCCTTGCCTTGTATTATTAAAAAGCCAAGCGCTAAAATACCTATAAGTACCAGCGATAAACGTTCGTAAAAAGGAGCGATGGTTTTTTTAGGCGTCATCATATCACGGTATAATTTAGTAGGTAATGTTGTTGTTTTATTATAAGTTTTGAAGGTAATAATAATTGGCTAACATTCAATAATTTATAAAATGTCCACCAATTTTTCCAGCAATTGTTTAATATAATGGTCCATTATTTTTGCAGGCTGCTTGCTAAAAACCCGGTTAGCGCGGTTAGCCAATATCACATTATAAGATAATGCCTGGTGCCCTAAACTTGCCGCTAAACCATATATACCGGCGGTTTCCATTTCTAAATTGGTGATGCGCTGCCCTTCAAAATTAAATTGCTGTATCACCTCCATGAGTTGTGGAATAGCCGTTACGGCTCTTAACTGTCTGCCTTGCGGCGAATAAAACCCCGGAGCGGTAATAGTAATGCCCTGCTGCTCGCCATTTCCTAATGCAGCAAGTAATTTATTTCCGGCAGAGGCTATATAAGGGGATAGTTGAGCATCAACAGATAAAGCTGCTTTAAACGCTTTAAGCAGATTTTGTTCTTTATCGGTTAGGCTTTGCTGATAATAATGCATTAATGGGTCTAACCCAAAAGCTGATGACGATAAAAGCACACTATCAATCGCTATATCTGCCTGTACAGCGCCCGAAGTGCCGATGCGGATAATATTAAGGCTATGAAGATTTGGATTAATGGTACGGGTTTTAAAATCGATATTAACCAATGCATCCAACTCATTCAATACAATATCAATATTATCTGTACCTATGCCGGTTGATAGAACGGTTATTCTTTTACCACCCATATGGCCGGTATGTGTTATGAATTCGCGTTTTCCTTTTTTTAATTCTACCGTGTCAAAATACTTGCTTACTTCGCCAACACGGTCGGGGTCGCCAACGGTAATTACGGTATCGGCAACATCACCCGGCAGCAGATTTAGGTGGTAGGCGCTCCCATCGGCATTTAAAATAAGATCAGTTTCTGGTATGGGGGTCATCCGTGTAAAATTGGCAAATATTTTGCATGACTTGTTATCATTTACTAAATATTAAACATCATGGCAAAATATTCAGAAAAAGCTGGCGAAAAAGTAGAGAAAACCATGCACGAAATGAAAGAAGGCAAATTAAAAAGTGGTAGCGGCCAAAAGGTAACCAGTAAAAAACAGGCTGTAGCCATTGGCTTATCAGAAGCACGTAAAGAGGGGGCAAAGGTGCCTAAGAAGAAGTAAATCTCCCCCGTAGGGGAGACTTTTAAAAAGCCTTTCCTACCGGGGATGGTTGGGTGGGGCTGCCCCAAACGCGTCCATAATATCCATTAAAGGTATAGCATCCGCAATTGAGCATGGGTTTACATTCGTATCACCATTAAAGTAGTTTACCACCTTTTCAATCATTAACTGCGATATATGCTCGGGGTGTTTAAATTCTTTAGCACTTTCGCCTGCTTCATTTTCCAGTTTTACTATGTGCGGTTTATTGAAGAACGGGAAGGTTATTGTTCCTTTACTGCCAATTATTTCACAAAGGTCGGCTGCTGCTGAGGGTGCCACATTAAAGCTCCATGACCCATTTACTACCACTTTATTCTTGAATACTATATGGCCGGTAACATGGTCGGCAACCTTGTAGGTGCCACCCTGGTTTAGGGACGCGCCGCTGTAATATTGTGGCTCGCCAAAGTAAAACAGCATCTGGTCAAGCTGGTGCGGACTCATATCATGGAAATAACCACCGCCCGAATGTTCGGCTTGTATGCGCCAGTTATCTTCCACATGGGTAACCAGTTCGGGTGTTA
>NZ_JAQBOW010000069.1 GCF_028287845.1 Mucilaginibacter sp.
CATAAGCAAGTCGAACAAAATCAGCTTCACTAATTTTGCTTTTTCCTGCTTTTCAAGAATATTGAAAATACCTGCTATAATTCGCTTCAAGGCAAGGGGCAATTAAATTGTTTAACTATTTGTAAACAATACGCACAAAAAGAATAATACGTTGCCTTGCCGTTCGGGAAGTTTTTTTTGCAGTATAAAAAAAGATGCTGTATCAAAATTGATATTACAAAAATCAGGACAGAATTATATTTTCCGGACTTAACTCTCTCTGCGTTACTTTGTGACTTCTTTGCGCACTCTGTGGTAAAAATTTAAACGCAGAGGCCGCAAAGGAGACACAGAGATCACAAAGGCCAAATATTATTTTATTGCTATTTACTGTTAATGACTTTTGATACAGTCTCCAGAATTTGCGTGCCTTAATCTCTAATCGGGCTTGAGGTAATTAAACCGTCTTTAACCATTTGGTCGTAAATTGATTTTAGGTAGCCTTTTAAAAAACTATCAATATTAACCGGATCATAAGTTTTTGATTGCGCGGCCCATATCAGCTGTTCATTACGCGCATTATATAAATTGGTTTCCAGGTAATACACTTCTTGCTCATCATAATAGTCCGGAGCATAAATAGATGGGTACCAGTTATTATAATAATTCCAAAAATTGTTATAATAGCCATACCTTAAACCCGGGTTCCAAAAGCCACTTCGTGGTATGTAATGCGTTTCGGTTGTCTGCTTTAATAGGGCGATAGTTAAAATTCCATCAGCACCTGTCGACTGTATTTTACTCAATATCAATTCTTTCCGCTGCCCGGTTTGTGTGCTAAAATTAGGCGGAAATACATCTGTGCTTTTTACAATCATTATGCCTTTTTGCTCTAATTGGTGCTGTAGGCCATTTTCAACGGCCTGCTTTGCAGGGATATTGTTGGTTATAGCCGCCACAAAAATTTTTTTGTACCCGTTAGCTGTTGCGTTGGGTTTGCGCCAAGAGCTGGTAACCATTGTTGTTGTGCCGCAACTAAACAAAATGGACATTACTACCAGCAAGGCTTTAAATGAGTTTTTCATTATATTGTTTATTTTAAATATGCAGGGGTAAATATTTTATTATTAGTATTTTAGATCAAAAAGCACGCCATAAATAATACATATTTCTCTATGATTTTTTGCGAATTGATCTCCATCCGGCTATAAAATTTTACTACATTGCTTTTATAATGAGCAATCGCGATATACTGCAACAACGCCTGATCAACCAGCAACTAATGGGCTTAAAATTTACCAAAGCACATGAGCTGGTAAGTTATATGGGCTGTATACAAGCGCAAGATTTTTATGGCGCTAAATGGGCGCTAGGCACCAGGATAAAAGGGTTAACCGATACTTTGGTTGAAAAAGAATTTAACGAGGGCAAAATAATTCGCACACATGTTTTGCGCCCCACATGGCACTTTGTTTCGCCCGGTGATATTGGCTGGATGTTAAAACTTACCGCTCCGCAAGTAAAAAAGTTAATGGCCGGTTACCTGGTTAAAGAAGGAATAGATAGTGCAATATTAAAGCAAAGCAAAAAAATATTTGAAACTGCACTTACCGGGGGCAATCAGTTAAGCAGGGAAGAACTTATTCCGCTGCTAAAAGGGCAAAATATAAAAACCGGCGATAATCATCTTTCCTTTTTACTTTTAGATGCCGAGTTGGATGGCCTGATTTGCAGCGGAGCAAGAAAGGGAAAGCAATTTACTTACATGTTGCTTCAAGATCGCGTACCTGATAGTAAATATTTAGATAAAGATGAGGCACTAGCCGAACTTGCAAAAAGATATTTTATAAGCCGCGGCCCGGCTACCGTACATGATTTTGCCTGGTGGAGCGGGCTCACAATAACCGATGCGAAACGTGGCCTCGAATTAAGTAAACCTAATCTTGACCATCAAATTATAAATGGGCAGGCCTATTGGTTTTTGCCGGTTATAACAGAACAAAAACTTGTAAACACGGTACGGTTATTACCTGCTTATGACGAGTATTATGTGGCTTATAAAAACCGATCCTTCGGTATTGATGATAAGCATAATACGCTAAGCGGTAGCGGGATATTTAAGCCGCCCGTTGTAGTTAACGGGCAAATAGCAGGTTCCTGGAAGCGCATTGAGAAAAAAGACAAAGTATTTATTGAAATAGAACCCTTTGTTAAAGTAAGTAATCAAATCGCCCAAAAAATTGTTGCCGAGGCAAAACGGTATGCCAGGTTCTTTGATAAAAAAAGCGAGGTTGCGTTCCCAACGGCTTAAAATGAAATAGTTATGTTTAATTTCTGTTACGTTAGCCGTAATATTAATTAATGCATTAAGTTTGTTTAAGCTGATACCAGCAACCCAGTTAAACCAACCAATAAAACACCAATAACCTAAAAATGAAGACTTGCTTTAAACCTGCACTACTTATTGCCATTTGCTTTTTGTTAATGATAACAGGCAAAACATTTGCCCAGGGTTTTACCCCTTTCGAGGGTGAAAAAACCTCATGGCATGGCTTTGACCGTTACGACTATTTGATGGATACGGAAACCTTTACCATAACCCCCTTTATAGCTACACCCGAAGAGCGTACCGGCATGGACGATAAAAATACGCCAAAGGGTAAAATACGCTGTATAGTCATCGTACCTAAAACAGCAGCGCCGGGTAACCCCGCTACATGGCGCGGATATTACTGGGACCATGAGTCACAATCAGAAGTAGAGCTGCTGAAGCGCGGCTTTCATGTGGTTTATTGTAATATAGACCCGGGTAAACCGTGGGAAGTATGGTATGATTTCTTTACCAAACATGGCCTCACCAAAAAACCTGCATTTAGCGGCATGAGCCGTGGCGGTATAAATGAATATGCCTGGGCAACTACCCATCCAGATAAGGTATCTTGTTTATATGCCGATAATCCGGCCATCCGGCCCGAAAGCTTTGCTGCTTTAAACCTGTTGGTTAAAAATGACATACCCGTATTTAGTCTTGTAGGTACCGAAGACTTTTTATTGCCCACCAATACCCTGCCTATTGAAGATACATATCTGCGTTTGGGTGGCCGTATGACCATGATGATTAAAGAGGGTACCGCCCATCATCCGCATAGCGTAAAAGATGCTACGTTTATTGCCGACTGGGTTGAGCAAAACATCAAGCCAACCGCCAGCGATCCGCTATTTGCAGATACTGCCGCCTACGTAAAAACTTACTACTACAGCCTTGAAAATAAGTATCAGTTTTTAAAAATAGAAAACACGTATGCCACCGTACGCGGACCAATGTTTACGCCAACTTATGATGTTTATATGGCTAAAAGCGCCACCCATTACGGTATAAAGGGGTTAACTATTATCGCCCCAAATAAACCTGCTGCGGGTAACCCATGGGTTTTTAGGGCTGATAGGGTTTTAAGCAGGGATGCTACTGTTGAGCAGGCTTTGCTGGCTAAAGGATATTATATTGTGATACCGCCAATTACCGCGCAAAGCGGACCGGTACGTAAAGACTGGGATAAAATATACGCCACACTTACCGCTAAAGGATTTTCTAAAAAACCGGTTATGGAAGGCACAGGCGCTTATGCCGGCGAAGCTTACGAATGGAGCATTTATAACCCCGATAAGGTATCATGCATCTACGTGGATAATGCCGCCATGCGCAGCCTGATGGAGAAAAAAGCGCCTATTGATACGCTTGCGCCATTAGCCAAGGCACATATACCAACCCTGCATGTTAGCGGCGCTACCGACCCATGGTTGGCTACTGATACCCGCGTTGCCGAACAAAAATACAAAGCCCTTGGCGGCAGCATGACCGTTATAATTATACCGGGCGAGGGTCATTTTCCGCATGTACCTCGTGATCCTGCGCCGATAGTTGCCTTCATCGTTAAAAACACAAAACAGTAATGCTTAAAAAGTTCCCCTTACTTTTAATAGCGCTGTTGTTTACTGCAGTGGCGTTTAGTCAGGAAAAAAAAAATCCCTACGGACGTAATGACTCCGTAGGGAAATACTATGATGTGCGCGGTATTAAAATGTATACCGAGGTTTACGGCACTGGCAAACCCTTGCTGATGATACACGGCAATGGCGGCAATATGGGGGCCTTTGGTGGCATTATACCCTATTTTGCTAAAAAGTACCAGGTAATTGCGGTGGATAGCCGGGCACACGGGCGCACCCGCGACGACCGCGACTCGTTAAGTTTTGAAATGATGGCTGATGATTTTGACGCGTTGCTTACCGCCATGCATATAGATTCTTGCTATGTGCTGGGCTGGAGCGATGGAGGCATTAATGCCATTGTATTGGCTATGCGCCACCAGGATAAGGTAATAAAACTGGCATCCACAGGTGCTAACCTATGGCCCGATTCTACCGGCATTGTTCCTTCCTACTGGAAAGACGAGTTAAAAGATTACAACAACTGGCAAAAGAAAATGCCGCTAACTACTGCGGACGATAAAAACACCTACAAAATTTTTATGCTAGACTGGCTGCAACCCAACATCCCGTTAAAAGCACTCAAAGCTATTAAATGTCCCGCCCTCATCATCGGCGGCGATCATGACCTGATACCAGTGCCCCATACCGTACAAATAGCCCAGGCTATTAAAAACTCTTATCTGTGGATAGTCCCCAACTCGGGCCATGGAACCTTGCAGGAGCATAGGGATGAGTTTGATAAAATAGTAGATGACTTTTTTGAACGGCCGTTTAAGAAGCGGTAAAATACCATAATCAGCGCGTCATTGCTGTAAGGGTTTAGTAATTCGGTAACAAAATTAGGTATTTATTTTTTGTTGTTTAGGGAGACCATATCGATAGGTTTTTTGCCATTAATACCTTGATGCGGCCTTTCCCAGTTAT
>NZ_JAQBOW010000072.1 GCF_028287845.1 Mucilaginibacter sp.
AATTCATAATCACGCATAGGTTTTTCCTGTGTTATTTATCCATTTTTCAAACTTTAACATCATGAAAAAAGTAATGCTGATGGCTATTGCCATCTTGTTTTCAGCGGCGACCGTTTTCGCTGCTCACTCAACCATGGTATCTGATACCACTAAAACCCAAAAGGTAAAACCTGTTACAAAAGTACAATATACCTGTACCATGCACCCGGAAGTGGTGATGGACAAGCCTGGTAAATGCCCGAAGTGCGGTATGACATTGGTAAAAAAGACTGATACCAAAAAGAAACCGGCAACCATGAAAATGTAAAACTATCAGCCCCGCTTTATGCGGGGCTGATTAAAGCAATTAAGATGATTAATCAACTTATTTCCCTGTCCCTAAAGAACAGGTATATCGTGCTGCTGATCGCTATAATCCTCTTTGCATGGGGAGTATATGCGGTTAAGCAAAACCCGATCGATGCCATTCCCGACTTGTCAGAGAACCAGGTGATCGTATTTACGGAGTGGCAGGGCCGCAGCCCGCAGATCATGGAAGACCAAGTAACTTATCCGTTGGTGAGTAACCTGCAGGGCATCCCAAAAGTAAAAGCCATACGCGCGACTTCAATGTTCGGGATGAGCTTTGTTTACATTGTATTTGATGACAAAGCGGATATATATTGGGCACGAAGCCGGGTATTAGAAAGATTGAACTATGCACAACGGCTATTGCCACAGGGCACTACTCCAACGCTTGGGCCGGATGGCACTGGTGTTGGTCATATTCTGTGGTACACACTTGATGCCAAAGGAATGGATTTGGGCGAACAACGTGCTTTACAGGATTGGTATGTTAAATTAGGTTTGCAAACAGTTTCCGGTGTGAGTGAAGTCGCATCCTTTGGAGGTTTTGAAAAACAATACCAGATCACTATTGACCCACATAAACTTAACTATTATAACATACCATTATCGCAGGTGCTTAAAGCTGTAAAAAGCAATAATAACGACGTTGGTGGCCGCAAGTTTGAAATGAATGGCACCGGTTATATTGTGCGCGGGTTGGGTTATATCAAAAGTTTACAGGACGTGGAGAATATTCCTATTGGGGTGATTAGCACTATTCCGGTAACAATAAAAGACATTGCAACCGTTCAAATGGGCGGTGACCTGCGCCTGGGCATATTCGATCAGAATGGAGAGGGCGAAGCTGTTGGCGGCATCGTGGTGATGCGTTACGGGGAAAATGCAGATAAAGTGATTCATGCTGTAAAAGATAAAATGGCCGATATAGAGAAGGGATTTCCACCTGGAGTTAAATTCAAGATCGCTTATGACCGGAGCGAACTGATAGAAAGCGCAATTGGCTCTGTAAAGCATACCTTAATCGAGGAAATGATAACAGTGTCCATTATTGTTATCCTGTTTCTATTCAGTTGGCGAAGCGCTTTGAGCATCATCATACAAATACCGATCACCATTGCGGCCAGTTTTATTTTACTTAATGCCTTTGGTATCAGTTCCAATATCATGTCATTGACCGGAATCGCTTTAGCCATCGGGGTGATCGTTGATAATGGCATCGTGATGGTCGAAAACTCACACCGCAACCTGGCAATTGCACAAGAAAAAGAAAGGTCATGACCACAGCAGAAAGAATTAAAATTATAGAAGCATCCTGTAAACAAGTAGGGCGTGGCGTGTTTTTCTCTACACTCATTATCGTTGCTTCGTTCCTCCCTGTATTTTTATTGGAAGGCCAGGAGGGTAAACTATTCGGGCCATTAGCCTGGACAAAATCTTTTATTCTGGCTATTGATGCTATTCTTGCGGTAACGCTTGCACCCGTACTCATCTCTTTTTTCCTTAAAGGTAAATTAAGAACGGATGACCATAACCCCCTGAACCGGGTTTTGCAAAAAGTATATCATCCCTTATTGAACTGGTGCATGACCTGGCGCAAAACCACTATCGGTGTTAACATTCTTGCTTTATTAATCAGTGTACCGTTATTACTCAGCCTGGGTACGGAGTTTATGCCGCCATTAGATGAGGGAACCATCCTGTTTATGCCGGTTACCCTGCCCGATGTTTCCAATTCGGAGGCAAAACAGATTTTACAGCTACAGGACAGGATTATTAAAAGTATACCTGAAGTAAAAAATGTATTAGGTAAGGCTGGCAGGGCGAATACAGCAACTGACAATTCGCCTGTTAATATGGTGGAAACCATCATTCTGCTAAAACCAAAGGATGAATGGCGTAAAGGCATCAAAAAGGAAGACATTATTAACGAGTTGAACGCCAAATTGCAAATACCCGGTGTAGTAAACGGCTGGACACAGCCCATCATAAATCGTATCAATATGCTTTCGACCGGTATCCGTACCGACGTTGGATTAAAAGTTTACGGGCAAAACCTGGATACCATTTATGCTTTATCAACCCGAATGAAAAGGGAGTTGCAGGGTATTGCCGGTGTAAAAGACCTCTATGTTGACCCGATTACCGGGGGTAAATATTTGGATATAAAAGTAAACAAAGATGCTATTGGCCGTTATGGATTGAGTGTTGACGATGTGAACGAAGTTGTGGAGAGCGCATTGGGCGGGATGAACCTCACACCAACTATTGAGGGGCGCAGAAGATTTAGTGTCAACCTACGCCTGGCGCAGGATTACCGGAACAGCCTGGACGCGATCAAACATACATTGGTTCAAACCAGCAATAACGGACCAATACCTTTATCATCCGTCGCCGATATTCAGATCAATGATGGCCCGGCTATGATACAATCGGAAAATGCCTTATTGCGGGGCACGGTTTTGTTTAATGTACGCGACCGGGATTTAGGAAGTACCGTTGATGAAGCCCAAAAACGACTAACCAGCATGGTTAAAACTTTACCTAAAGGGTATTTTATTGAATGGAGCGGGCAGTATGAGAACTTGATACGCGCCGAGCATACATTGAAGCTGGTTTTGCCTATTGTACTGATCATCATTTTCGCTTGTTTATATTTTGCATTTCATTCCATACGTGAAGCATTTTTCAGCCTTATTTCTATACCCTTCGCGCTGATAGGCGGCGCGTATATGGTGTATTTTTTCGGTGTACACTTATCGGTTGCCGTAGCTGTTGGTTTTATAGCACTGTTTGGCATAGCGGTTGAAACGGGTATTGTAATGGTGATCTACCTCAATGATGCCATGCAACAATTGGTTGCGCTTAAAGGAAACTCGGCAGCTACAATTACCCGTGCCGACCTGCACGAATATGTGATGAACGGTGCAGTAAAAAGGTTAAGGCCAAAACTCATGACCGTTTGCGTGGCTTTATTTGGCCTGGTGCCTATCCTATGGTCCACTGGTACGGGCAGCGATGTCATGCTGCCTATTGTGCTGCCGATGATTGGCGGGGTTTTAACTTCTTCCACCCATATTTTACTGGTTACCCCGCTCATCTTTTTAATGGTGAAAGAATACGAACTCAAAAAACATGGTAAGCTGGAAGTATTGGAGGTAAAGGAGTAATGAAAACAAGAAATCAAATTATAGTTAGCTTGCTGTTCTGTATGGCAGGCTTATCAGCCAAAGCACAGCGCTTGCCTTTAGACAGCGTTTTAGCCCGTACTCGCGCTAATCCTGCTTTAATGGTTTATGATGCAAAGGCCAGCGCTCAGGATGCTTACGCAACCGGTGCAAAAAGCCTGGATGCGCCAAAGGTGAGTGCAGGCCAGTACCAGGTTCCGTATCAGCTTAATCCGAATGGTGGCTCCTTTATGATACAGGCAGAGCAAATGTTTAGTAACCCTGCAAAGCTAAAGGCAAAGGAAAATTATATGAAAGGCTTATCCAGGGCAACGGCCGAAGATAAAAACTTCCTTAAAAATCAATTGATCGCCCAGGCAAAACAATACTATTACGAACGGGTGGTGTTGGAAAAGAAACTGGCGCTGTTACAGCATACGCAAAACTTGCTTGAATATATGCTCAGGGACGCTAATATACGGCTGACCTATGGTAAGGAAAAACTACCCAATATTTACAAAGCCAAAGCAGAGTTGTTTGAACTGGATAATACCCGTGAGCAACTCAATAATGAGATCAGCCAAAAGAATATTATGCTGAATACTTTAATGAACCGGGATAAGCAAATAACTTTTACGGTTGATACGAATATTGTTGTAAAAGATTATACAACCGCATTAACCGATACATCCAGCTTGGCCGGTAACCGCAGTGATATTAAAGGAATAAGCCGGAATATTGATTTGCAGCAATTGAATGCCCAAATGGAATACAGTAAGCGCAAACCTGATTTTGGTGTGCAGGCCGGGCATATGCTTAGCTACGGTGGCATGGCTAACCAATATATTCTCATGGCTTCGGTAACGATACCTATTGTTCCATGGGCCTCAAAAGAATACAAGGCCAACCTGAAGGGTATCAGCTATGAAATAGAAGAATTACAGCAAAAAAAGTTAGCTATACTCAATCAGGTGCAAGGGCAACTGGCAGGATTGCGAACTGATATGAGCAGTAAGAAAAGACAGTTGAAAAACTACGATCAAAATATCATACCTGCTCTGCAAAACGGTTACAAAACGGCGTTGCTGGCTTACGACCAGAATACCGGAGACTTGCCATCAGTTTTAGACGGCATCAAAAGTTTGCAGATGTTGCGTATGGAAGCCTTAGACCGCTTACAGGAATTGTTAACCTTACAGGTAGCTTATGAAAGGGAAAATGAAAGCAATTAAAATTATCCTATCGGTCTTTTTAGCGGTACTCGGTGCCTGCTCCAATCCAAAACCCGCGTCTGTTGCCGTTCAGGCAAAAAGCGAAGTAAAATATACCTGCCCGATGCACCCGCAGATATTGGAAGATCATCCGGGTAGCTGCCCTATATGTGGTATGACCTTAGTGAAAAAATCGGGCCAGGCTAGTGAGGGCGCAGGTATCAGTTTAAATACTGTTTTAGAGCCGGTTAATTCTTCGGTCATTTCAACGGTTAACGCTATTGTTCCTGAACAAAAGGAAATACAAACCCATATTTTGGCAGATGGTTATTTGGATTTTGATGCGCACACATTTAATAATATCGCATCCCGTTTTTCGGGACGCATTGAAAAGCTATACATCAGATTTGCTTTCCAGGAAATCCATCAGGGGCAGCGCATTTTTGATATTTATAGCCCGGACATGGTAACAGCCCAACAGGATTTGCTATACATCAGTAAAAACTCACCTCAGGAAACAGGGTTGCTCAATGCGGCAAAACAAAAACTACTATTACAGGGAATGACCAATGAGCAGGTTAACCAGATTGTTAAAATAGGGAAGCCGTTTTACAGCCTGCCGGTTTACAGTCCTTATGATGGCCATGTGCATGATGTGGCGCATAGCCAAATGACAGGAACCACAGAAACAAAAGCAGTTGCAGATTTTACAAATAACTTACCATTAACCATCAAAGAGGGCATCTATGTTGAAAAGGGACAAACCTTGTTTAACGTAGTTAATCCGCATAGGCTATGGGCCATTATCAAGATTGACCGTTCTAACATCGCCGCTTTAAAATTAAACCTGCCGGCTAAAATTACACTGCCCGATCTGCCGGGAAAAATGCTTGACGGAAAGGTGAATTTTATTGAACCTGTTTTACAGAGCGGCGATAAAACAACGCGTATCCGGGTTTATCTGGATAATATGGATCACAACCTAAAAGTAAACAGCCTGGTCAAAGCCGAGATCCAAACCGGGAAAATAAATGGCTTATGGATACCCCGGTCTGCATTGGTTGATTTGGGCCGGACACAAATTGTCTGGCTGAAAAAAGGCGCAGCCTACCGGGCCCACCAGGTTAGTACAGGTTTAGCAAATGGTAATGAAATACAAATTACAAAGGGTTTGGCTATTACCGATAGTCTGGCATCAAATGCCCAATATTTAACAGATAGCGAAAGCTTTATTAAAACGCAAAGCCATGAATAAATTAAAAATAGTAGTGCTGCTCTTAGTTTTAGTGGTTACCGCCTGCAAGCAAAAACCGCAGCAGGTAGCCAGGCAGCAAAGTAAAGCCTATTATACTTGTTCCATGCACCCGCAGGTACATGAGGAATATCCCGGCAATTGTCCCATTTGCGGTATGAAACTGATCAAAGTAGAACTTACGGGTACAGGTGGTTCCGCTCCGGATAAAATAACCCTTACGACAACCCAATTGCAGTTAGCCGGTATTCAGACGGATACCGTCCGGGATGAAAATACCGGGCTTGAAAAAATGCTGACAGGGACGGTAACCGTAAATGAAAATACCGTCGCCGAACTTAGTGCAAGATTAGCCGGACGGGTACAGCAGTTATTCGTGAGGACCGTAGGTGAAAAAATAGTGGCAGGACAACCTGTTTATTCAATTTATAGCGAAGATTTACAGGAAGCGGAAAAGGAATACCTCCTGGCCAAACAACAACAAAAGGTGTTGCATAACCCGGATGTTGATTACGGGCAGCTAATCAGTTCGGCAGAAAACAAGTTGCTCTTATGGGGCTTATCAGCAACACAGATCAAAAACCTGGCTGCTTCAGGGAAAGTATCGGCCACAACAACCGTATTGAGTAAAGTTGGCGGCACCGTTAGTGATATTTCGGTTCACGAGGGAGATTATGTAACCGAGGGGATGACCATATTAAAAACGCAGGCATTAAATAATTTGTGGATAGAAGCACAATTGTATGCCAGCGATGCCGGGAACTATAAAGAAAATAACAGGGTTAGCGTTTCTTTTCCTGATTTGAATGAACAAGTGATAAATGGTAAGGTAGAATTTGTCAACCCTGAATTATCAGAAGCCTCTAAAGTTGATTTAATAAGGGTAAGCATCCCCAACCCGAAGGGACTGATACGGCCCGGAATGCTGGCCTATATTTCCATTGGCGGCAGCGGTGCCCGTTCTTTAGCTGTACCAGTTTCCGCTATCCTGACAGACAGCAAGGGCAGTAAGGTTTGGGTAAAAAATGCAGACGGCAGTTTTTCATCAAAAATGATCAAGGTGGGTTCGGGAAATCAAAACTATGTGCAAGTGCTGACCGGCATAGAGGCGGGGACTATCATAGTGACAAATGGCGCATATTTATTAAACAGTGAGGCGTTCTTTAAAAACGGTAATGATAATATGGGTGGAATGAAAATGTAAATCAGCATGCGAAAAGTTTAACTACAATCCTGCACCAAATGCGGCATCAAAATGTCAATTAAAAAGAAATTGTGCGCTATTCGTGTAGTTGTGAATTGCCAAAAAAAGCGTACGAAACCTGATTTAACTTGCTTATACACAATGTATTAAATCAATTAATATCTTGACTTTCAGTAATTACCGTTTACCCGGGTCATAAATAGCTACAGCCACACGCGAATCCGCGCAACCATAATACAAGAACCATTTAGCATGGTAATAAACCAGTCCCTCAATAAATACGGTACCCGCCGGGTATTGACCGCTCTTTTCAAACGGTGCTTCAGGTATTAAAAATGGTTTATCCAAACGCTTCACAAATTTTGTTGGATCAGTGAGGCTAAACAATGCCTGGCCCGCACAATAAGCATTTGAGGTATAATTTTTATCGCCACTATTAGCGTCATTTTTACCATTATATAACAATACAATTCCCTTATCTGTAATTATAGCAGGCGGACCACATTCTGTTAACCGACTATCAAAATATCCTTTTCTTGGTGAAAATAAAATTTTCAGCGTGCCGTCTCCGTTAACTAACGGGGTCCAGTTAACCAGATCTGCTGAAGTAGCGGCATAAACGTGTTCTTCGCCCCAATACATCCAATATTTACCATTTATTTTAGTTATTATCTGTTTATTGTTAATTACCCTGGTAATTATTGAAGCCGATTTTGTAGCCATGTTTAAAAACTTACCATTATATGCTTCTTTAAAAACGGGGCCATTTTTTTTCCATATGAACAGATCCCTGGATGTTGCCGCGGCTAAACGCGGAACCTTATGATTCCACTCTGTATAAAGTATCACATATGTACCATTGGCTGTTACAGCTACGCGCGGATCTTCACATCCTCCGGTCCATTCAAATTCCTTCGCAATATCTTCTGCCGGAAATAACACCGGTTTTGGAAATCTTTTTACTGTTGTTCCATTTTTGCTTTCTGCAATTCCTATCCGCGACGTGCGTGAGCCAATTCCTTGGCCTGAATTATCTTCTGATCGATAAAGAATATATATATTTCCATCTTTTACCGTAGCAGCCGGATTAAAAGTATCGTTTGATTCCCAATGCCACATTTGCCTATGCATTGGATCATAAAATATACCCAATGTATCAGGTGAGATTATGGGGTTAACATTTTCCGGTCTTATAAAAGGGCCCAGGGCCCAAGATGGCAGATTATTATTTGCCTGAGCCATTACCTGATTACAGATCAGGCAAATGATGGAGGCCAATTGTATAATTTTATATATTTTTTTCATATTAAGACGCTAATTGATCAATGATGGCAGCTCTATAGATATTTCCCAAGTACAGGCCGTGTAAATCGTTTTAGCAATCATGTCCTAAACTTTTTTATATTAGTTACTTCATAAGTATCAAATGTTATTTTTTCTGAGGCTAATATCAATACTAGTCATTTCTTTTGATATCAGGTTAATTTTTCATATCAAAGTTAATCACTCAAGCTATTGCGAGCTAGCTAAAAAAAGCGCCCGAAGAATGGATTAACTCACTTATAGCCTGCGACGTTTTTGTTTAACCGGATTGCCGGCCGGTTCAGTTTCCACGATACTTAACCGCAATTCACGCCCGGCGAGTAGTGTTCCATTAAGCGTAGCAATCGCCAGCTCGGCACCCTCGCGGTCGGCTATCTCCAGGAAAGCATAACCCTTGCAAACTTTAGTCTTTTTGTCGCGCACAACTTTGATTGTGCAAACATTGGCATAAAAGGCGACTAACTGTACAATCTCCAGTTCGGTCATATCTAATGGAAAGCCGCCGATAAATAATTTGATCATTGAACTAATAAAAATTTTATACCTTAAAGATACGACTTTGTTTTCTTAAGCTAAAACAAAGTCCCTTGCTCTTTTTCCGGTTCCAGGTAATTTCGAATCAGACCAATAATTTCGGCGCCATACCGAGCTACTTTTTGCGGGCCAATAGCTTTGATCGCAACCTACATGCCTTTCTGCTAGTTCTAAAACCGGTTCAACTAGCACAAAGCCAGTCTCATGCCATTCCAGTAGCCAACTGCCCGGCTGCCCGTTGCGGACATGGTTATGAAACCTAGCTACAAAGTTATACTAATATTTTTAGCATTTTATAGAAAAAATTACAAAATATTTTCCACTTTTGTTTTCGATATGAACAATAATGCCCATTTGATTAACGATGCCCGCGCCTGGGTAAAGCGTAAAAACGGCCCGGATGAGGTCGTACGCATCTTATTGGATACCGAAACTGAGGACGTGGTGTTTTGCTACCAGCTTTATACGGCCTATGATGAAAAGCCGGATTATCTGGGTCGTATTTTATTTGACGCGCAAGGTTACTGGATTTATGACGGGAATACGCTGGCCATTGCCGAGCAGGAGCAACTGGCCAAATTTATCATCAATTACCAGGAAGTATTATGAATAAGACCATTAATTACTGATCGACCCGGAATAAAAAAGTAAACCCTGAAAATTCAAAAGGTCAGCCAAAAAGTTTTACAGGATTACGCACCGGACGAGATCAATATTCCCAAACAGTCTCGTAACCACCCAAACTTTCCGCGTAGGCGATCAGTTCGGCATAGAATGATGTTTGTGCCAGCGTAGCGCTGTCGCCAACCAGCACCAGCTTCAATTTGGCGCGGGTCATGGCCACGTTCATCCGGCGATAATCGGAGAGAAAGCCGATGACGCCATTGTTGTTACTGCGGGTGAGGGATATATAGATCACATCGCGTTCCTGACCCTGGAAACCATCTACGGTGTTCACTTCAACTGAAGCTCCCAACAACAAGTCTTTCAGAATATTGACCTGCTCTTTATACGGCGCTATAACGGCGATACTTACGCCGGTATAGTTCATAGCCATAATATGACGTACGATAAAAGCAGCTTCATCTGGGTTGGCGATACTGGTGCCTTCTGCTTGTTCTTCGTAAGCCGCCCCGGCGGTATCAATGAATGTAAAAGGTTTATCGTCCGCTTTCCATAAACGGCTTGCTACCATTGGGTGTGCAATGAGTTGATTATGGTAAAACTTCAGGGATGAAAAACCCATGATGGCGGTGTTCATCCGGTATTGTTCTGCCAACAGCGTCACGGCCTCCGGGTGTAGGGCGGCGGTCTTTTCGAGCAGAGTAGTGGTTAAGCCGCTTTGCCGCGACTTAACGGTTGGCGGCAACTGGAGGTGGTCGCCGGCAAGAACGATGCGCTGCGCCTTTAAAATGGGTATCCAGGCGGCTGGTTCCAACGCTTGCCCGGCCTCGTCCATGATCACCGTGCTAAAGGTCAGCTTTTTGATGGTGTAATGATCAGCACCTACAAGTGTGGCGGTGATAACCTGAGCTTTGCTAATGACATCATCGCTTACAAACTCTTCGATTTTAGCCACATCACGCATAATACGGTGCGCTTCATCAAACAAGGCCTTGCGTTGTTCGCGTTCTGCTTTACCAAAACTGCGTTTATATTTATGCGCCATGTTCTTGAACTCGGCAGCCATTTTCTTAAGTTTCTTAACCTCTTTTACCTGATCATGATTAGCCATACGGCTATCCAGGGTGAGTTTTTGCAGTTGTTCGGTCACCCGTACCGGGTTGCCGATCCTTAGTACGTTCAGGCCGGTATCTGACAATTTCTTACTTAATAAGTCAACCGCCGTATTACTGGGAGCGACCACAAGGAGCTGCGGCTCACCACATTCTATCAAAGCGTTTATTGCCGCTACTAATGTGGTGGTTTTACCGGTGCCCGGCGGACCGTGCACAATAACGAGATCCTGTGCCCCGAGTATGTTCCTGACCGCGGCTTCCTGAGAACTATTTAAATTATTGTTGCTGTAACTGGCTGGAACGAATACAGGACTTGCCTTTCCGGTAAGCACGCGAACCAGATGACTATCAGTCCGTTCTGCTGCTTTTAGCGCGTTCCGCATCTCGTCATAACTATAAGCATCAAATAAAAGGTCGATGCCCAGTTTTCCGCCGCTGGCCCAATCGGGCAGCTCCTCTGTTAGTAATGTCACTTTCATCCGGTCACCGCCAATATACGTGACTGTACCATTTACCCGGTCTGCACTATCATGGTTGGAAAACAAAGCGACCGAGCTGCCAAAACGAATTTGATGCGACAACTCTTTATGGGTGGTGCGTTCTACCTCTACACTCAGATAATCCCCACGAGCAGGTTCGGTGTTACGGATAGCGATGGGGTACCAGCTCAGGCCCAATGCCCGCCGCTGTGCCGCGCCGGTGCCGGCGGTCAGGCCGGAGAATGCCGCCTCATCAGCCGCGCGTTCGGCGGCTAATAGTTCTGACTGTTGTTTAAAATAACTCATGGTTTATTTCATTGCGAATTTCGCAATTTTAAGTAATACTGAATTTATAATCAGTGTGATGAGTTTAGTTAAATGAACTGTTACTTTAAGTAATTTTGCTATTTTCTGATTCACCTGTTTGTCTCTACCACCGTCGTGATTAGCTTTTCTATTTTATGAATGATCGGCTGTATATTCAGTTTTTTCCTGAAAGTATATTTTCGTATCGCTTTTAATTTCTGTTTAGACCCAAGGTTTGATCTTGCCGGCAAATTTATAATTTTTACCATAAAAAGGCGACTGTCAACGGTTGGCGCCTGCGATTGGCGGTGATGCCGTTGCCTTTATTGATATAAAAAGATACTGATTGGTGAATCGTTAAATCATAACAGCACCGGAAAATCAAATATTTGCCGGTTTTTTTGCCTACTTCCAGGAAATATTATTAGGATTTGTGTTATAATAAAACTTGTTTTTTACAGCTTTTGTAAATATATCTGCACAATAAACGTAAAAAATCAACGGTACATTACAAGTTAAGAGCAACTCGCCCAATGTCTTGAAATATTGTATATCAACATATTATCTTTGATATATCAAAAGCAATAATCAATTTGTTGCTGATACAATGAACAACGATAAATATCGGCACCCCAAATGTTCATCTTTCAAGAGAATACAGCAATGTAAGTGAGGTAGCGAAGCCATGTTCGGCCGTTCCCTGATGACGCATCGCATTTCATTTTATAGCCCTTCCCTACAAAAAAGCCCCTGCAAACTGTTAAAAATAAGGTTATTGATTTAGGCCCCAACAATCGTCAGGAGGTGAAATATCAGGTACTCCTTTTATGAAATTGAACCCGAAATAGCAAAAACTAAAATTATGGTAACAGAGAATGATGTGATAGTAAGTGTATGCTGTATCACGTATAATCATAAACAATTCATAGCCGAATCAATTGAGGGCTTTTTAATGCAGAAAACAAATTTTCTGTTCGAAATTGTTATTGGTGATGATTGTTCTACCGACGGAGCGACAGACGTGATAAAGGAGTATAAAGAAAAATATCCGGATAAAATCAAGTTGACGTCAGGAAATAAGAACGTTGGTGCTCATAAGAATATGCGGAATATAATTGAAGCTTGCGTAGGAAAATATATTGCGCTTTGCGATGGTGACGACTATTGGACAGATCCATACAAACTACAAAAACAAGTTGATTTTTTAGAACATAACTCCGGGTATGTTATGTGCTGTCACTATACACGGGTAATTGATAAAGATTATAATACTTTGCATGTTGAGCCCCACCCTGTACCATTAGTACACACCTATCATGATTTATTAACAGGCAAACAAACAGAAACAAAAACAGCTACAGTAGTATACCGTAATATTCCGGAGGTGAACCAGCTATTTTATAAACCATGGTACTTTAACATTTTTGCTGTAGATAAACTGTTGAAGATATTTGCGACATACAATACCGGTCTTAAAATATATGTGATGCCCCAGGTGATGAGCTGTTATCGGAATCATGTTGGCGGTATATGGAGCATGGTTAAAACTGATGCGCGGAAAGAGATGGTGATTAGTGATTTTAATCTTATCATCAGACATTTTAGCTACAAATGGCCCCAGAAAGTAAAACTATTACTACTCTACTTGAAAAGAGATATTTTATTTGAGCTGCGGCGATTAAGGATACGCAAAGCTTATAACACCCTTAAATACCTTTTTAACCCTCTGTCGGTATCTTAATTTTCGTAAGGCATTCAATATACCTGTTAAGGAGATAACTAAGCCTACATCAAAATGTTATTAAATTAAAAGCAAGTTTATTGGTAACCATTCAATGTGGTTGATTTTTAGTGTATTATAATTTTGGGGTGTACCAGGGTGTACCAACGTGTACATGGTACAGTACAGTGACAACATTTAAATAGGTATAGGTTTATTGCTCATTTGCTTACTTCACAGGGGAACTAATTTTTAAAAACGCGTTATTAAGTTCTATTTAAATTAAACTAAACTTTATGGGGTATTTTGCAATTAAAAAAAGAAAAGAGTGGGATAGTTATGTAAACAGGTCTGTTTTTCATGATATTTTTCATTCATGGATGTATCATTCCTTAAATGACGAGGGCGAGTCGCTATTATTCGTATATCAGGAAAATGATCTATTTATTGCATTGCCGGTTATAAAAAGGAAAATTGAAAAGTCTGCATATTGCGATATGACGTCAGTATATGGTTACTGTGGGCCAATATCAAATAAAGATTTTGCTGATGTGTCAAAACGCATAATGGCCAATTTTAAAACCGCGTTTATGAAATTTATGAAAGAAGAAAATGCTGTTTGTATATTTTCAAGGCTTCATCCCTTTATTAAACAGCAACACTTATTGGAAAGCTTAGGCGGTGTGCAAGAAAATGGCACAACACTATATATGGACCTTACTATTTCTGTTGAAGACCAACAAAAAAAGTATGATAAAAGGCTTTTCAGGCAAATAAGAAAATTGCGGGAACAAGGTTATACAATTAAAGAGGCCACCGGTTTGAATGAGATTAAAGCTTTTATTGATATCTATCACAAAAATATGGATCGTTTAAATGCCGCTTCACGCTATTACCTTAGTGAGCGATATTTTACCGATATACTTGATCTGGAAGGTTATAATAATAAACTACTTCTTATTTATAACGGAACGGAGCTTATTTGCGGAGCCATTGTTCTGCTATCTGACAATATCATCAGAAATCATCTTTCAGCAACATCTCCAGACTATTTGAAAGAGTCGCCAAGTAAACTGCTAACAGATGAGATAAGCATGATTGGCAGAAGGCTGGGAAAGAAGATATTTCATCTCGGAGGTGGAGTAAGCGGAAAACAGGATTCGCTCTTTATGTTCAAAAGGTATTTTTCAGATTTACAGGTGACAGACCGTATCTGGTGTTACATTAATGACCACGCAGCATATAATAGCATTGTTGCAAAAGCCGGAACTGAGATAGACACAGAATCCACATATTTCCCTTTATACCGGCAACCAAAAAGAAATACCCAGCCATACATTTCAAACATTGAAACGGTAGCTAATTAATCACGCTAATAAAATTCGGTAACATGGAAAATAAATTTAAATATTCGGAGGCTGACCTTGCCACTTTTGAGCAGGTTATTAGTAATCATGGCTGGATCATTTATGAAGATGCTGTTGATGCTGATTTTTTGAAAGAAATAACCGATTCGCTGGCCAAGCTTTATGAAATAAGGCGCAAAATTCAAATAAATAACGGAATAGCAGCCAATATGGATGGGACTCTTCATCACCTGGTTGAAAAGGATATATTTACATTGAAGTTTCTTAAGCAAAAGTATTGTGCAGATCAGATCAGGCATTTTTTAAAAGGTAACTATATTTTAAATTCGTTGGGCGCAGTAATAAACGTAAAAAAAACGGGCAGATATGTTCAAAACATACACCGCGATATCAGGAGCTTTACAGGCGATTTTAAGTTGATGATCCAACTCATGATTATTCTTGACGATTTCACACTCGATAACGGCGCCACCTATTTTTTGTCGGGCTCGCATAAGCAGGAAGAAAAGCCGGATGATGATTTCTTTTACAACAATGCTGATCGTGCCGTAGTTAAAAAAGGCAGTATTATAGCCTTCGATGCGAATTTATGGCATGCAGCAGGTAAGAATTATACAGAAAACCCGAGGCGGGCTTTAACCATGGCATTTACCCGTCCGTTTTTTAAACCACAACTTGACTATCCCAGGGCCTTGGGCTACGCTTTTGGCGAGGGGTTGGATGAGAATTTGAGGCAAGTTTTAGGTTATAATGCCAGGATACCTGAAAATCTGGATGAATATTATCAGCCGGTTGAAAAAAGGATGTACCAGCCCGGGCAAGGTTAATTTAAAGGAAACTCACCCCATCAGTTGTAAGAGCAACAGCGTTTTTACAAGCCCGTAATTAAAACTGCTCCTCATTCCAGTAAATTTTAACAGTAACAATCGTTTTGTTTTAAAACCTCAAATGGTGATCTTTTTCATCATGCCTAAATGATTTTAAGTTTTTTTAGTTAATTAATCAGATTTTATGTGTGGAATTGTAGGTTATATTGGGTATCGCGATGCATGGCCAATAGTAATGAAGGGATTGAACAGGCTGGAATACAGAGGCTATGATAGCGCCGGTATTGCAATTATAAATAATTTAGGTTTTAATGTTTATAAAAAAGCCGGAAAGGTTACATCACTTGAACACTTTGCTGATGGTAAAGACAAAAGTGGTAAGATAGCAATAGGACATACCCGATGGGCAACGCATGGCCAACCATCCGACCATAATTCGCATCCGCATTCTTCGAACGACAAACGTCTGCACATCATTCACAATGGCATAGTTGAGAATTATGCCACAATAAAAGAAGATCTTTTAAGTCGCGGGCATCAGTTTGATAGTGATACCGATACAGAGGTATTGATTCATTTAATAGAAGAGATACAAAATATTGCGCAAACCGACCTTGTGGAGGCCGTAAGGCTTGCGCTGAACGAGGTTATAGGTGCTTACGCCATTGTGATCTTAGACCGGGAAAACCCAGACCAGTTAATTGCAGCACGTAAGGGCAGCCCACTTGTTATAGGTGTTGGCGTTGGTGAATACTTCATAGCCTCGGATGCAACACCTATTGTAGAGTATGTTAAAAAAGTTATTTATTTAAAAGATAATGAAATAGCATTAATAACAAGAGACCAGCTTTTAATAAAACACCTCGATAACGTAGTGCAAATACCTTTAATACAAGAGCTTGAACTAAAGTTGGAGGAGCTTGAAAAAGGCGGTTTTGAGCATTTTATGCTAAAGGAAATATTTGAGCAACCCCGCTCTTTAACAGATTGCATGCGAGGCCGCCTTTACCCCAAAGAAGGAAAAGTTGAATTGGGCGGAATTAAACAATATGCAGAGAAGTTAAAAAACATAGATCGGATTATTATTGTTGCCTGTGGCACTTCGTGGCATGCAGGTTTGGCGGGGGAGTACTTAATTGAAGAATTTGCGCAGGTTCCGGTTGAAGTTGAATACGCTTCTGAGTTTAGGTACCGTCATCCAATCATTAATAAAGGCGATCTGATTATTGCCATTTCGCAATCGGGCGAAACAGCCGACACCATGGCTGCCATTGAGATAGCAAAAGAAAAGGGAGCAACAATTTTTGGTATTTGCAATGTTGTAGGTGCATCAATTCCGAGGATTACTCATGCCGGAGTGTATACACATGTGGGCCCAGAGATCGGTGTAGCATCAACAAAAGCCTTTACCGCACAAGTAACGGTTTTAACCCTCATCGCTTTTTATATCGCTCAGCAAAAAGGGATTCTGAAGCCAACAGAATTAACTGGTCTTTTAACTGAATTGAATAATATTCCGGATAAAATACAAAGGGTTTTGGCAAAAAACGAGCTGATAAAGGATATTGCTTTTCAGATCAAAGATGCCAAAAACTGCCTATTCTTAGGGCGGGGAAGTGGATTCCCGGTAGCGCTAGAGGGGGCGTTAAAATTAAAAGAGATTTCTTATATCCATGCAGAAGGCTATCCCGCTGCCGAAATGAAACACGGCCCCATTGCGCTTATTGACGAAGAAATGCCGGTTGTTTTTATTGCAACTAAAAATTCGTCATACGAAAAAGTGGTCAGTAATATCCAGGAGGTTAAGGCCCGTAAAGGAAAAATAATCGCTATCGTTACCGAAGGTGATACGCAAGTGAAAGAAATGGCCGACTATTATATTGAGATACCTGATACTGACGAGGCATTTTTGCCATTGATAGCCACAGTACCATTACAATTACTGGCATACCATATTGCTGTAATGCGAGGTTGCAATGTTGATCAACCACGTAACCTGGCCAAATCGGTTACGGTTGAATAAGTATTTGCCTGCTTTTTCTGGTTGTTCTTTTGTCTGTTTCGTTATTGGTTTTGCAATTAAAGTTTTATTATGCACATTGTTTTTTACAGCATTTGTAAAACCCCCTACTTCCTGTTTTACATTAAGTGTAAATAAATTTCTCCCTTTTTACATTTTAATTCCAATCTACAAAAGCCGTATTTTATTGATAATCAAACATATACATTTGACATATGAATATGTTTAGTCACTCACCTTTTATACTTAACCCAATGAATATTAAAACATTTTATTGCAGCTGCGCTTTTGCCCTATTGTTTGCAAGCGGGTGCGCGTCAAGAAGAGACCTTGTATATTTTAGTAACCTGGCAAATACAGGGGCGGTTGCTAATCCTAAAAATCAGGAGGTTCATATTGCGCCAAATGACATGGTTAACATTACCATGCACAGCCTTAGCCCTGAATCAGATAATTTGTTTTTAAATAAAAACAGCGCACTATATGCACTGTATGCACCAGCAAAAATTGATGGGTACAGGGTAAATAAAGATGGTTTGATAGACCTCCCAATAATTGGTGGTTTTAAAATTGCAGGAATGAATATTGAAGAAGCTCAAAAAGCGATCACCCTTGAATTAAGTAAAAAAGTAAAGGATCCATTGGTAGATGTTCAGATAGTGAATTTTAAGATTACGGTAATAGGTGAAGTTAATAAGCCTTCAACTTTTATTATAACAAATGAAAAAGTAAATGTACTTGAAGCGCTTGGCATGGCCGGTGATATGACCGTATATGGCAAAAGAGATAACGTATTGGTTATACGTAATGAAGGAGGCGATAAAACATTGAAAAGACTGAATCTTAACAACAAAGATTCATTTGATTCACCTTATTTCTATCTCAAGCAAAATGATATTGTGTACGTCGAGCCCGATAAGTCAAAAGCCGTTGAGTATAGCCAAAATACTCGATTAATGCCGTTGATTATAGCCTCAATATCTGCCTTGGCAGTTTTGGCAGCAGTAGTATTAAAACGATAACAATTAAGTAATCAAATTATTGACAAATGTTAAAACTAAGAGCCATGGATACCAAATTTGTTTTAAATCCGGCAACACGCCCTGATAATTATAAAGAAAAAATTATGCCATACGTGAAAAAATGGTATTGGTTTTTAATAGCACTTGTTATGTGCCTGGCCGGAGTATGGTTTTATTTGGATAATGCAACACCGATATACAAAGTGAGCAGTACTCTACTTATCCTCGATGACAAAAAAGGCGACGGTATACTTAAATCAACTGCGTTTAGCGATCTTAATATGTTCCAGGAAACCAAAACCGCTGATAATGAAATAGAAATACTGCGATCAAAAGATTTAATATATAACGCCCTGAGCAAGTTAAATCTGCAAACCAGTTATTTTAAGAAGGATGGTTTTAAAACCCGCGAGTTATATAACAAAGAAGCTCCATTTTTGGTTTCTATCAACCAGCTGAAAAAACCTGCATATTTAAAAGAGCTAAGCCTGTTAAATATGTCTGATAGCACTTTTCTTTTAAAAGAGGGTAGCCAGACATGGGTATGCAAATATGGATATCCAATACAACGTGACGACTATAATATTATGGTAAATAAAGGGGCGGCCTTTTCAACCAGTAATGAACCCGTTTATATACGATTTAACAACCTCAATAAAATGGCAGCATCATATAGCGCGGGCTTGTTAAAAGTTAACCCGGTTATAAAAGAATCTAGTACAATAACTTTAAGTTTAAATGATGCTGTACCCGAACGGGGAGTGGATATACTTACAAACATTATCAATACTTATAATATTGAGAACGTTCAAAAAAAGAATATAATGGCAGTTAACACCATCATATTTATAGATAAACGTTTGAAAGCCATGGAGCAGGATCTGTCTGTAGCCGAAAGCGCCATGGAAAACTACAAGCAACAAAACTATGCTATTGACGCAACTGCCGGTACGCAAATCAATCTAACTAAGTCTGCAGAATATGGTCAGCTACTTGAAACATCCGAAGTTCAATTGGGTATAGCAAATTCCATTTCGACATATTTAAGTAGTACCAATAATCAGTTTAATGTTGTACCAAGTACAATGGGGCTGAAAGATCCGGTATTAAATACATTAATAGGCCGGTTTAATGACTTACAGATTGAAAGAAACAGGATGTTGCACAGCGCGAATTTGAGTAATCCGCTTGTTCAAAATCTTAGCGACCAAATATCCGGGTTACGTTTAAATATTATGGAGAACCTTGAAAATATTAAAAAAGGTTTTGTAATTGAAAATAATCAACTGAAAAAGAACTCAGCCCGGTATATATCCAGAATACAATCGGTACCTGCACTCGAAAGAGGGTTGTTGCAACGTAGCAGAGAACAGATCGTTAAAACCAATCTTTATCAATACTTTTTGCAAAAACGCGAAGAAACTGCACTTTCTTTATCTGCAACAATACCAACCTCACAAATGGTAGATAAACCGGCCTACAATACTAACCCTGAATATCCAAAACAACCATTAATGTACTTATATGGAAGTATTTTAGGACTTATTTTACCCGCCTTTATGATATACGGTGGTGATAAATTTAGCTCGAAAGTTAAAGATACAACAAGCCTTAAAGAACTTAATGGTATAAGAATACTTGGCGAATTAACTCATTGCGATCTTAAAAAAAACATCGCTATTCAAAGTGGCGGTACGTCAACTATAACAGAGCTTTTTAGGTATATACGTACAAACCTTGGCTTTTTAAATAATCATTCGCAAAACAAGGTGATGCTTGTAACCTCATGTATGAAAGGTGAGGGAAAAACATTCTTCAGTATAAACCTCGGGCTAACACTTGCATTGCTTAATAAAAGAGTATTGATTATGGAATTTGATTTGAGAAACCCGGATCTGCTTAAAAAAATGGGACTTTCTCAACAAAATGGTATTAGCAATTATTTAGAAGGCAATACCGAAGAGTTAAATATTCAGCCTTATGATAGTGCGCATAATCTATACGTAATGGGTTGCGGCTCAATGCCTGAAAATCCTGCGGAATTGCTTACCAGCAAGAGGGTAGATCAGCTCTTTGATATATTAAGGACCAAGTTTGATTATATAATTGTTGATACATCGCCTATTGGCATGGTAGCAGATGCCTTTAGCCTGGCAAAAAATGCCGACTTAAGCATTTACCTGGTGCGCTACAATTATACAAATACAGAACAACTGGATATACTTAAAGATATTCATGAGAATGAAAAGTTAAAAAATCTGATGGTTGTTCTTAATGATGCAAAAAGCGAGAACCGCCCGGGCTATACTTATGGAAGGTATGGTTATTCGGTCACCACTGCTGTATAATAACCAACTTGTATAATAATTTATAGTACCAATAATAAAAGAGGTAAGCGCTGGTGTTATTACGCGTTGATACATCTTTTAACAATGCAATAAATTTTGAAGAAGAATTATAAGCCAATATTAACAATTATAATTCCTGAATAAAAAAGGCTTAAAAGTTTTTCTTCATCCGGCTCCGGCCATTTTCAATCAATTTTTCTAAATGTAGCTAAAACTGTCATGTAAGTGATATGGCGAAGCTATTGCCCTCATTCAAACACCGTTATTCTA
>NZ_JAQBOW010000111.1 GCF_028287845.1 Mucilaginibacter sp.
TCACATATAGAATCTACACCGGGCAGTGTATCGCAGGTGCGCGAATGTACTGCCGAATTGTTGCGCTTTGCCAAGGAAAGCGCAACGCCGGTATTTTTAATAGGCCATATTACTAAAGACGGCGCCATTGCCGGGCCAAAAATACTGGAGCACATGGTTGATACCGTTTTGCAATTTGAGGGCGACAGGCACCATGTTTACCGCATACTGCGCACGGTAAAAAACCGGTTCGGCTCTGCATCCGAGCTGGGCATTTATGAAATGCTGGGCGAGGGCCTGCGTGAGGTGTCTAATCCGTCAGAAATATTATTATCGCAACGCGATGAGCCATTAAGCGGCATCACCATATCGGCAACATTAGAGGGCATGCGGCCCATGTTGATAGAAACCCAGGCACTGGTGAGCACATCGGTATATGGAACGCCTCAGCGCAATGCAAATGGATTTGACGCCAAGCGTATGAGCATGCTGCTTGCCGTGTTAGAGAAGCGCTGCGGATTCAAGCTTGGTGCGCAGGATGTTTTCCTTAACATAACCGGCGGCATAAAGGTTGAAGATCCGGCTATTGATCTGGGGCTTGCCGCCGCCATTATATCATCGTACCAAAATATCCCTATTCCGTTTAAAACATGCTTTGCCGGCGAGATTGGTTTATCGGGCGAAATAAGAGCGGTTAACCGGGTAGAGCAACGCATTGCCGAGGCACAAAAACTGGGCTTTGAGCAGATATATATATCCAAGTATAATATGCCATCAGCAGCCCAGGATAAAAAGCGCATGGATCTATCGCGCTATACCATCGATATAAAGATGGTTGCAAATATTGAAGATGTATTTGGTTTGCTGTTTGGCTGATACCAATAAAAAAAGCTCCCGATGTAAATCGGGAGCTTTTTTTATTTAAGGCACTTGAATACCTTATCTATTAGTTATTACCACCTTACGGATAACGTTATTACCAAAATCGGCTACGTACAGGTTGCCCTGGCCATCAAGGGTTAAACTTTGCGGGTTACTAAA
Organism: Mucilaginibacter sp.; assembly: GCF_028287845.1. Taxonomy (GTDB): domain Bacteria; phylum Bacteroidota; class Bacteroidia; order Sphingobacteriales; family Sphingobacteriaceae; genus Mucilaginibacter. The sequence continues at coordinate 1,021 of NZ_JAQBOW010000111.1, forward strand.
AGTGGCAGCCGAACCAATACCATCAGCAAAGCCGGTAACATTCGTGGCCCCTGCTAATACATACAAAATTCCGGCAGATGTAATTTCTAATACGCGCCCCTTATTGTCGGTAATATATAGATTGTTTTTTGCATCAACTGCTATACTTGATGGCGAACCAAGCAGATTAGGGAAATTACCGCCGCCCGCTATCGTAGTAACGTCACCGGCTTGCGTAACTTTTCTTATCGCGCTATTTTTATAATCGGCAACGTAGATATTTAAAGACGCGTCTATGGCTAATGCCATTGGATAATTAAACTCGGCTGTAGCGGCATCACCATCTACAAAGCCCGGCACCGATGATTGCGGATACCCGTTAATGGCTCTAAGTCCGGCTAAAACACTTACCGTACCTGTAGGTGTAATTTTACGTATCAGGTTGTTGCTTCTATCGGCAACATAAATATTTCCTGCCGGATCTGTTACTACCGCTTGCGGGTTATAAAACTCAGACCCCGCAGCTGCGCCGTCAATATAACCGGCATATGTATTTCCGGCAAGTGTAGTTACCACACCGGCAGTTGTAATTTTGCGTATTACATTATTACCCATATCTGCAACATAAATATTACCCTGTGCATCAAACCCTACACTTCTGGGGCCATAAAACAGCGCTGTTGCAATATTGCCGTCTAAATACCCAAGGGTTGGGTTTGTTAATGGTTGTGATGTGCCTGTTGTTGTAACAGTTCTTATCATATTATTAAAAGCATCGCTAACATATAATAAGCCCGATACCGGGTTATAGGAAATTGTTTGCGGGCCATTAAATAATACACCCGCGCCGGTTCCATCGGCATAGCCTGCCGATCCGTTACCTGCAATGGTAGTTACCGTACCGGTTGGAACAGCATCTGTGGCATTGGTTGTAAATATTACTACACCACCATAACCGGTTCCTGAACCGGTTGTAGCATAAGCTCTTAAATAATATGTTGTGTTAGGTTTTAATCCGGTTAAATTACTTACCCAATGATTAGCAATAGTATCTGTTGTTTTTGAATCGTCTACAGTAGGTGTTTGGTTAGTAGTACTCCAGCATACGCCGTTGGCTACTACGGTATCATAGTTAAATATCAATCCGCCGGCTATTGCTGTAGATGAAGTTACCGTACTTATTACAGAATTTGTTCCAACAAGAGGTACAGGGTAGGTAGTAGTAGTAGTCTTTTTACACCCGCCTATAGTTACAACAACAGCTAAAAGGAATATAAATAAAAAAGTGCTTTGTAGCGATTTTTTCATGAGTTAAAATGATATTACAAATTTATTAGTTCAACACCGCATTTTATTTAACGCGGGCACAAAGATAGTTGTTTATTACGGCTTTGAAATTAAACTATTAATAATGCTGTTAATGGTTTAAAATAATTTTTAAATATAATTTATTTCATAGCTATTTACCTTGCTGCTATGGCTAATAAGTCCTTTTTTAACAAATATTAACATAATCGGGCCAAATTAAACCGATGTATACCATTGCATGGGTATGTAAGTTAAAACCAACCTTAGGGCAAACGCATAAAAATAGCTCAAAGTGTATCGCCTATATAAGGAGGCTTCAACAGGAGCCAAAAATAGGGTTTGTCCTGTCGGTCTATAAACAGGGAGCTCCTCCGGAGCCAATATTTGGTGAAACAAAGCGGATATTTGACTCCAGAGGAGTCACCTGTTTATAGAAATAAGCTATAAAGTTAGAAAAGGCTCCATGGGAGCCTCCTAATGGTGTGTATTATTATTTTAAAGCGTTTGCGCTGAAACCAACCCTAAACTTTGATGTTGTATGGCTACAAGCGCGTTGTTATGAAACACCTGTTTTTGATGGTTATATTTTTTTTAAACCTAACTGTTTTTGCACAAAAGCATACACCATTGCCACATGGTATGGTTTTCGGGGTTAGGCCCAATATTACGGCTATGGTAGATGCCGCGAAAGTTGAAGCATTAATGGGAAAAAAAACACGGATAAACACTACTATACGGGGATGGGTTACCAAAGTGACCAAACAAAAAGGCGGCTGGTTTGAGCTGGATGCCGGCAAAGGCAAAATAATTGCTGCACATTTTAAAAGCTATACAATCACAATTCCCGCTGATTTGAAAGGAAAAATTGTAATAGCAGAAGGCATAGCCGAAAAACAATTTATGGCTGATGACCTGCAGCATTTTGCGGGGGATACGGTAAGTGGTAAGAAACAACACATGGAAAAGACCGATCCGAAGCGGAGGCTGACCTTTGAGGTAAAGGGGTTGATGGTGGACCAATAAAGGTGAAAGGATAAAAGATTTTCGATTTTTTTTCAAAAAAAGTGTTTCACATCAGGTGTTTCACCCCAAATTTGCAAAAAAACGTAAAAATAGCATAAAGTACTTATTATAAGTTATTTATTCTACTTTACCTAAAGTATTTGTACTGTTTCAAAGTGTTTCACTCATTTTGTTAAATTACTATATATCAATAGTTTAACCTAAAAGAGTGTTTCATGTGTTTCATTATTTTGTGAAACACTACATCACCTCGTTTTAACGGTATAATCCGCTACTTTCCCGTTCTTAAACAATAAAAAAGGCGAAAAGAAAACCTTTCGCCTTTAACTTTTATCTTTCAGTCTCGACTTTACTTACTCAAATACATTGACTTCTCTTTATACAAATGCCTAAAGTATGGGTCCTGCAAGTCGGGTATAAAGCGTATGGCTTCGCCTGTCGATTTCATTTCGGGGCCAAGTTCCTTTTCTACTTCGGGAAACTTATCGAATGAAAATACCGGTTCTTTTATAGCATAGCCCTTAAGCTTGCGTACAATGGTAAAGTCTTTAAGCTTATTTACTTCGAGCATAACTTTGGCCGCTATATTAATATAAGGCACATCGTATGCTTTAGCTATAAATGGTACAGTGCGCGATGCGCGTGGATTAGCTTCAATTACATATACCTCTTCATTTTTTATAGCGAACTGTATATTTAATAACCCCCGTACATTTAATGCCCTGGCAATTTTAGCCGTGTACTCTTCCATTTTGCTTATAACATGGTCTGACAGGTCAAACGGCGGTAATACGGCAAACGAATCGCCCGAGTGGATACCCGCAGGTTCAATATGCTCCATTAAACCAATAATATGCACATCTTCGCCATCACTTATAGAGTCAGACTCGGCTTCTGATGCCCGATCAAGGAAATGATCAATCAATACCCTGTTGCCAGGTAAGTTCTTTAATAAGCTTACTACTGCTTTTTCCAGATCCTCATCATTAATTACAATGCTCATGCCCTGGCCTCCTAATACATAGCTTGGGCGTACCAGTACCGGGTAACCTACATGGTGCGCTACTTCTAATGCCTCTTCGGCACTTTCGGCAACACCATATTTTGGATATGGGATATCAAGGTCTTTTAACAGATCTGAAAAACGACCACGATCTTCGGCAATATCCATATTATCGAATGATGTACCTATAATTTTTATACCATGCTCGTGCATTTTCTCGGCCATTTTTAAAGCGGTTTGGCCGCCAAGCTGAACGATAACGCCGTAAGGTTTTTCCAGTTCGATGATCTCCCTTACATGTTCCCAAAATACCGGTTCAAAATATAGCTTGTCGGCCATATTAAAATCGGTAGATACTGTTTCGGGGTTACAGTTGATCATTATCGCTTCAAAGCCGGCTTCTTTAGCGGCAAGCAAGCCATGTACACAACTATAATCAAACTCAATGCCCTGGCCAATACGGTTAGGGCCCGAGCCCAGTACAATTATCTTTTTCTTATCAGATACGATGGATTCATTCTCACCCTCATAAGTAGAGTAATAATATGGTGTTTTTGCAGGGAACTCGGCAGCGCAGGTATCAACCATTTTGTATACGCGCTTAATACCCAGTTCTTTTCGGCGCAGGTAAACATCTTCTTCGGTAGTGTTATTATGCAGGATATAAGCTATTTGCGCATCCGAAAATCCTTTTTGTTTCAATGTAAAGAAAAAATCTTCCGGAATATTGTTTAACGAGTAGCGACGCAGCTCAATCTCCAGGTTCACTATATCCATAATCTGGTTCAGGAACCAGCGATCAATTTTAGTAGCTTTTCTAACAGACTCAATCGGCACACCTAAACTTAAAGCATCATACACATGGAATAGCCTGTCCCAGCTTGGATGCTCCAGACTATGCATAATCTCTTCGAGATTGCGGCTTTGTTTGCCATCGGCACCCAAACCTGCACGGCCAATTTCTAAACTCTGACAGGCCTTTTGCAGCGCCTCAATAAAGCTGCGGCCAATGCCCATCACCTCGCCAACCGATTTCATTTGCAGGCCCAGCTCGCGGTTAGCGCCTTTAAATTTATCAAAGTTCCAGCGTGGTATTTTAACTATCACATAATCCAGCGTAGGTTCAAAATAAGCTGATGTGGTTTTAGTTATCTGGTTTTCTATTTCATCAAGGTTATACCCGATAGCCAGTTTAGCAGCTATCTTAGCAATAGGATAACCTGTTGCTTTTGATGCTAATGCTGATGAGCGTGACACACGCGGGTTAATTTCGATAGCTATTATGGCTTCATCGGCCGGGTTAACAGAGAACTGTACGTTGCACCCGCCGGCAAAATTACCAATGGCACGCATCATTTTAATAGCCTGGTTACGCATTTCCTGATAGCAGCGGTCGCTTAAGGTCATGGCCGGGGCCACGGTTATTGAGTCGCCGGTATGGATGCCCATCGGGTCAAAATTCTCTATCGAGCAAATGATAATTACATTATCATTATTATCCCTCAGCAACTCCAGTTCATACTCTTTCCAACCTAAAACAGCCTGCTCCACCAATACCTCGTGGGTTGGCGATGCCTGCAGGCCGCGGCTTAACGCTGCATCAAATTCTTCTTTTTTATGTACAAAGCCCGCTCCTTTACCACCCAGTGTATAGCTTGGGCGTATAACCAGCGGGAAACCAATTTCTTGCGCCGCTTCTTTGCCTTCTAAAAAAGAGTTTGCAATTTTTGAGGTAGCCACACCAACTCCAATATCCACCATTAACTGCCGGAAAGCTTCGCGGTTTTCTGTTTTTTCAATTGCGGCTATATCTACGCCTACAATTTTTACACCGTATTTTTTCCATAATCCCTGTTCGTCAGCTTCAATACAAAGATTAAGCGCTGTTTGGCCACCCATAGTAGGCAGCACTGCATCAATTTTTTGTTCGATAAGGATCTGTTCAATACTTTCACAAGTAAGGGGCAATAGGTAAACATGATCGCCAATAACTTTATCCGTCATAATAGTAGCCGGATTGCTATTGATGATAGATACCGTAATGCCTTCTTCTTTTAGTGAAAGCGCGGCTTGCGAGCCGGCATAATCAAATTCGCAGGCCTGGCCTATAATAATAGGGCCCGAACCAATAATTAGTACAGATTTAATGGAGGTGTCTTTGGGCATAGTCTTTTTGAGTCTTTAGTCTTAAGTCCCGAGTCTTAAGTCTGGCCCAAAAATCAAATGACTATGGGTTATTAACTACCGACAATGGGCTTGAAATACTATGCGCTGAAAGCGAAAAATCCCGACTTCAGCGTCGGGATGCAAAGATAGAAAAATACAGCTATTTGGGGTTTAATTTTTTACAATAATCCTCTTCAATCAAATTATCATGATTTTCAAATGATTTTTAATTTATATTAACCGATATTTACTACTGAAATAATTACTAATTTATATTTAGCCCATGACAAGGAGAGCTTTATTTATTTCAACCGTATTGTGTTTGTTTATTACCGCTTGTGGTATGATGCAGTCTATTGTTAAGTCTACTTTTCCCTATACGGCCAATTTAACCATTCCGGCTACGGCAGCGGTTAATAAAAGTTATTCCGCCGTAAGTTTGGCTACCAGTTTTGATCAAAACTTTTCAAAAAGCGGCAATAATGGCAATAATGTAAGCGAGGTAAGCATTATTTCGGCCAAGCTGCAATCTGTACAGCCTGATGATTTTAATATCGGCGATTTAAAATTTGTAAAAATTTATATGGCCAAAGAAGATGGGAAAGATGAGATTTTAGTGGCCTCGCGCACAGATATAAGCCCCGGCGTTGGTAATACCATGACGCTGGATATTGATAACTCAAAGTTTTTAGACCCCCTGGTGCGCGAACCGGATATCCGGGTAAAGATGGTTTACGAATTGCGCAAAAAAACACCTGTTGATGTAAGCTTGCATTTAGTGTTGGGCATTAACGCTTATCCTGCAGGAAAAAAATAGTTATTTAAGCAGCTTATTATCCGTATCCGGGAAAACCAAAATAGGCTCGTAAACACGTGCTTCATCCATTTCCATATAGGCGTATGACATGATGATAACAATATCGCCAACCTGGGCCAGTCTGGCAGTAGCTCCGTTTAGGCATATAGTGCCGGTTCCGCGCTCGCCTTTTATTACATAAGTTTCAAAACGGGCGCCATTATTATTATTTACAATCTGCACTTTTTCGTTGGCAATTATATTTGCCGCATCCATCAAATCTTCATCAATAGTAATACTACCAACGTAATTTAGTTCGGCCTGGGTTACCCTGGCTCTATGAAGTTTTGACTTTAATACCTCAATAATCATGGTGCAAAGTTAGTGTTTGGTTATTAAAGATTAGTTATTAAAGAGTAAAGATTAGTTGCCTTTGCATTGATTTAAAACGCGCAAAAGCCCGACAGTTGACAGGCCTGATCTTTAATAACTAATCTTTATTCTTAATAATTACATTATCAATCAACCTGATTTTGCCTACTGTTGCCGCTACCAAAGCGATGATGTGTTTGGTATGCTCATTTGCAGGCAGCAGGGTGTCGCCATCAGCAATTTCAAAATAGGCCAGCTCAACCCCGGGTACATTGTTAATTGTTGACATCGCCTCTTGCTTTAACAGATTTATTTTATCGCTGTCAAAATTTAGTTTGAGATCATTCAATGTTTGCGACAGAATAAGTGCATGTTGTCTGTCATCAGGTGTTAAATGCATGTTTCTTGAACTCATGGCCAATCCGTCGCTTTCGCGCTCTATAGGGCACATTACCAGCTTAACCGACATGTTCAAAAGCTTAATCATACGACTAATAACCATGAATTGCTGGTAGTCTTTCTGTCCAAAGAAAGCAACATCAGGTTTAACTATGTTAAACAGCTTATATACTATCTGTGTAACCCCCTGGTAATGTCCCGGCCTGAATTTTCCTTCTAACAATCCTTCCAACTCACCTATGTCCAAATGCCATTGCTCATTGCCGACATACATCTCATCAACTCCGGGGTTAAATAAAATATCGCAGTTAACCAGTTCAAGTTTTTTTATATCGTCTTGTAAGGGGCGGGGATATATTTCAAGGTCCCTGGGATCAGTAAATTGTGTGGGGTTAACAAAAATACTGCAAACCACAACATCGCATTGTTGTTGCGCTTTGGTAATTAATGATAAATGCCCCCGGTGCAATGCCCCCATTGTTGGTACAAAGCCAATAATGGCCCCTTTAGCCTTCAATTGGGCCAAATATTGCTGAAGTTCAGCCTTTGTAGTGAAGTTTTTCAATATTATGTATTACAAAAAGTGGGCGAAGTTGCATAAATCATTAAAATTAACCAAAACTACTTGCATAATTGATTGATAGTTCATATATAATGCTTATATTTGCAAACCCAATTTTTTTGGGTTCTTTACATAATTTAAATTCTGATTTGGAGATGGGTAAATCTAAGCTTTTGTTTATAACTCATGAAATGTCACCTTTCCTTGAACTCTCAAAAATTTCTGAAATCACACGCCAGCTTCCGCAGGCTATGCAGGAAAAAGGTTACGAAATTCGTATCCTGATGCCTCGTTTCGGAAATATTAATGAGCGCAGGAATCGCCTTCATGAAGTGATCAGGTTATCGGGCATGAATATTATTATTAATGACAACGATAATCCGCTGATCATAAAAGTTGCATCTATCCCTGCGGCGCGTATGCAGGTATATTTTTTGGATAATGAAGAATATTTCCAGCGTAAGCATGTGTTTGAGGATAAAGACGGCAAATTTTACGCCGATAATGACGAGCGTATGATATTCTTTTGCAAGGGTGCATTAGAAACGGTTAAAAAATTAGGCTGGGCGCCTGATATAATTCATTGCCACGGGTGGATGAGTTCATTGGTTCCGGCGTATTTAAAAACTACTTATAAAGACGACCCTACTTTTAAAAATTCTAAAGTGGTTTATTCAATTTATGAGAATAATTTTAAAGGCCAGATGAATACTGATTTTTCTAATAAAGCCGTTATGGGTGATATGACCGAAAAACATATAGACATTTACAAGCCCGGCACAAACACCGCACTATACGAAGGTGCTATTCATTATAGCGATGCAATTGTATTGGGTAGTGAGAATATCGATGAGGATGTGTTAAATAATGTTAAAAACAGCCATAAATCGGTTTTAGAATTCAATTCTACCTCAGATTTCGAAAATTATTACAATTTTTACGACGAAATTGCCAATGAGGAATTGGTGAACGTTGTATAAGCTTTGAGATCATATATGAAATTTTTTAGATTAGACTTATTAACCCTGTTGATAAGTCTTTTTATTTTGAATAGCTGTAAAAATCAGGATACTATTGGTTTAGGCGTTAATTCGGCAACTCAATTAAGTAATAACCTGATAGATACATCAACTATAATAGTTAATACTATTCCAGACGATAGCGTTGCAACCAGCGCCTTACCGGTAACGCCGCTTTCTTATTTTAAGGACCCGCTATTTGGTACAACCGAAGCTAATTTGGCTATCGACCTGAATTTGCCAGGCAGTACGGCCTATGTTATTCCGCCGGGAACTATAAGCATAGACTCTGCAATACTGGTACTTAGATATGCCCCGGGTTTCTACGGCGACTCTATCGCATCAAGGTATAAAGTAAATGTATACCAGCTTGCTGAAAGGCTATTTGCAAGTTCAAAGTACATTAATACTAAAAAGTGGAAATACGACAGCTCGAACTTGCTGGGCACCAAATCTTTCTTTTCAAGAACAGGAGATAGTATAAAAATTGTTCAGGCAGTAGCCGGGGGGCCGGATACACTTGTAAAAATCCCGCCACAATTACGAATACCAATCAACCCGAATTTTATAAATAATATATTATATAATGCTAGTGCTACGCAGCTATCCTCAAACCTGGTTTTTCAAAATAATGTAAAGGGTTTGTATATTACGCTTGATAAAAACCAATCAGGGCCCGGCGGTACATTTATGTTTGCGTTAGATTCGGCTGCTGCAATACAAATATATTATAAGAATTTTGACGGTACCGCAATTGATACGGCTTCGGTATCATTACCAAGTGTCTTACATGCTGCAGAAATTAAACACACTTACTCAACTACAGTACAAGCAGAACTGAGTAATACTACTACGCCAGGCAAAGGAATTTATATTCAGGGATTAGGTGGCTTAAGAACTCGCATAAGCTTTCCTTATCTCAAAAATATTGTTAAAAGCTTAGGTAGTAACATTGTAATAAACCGGGCCGAACTTGTTATTACGGCCGCCCCGGGATCAACAATACCTTTTGCGCCTGTACGCAAATTAACTATTTACAGGTATGACCTGGCAAATCAACGCGCATTGGTTGAGGATGCTACCAGTCCGGGTGATCCGAGGGCATTTGGCGCAGCAACTTTTGGCGGTTTTTATAACGCGCCTTCACAACAATATCATTTTCTTTTAACGGCCTATATTCAGGATTTGCTGAGTGGCGGAGCGGACCATGGTACTTTTATTGGTGTGGTTCCAAATGATACTAATAATACTATGGCTGTTACTGCGCAAGTTGATGGCCGCACCTCTGCTGTCGGACCTGATAATGCTGCCGGTGCTGATACAAGAACCCCTTTACGCATAAAGCTTAATTTAATCTATACTAAAATAGCTAAATAACTATTGATATTATCATATAGCTGACTATTTTTGTTAGATTACTTAATCTTAATTTATTTATATGTGTGGAATTGTAGGCTATATAGGTTATAGAGAAGCTTACCCGATAATTATCAAAGGCTTACACCGCCTGGAGTATCGTGGATATGATAGTGCCGGGATTGCTTTATATGATAAGGGACTTAAAGTTTATAAAAAAGCCGGAAAGGTAAGCGATCTAGAAAACTTTGTTAAAGATATAAATTTAACCGGCAGCGTTGGCATGGGACATACCCGCTGGGCAACACATGGCGCACCTAGTGACCGCAATTCGCATCCGCATTCTTCAGGAGATCGAAAACTTTCTATTATACATAACGGCATCATCGAAAATTATGGCGTTATTAAAGAAACTTTATTAGCCAAAGGCCATGTGTTTAAAAGTGACACAGATACTGAGGTTTTAATACATTTGGTTGAAGACATACAAACAGAAACGGGGCTTGACCTGCTTGAAGCGGTTAGAATAACCTTAAATAAGGTTATAGGTGCTTATGCTATAGTTATAATGAGCGCCGATGAACCTGATGTTTTAATAGCCGCCCGTAAAGGCAGCCCTATGGTAATTGGTGTTGGCAAAGGCGAATACTTTGTAGCATCAGACGCTACACCAATTGTTGAGTATACCAAAAACGTTATTTACTTAAATGATAACGAAATTGCGTATATACATCGTGATGAGCTGCTTATAAAAAACATTGACAACACAATACAAACGCCGTACGTACATGAACTTGACATGAAGTTGGAGGCTCTGGAAAAGGGCGGCTATGATCACTTCATGCTAAAAGAGATATATGAGCAGCCTCGTTCCATTCGTGATTGTTTGCGCGGACGTATTTACCCCGCACAGGGTAAAGTACAACTGGGAGGTATAAAAGATTATATTGAAAAGCTTAAAAATGTTGACCGTATAATTATTGTTGCCTGTGGTACTTCGTGGCATGCCGGTTTAGTGGGTGAATATTTAATAGAAGAATATGCACGTGTTCCTGTTGAAGTTGAATATGCTTCTGAATTTAGATATCGTAACCCAATAATTACCTCCAAAGACTTGGTAATAGCAATTTCTCAATCAGGAGAAACTGCCGATACCATGGCGGCCCTTGAAATAGCTAAAGAACGCGGAGCAACAATTTTCGGCATTTGTAATGTAGTTGGCGCTTCTATTCCGCGTATTACGGATGCGGGGGTTTATACACACGCCGGACCGGAAATTGGTGTTGCTTCTACTAAAGCCTTCACTGCCCAGGTTACCGTTTTAACTTTAATTGCGTTTTATATTGCCCAGCAAAGAGGCACCATTACTCAAAGTAAACTGGTTGAGTATTTAACTGAGCTGGATGAAATACCGGCATTGGTTGAGAGAACCTTGTTATGCAATAACCATGTTGAGAAAATAGCGGCGCAATTTAAAGATTCAAATAACTGCTTATTCTTGGGCAGGGGCAGTTCCTTCCCTGTTGCATTAGAGGGGGCACTTAAACTTAAAGAAATATCATATGTACATGCCGAAGGTTATCCGGCTGCCGAAATGAAACACGGCCCTATTGCTTTAATTGATGACGCGTTGCCGGTTATATTTATTGCTACAAAAAATTCTTCGTATGAAAAAGTGGTTAGCAATATACAGGAAGTAAAGGCCCGTGGCGGCCATGTTATAGCTATTGTGACCGAGGGCGATGTTGAAGTAAAAAACATGGCCGAATACGTAATTGAGATACCGCAAACCGATGATGCATTTGTACCATTGCTGGCAACTATACCGTTGCAATTGTTGGCCTACCATATAGCTGTAATGCGTGGATGTAATGTTGATCAGCCGCGTAATTTGGCAAAATCAGTTACTGTAGAGTAAGCGCTTCGCGTAGAAATTAGTGATTGGTTGGTATCAAAAATAAAGCGCCCCCATTATTGGGGGCGCTTTTCATATAACTAATTTCTAATCTTTAACTCTAATCGCTAAACAGCAGCCGGCATATGCTGCATGGTTTCCTGCAGATTTAGGTCAAGGCCTTTAGCAATTGCCATACCGAGGCCAATATCAGCCCTGAACCAATGGCAAAGTTGCCTGTTAACAATAAGCTCTTTTTTTGGCCCGTCAATACCGCTCATTGAATGGGTGATATTTTTAATCAAATCGTGCTTTTGATCATCATTCATTAAACGGTATAAATTACCCGGTTGTGTATAATGGTCGTTTTCACCCTCTGCATTTCTATCATACCAATCCCCTACCGATGAGCCAAAATCCCAGGCTGGTTCTTTATAAGCCGGATCCGGCTCTATATCATCAAAGCTATTAGGAAAATAGTTTGGCGCAGAGCCCTGGTTGCCATCAACCCTCATTTGTCCGTCGCGCTCATAATTATTTACCATAAACGGGCATTTATTTACCGGTATCTGCTCATAATTAGCACCTAACCGGTAACGATGTGCATCAGGATATGATAATATCCTTCCTTGCAGCATTTTATCAGGAGAATAACCAATGCCATCAACAACGTGGGCCGGAGCAAATGCCGCCTGTTCAACATGGGCAAAATAGTTATCAGGATTTTCATTTAATTCAAGCACGCCTACATCAATTAATGGATAATCGCCATGCGGCCATACCTTAGTCAGATCAAATGGATTAATAGGGTAGGTTTTAGCATCCGCCTCAGGCATTACCTGTATTTTCATTGCCCATTTAGGGAAGTTGCCATTTTCAATTGATGTGAGCAAATCATGTTGGGCAAAATCGGGGTTTTTCCCGCGCATTGCACCCGCTTCTTCATCTGTAAAATTCTTTATTCCCTGCTGGGTTTTAAAGTGGAACTTAACCCAAAAACGCTCGTTATTGGCATTTATTAATGAAAATGTATGACTGCCAAAACCATCCATATGACGGTAACCGTGGGGCGTGCCCCTGTCAGACATCAAAATGGTAACCTGGTGCAAACTCTCGGGGTTTAATGACCAAAAATCCCACATCATCGTGGCGCTTTTGCAATTTGTATACGGGTCGCGCTTTTGTGTATGAATAAAATCACCGAATTTTTTAGGGTCCTTTATAAAAAACACTGGTGTGTTGTTCCCTACAAGATCCCAGTTGCCTTCTTCAGTATAAAACTTGAGGGCAAAGCCACGTGGGTCGCGTTCGGTATCTGCCGAACCTTTTTCACCGCCTACCGTTGAAAAACGCAGGAAAAGCTTGGTTTGCTTACCTATTTGATTAAATATTTTCGCGCGTGTATATTTAGAGATGTCATGCGTTATGGTTAATGTGCCGTATGCGCCAGACCCTTTTGCATGTACCACTCTTTCTGGAATACGCTCCCGGTTAAAGTGGGCCATTTTTTCATGCAAAATGAAATCCTGTAATAATATCGGACCGCGCGGGCCGGCTGTCATTGAGTTTTCATTTTCTGCATACGGAATACCTGACGCTGTAGTCAGTTTTTTCTTTGGAGTTTCCATAATTATTGGCTTTAAGTATTTATCAAACTTCCTGATAATATTTCAATAGAAAAAATCAATAATTATTATATTTGTATAGATTAAATCTATATGACAATTGTTCAGCTTGAATACCTTGTTGCGGTTGATACCTACAGAAGCTTTGTAGCAGCCGCCGAAAAATGTTTTGTAACCCAGCCAACCCTTAGTATGCAAATACAAAAGCTGGAAGATACTTTAGGCGTTAAATTATTTGACAGGAGCAAGCAACCCGTAACCCCCACCGAAATAGGAATTGATATTATAACCCAGGCGCGGATATTATTGGCAGAGAGCGAAAAGATCAAAGAAATAATATCCGACAGGCAAAAAGAGCTATCCGGCGAACTAAAGGTTGGTATTATACCTACCGTGTCGCCATATATATTGCCTAAAATACTGCATGGTTTTATTGAAAAATATCCACAGGTAAAACTGATAGTTTGGGAACAAACTACTGAGCAGATAATACAACAATTAAAGTTAGGAACGCTGGATTGTGGTATATTATCAACCCCTTTACATGAAAGCAGCCTGATCGAAATCCCGGTGTTTTATGAAAACTTTGTAGCCTACGCGTCAAAGCAAAGTAAACTATACAAAAAGAAAAACATTATTCCGGAGGATATTGATATAGAGGAGATATGGGTGCTTAACGAGGGTCATTGCATGCGTGAGCAGGTTTTAAATATTTGCCAGCGACGCAAATCAACACAAGGCTTTCAACATTTTGAATATAATACAGGCAGCGTAGAAACCTTAAAGCGCATGGTTGACCAAAACAACGGGGCCACTATACTACCCGAATTAGCGTTGATAGATCTGACTGATAAGCAATTAGACAGGGTGCGCTACTTTAAATCGCCCGAACCGGCAAGGGAAGTAAGCATTGTTATACAACGCAATTTCTTAAAGCGTCGCATGATAGAAGCACTAAAAAATGAGATATTAGAATTTGTACCCAAACGGATGAAAAACAAAAAGAAAAAAGCGGTGATGGAGTTTTAAACCATCACCTCTTTTTTTATACACATATGGCAAAAATGAAGATTAAGAGCAAAGACAAATATTGTACATCCATATTATTGCATATTTAGCGTTAAAAACAAACCCCGGCTATAAAAGCCAGGGCCCATAAAAAACTATTTAGATATTATCTTTAATTACCTTGCACGGCTTGCTTTTTCATCTGTTCATTAGCAACAATGGCTATTTCTACACGCCGATTTTGGGCACGACCCTCAACTGTACTATTATCAGCTATTGGTTCTGATTTGCCTTTGCCTTGCGTAGCTAAACGCGCTCCATCAACTTGGTTTGATACAATAAATGACCTCACAGCCTCGGCTCTGCGAATAGACAGATCCATGTTATGCTCATCGGTACCGGTGTTGTCTGTATGGCCAATTATGGTAATATTTGTTTGCGGATTGTTTTGCAGTGATGCCGATAGGTTATGTAAGTTAGATTGGGCAGCGGGTTTTAAATCAGCCTTATCGCTGTCAAATAAAATACCCGAATCAAATTTTACAATAATGCCTTCGCCCTGGCGTATTACCGTTGCACCGGGTACAGTTTGTTTAAGCTCGGCAGCCTGTTTATCCATTTTATGGCCAATAAATGCTCCTGCCGTACCACCCACTGCACCACCAATTATGGCCCCTAACGCGGTATTACCGGCACTATGGCCAATAAATGCCCCTATTGTGCCACCGGCGCCGGCGCCAATTGCTGCTCCTTTTTGAGTTTTGGTTAATGAACTACAACCTGCGCCAAAAATGCTTATTATTAATCCA
Source organism: Mucilaginibacter sp. (assembly GCF_028287845.1). Classification (GTDB taxonomy): domain Bacteria; phylum Bacteroidota; class Bacteroidia; order Sphingobacteriales; family Sphingobacteriaceae; genus Mucilaginibacter. Next base: position 16,340 of record NZ_JAQBOW010000111.1, read on the forward strand.
ACGGCTATTATCTTGTTATTTATCGCTCGCATATTATTAATTATTATGTAAGTAATACTAGGCAAACTCAATGCCAATTAAGATATAATGCAGAATAAGACCTTATAAGCAAAAAACGCAAGCCCAATTAAGGTAACAGATAATAAATTAAGCATGATTTACCGTCTGGTTTTTAGTTCAAAATGGTAATTAAAATACCCTTTTCCATGAAACAATGCGCCATACAACTTCTGCACTTAGCAGGGTAACAATGGCAAATACAGCCGGTTTAATGGTATCTGCTGATGATGAAAAGGCTCCACCCAGCGCAACAAAATATACGGTTGCCGGTAAAAGCAATAAAAAACACAATCCGGTTATGTTTAATGGTATTTTAAACGGCCGGGTAGTATATGGTTCGCTTATACGGAGTTTTATTAAGGCAATATATTCTAATGATAATCCGGCCCCGTAAACGGTAACATCAATAATAAGCAGATCGGCAAATGTCCACAATATCATCAGGCTAACAATAACAGAGCAAATGATAATAGAAATATATGGAGTTTGAAAACGGGAATGTAATTTATTTAGCCGGGCCGGTAAAAGGCCATCTTCTGCCATTACCTGCGGCACCCGCGACACTGATAGCAGCACAGCGGCATATATCCCCAAAGTACTTGCCATTCCGGCTAATGCAAGTAGTACACCCAGCCAATGCCCGCCAATTAATGTACCTAAAGCCGGGAAACCCTTATCAGTTAAAACAGCTGTATCTATACCAGACAGTTGCGCTATCCATATTACTAAAAAGTAAATTACAATAACCATTGCAAAAGCAATGAACATAGATATTATGTAAGAGCGCACCGGCTTTTCAACCTCCTCTGCATACGTAGTGGTATTGTCCCACCCCAGACAGTTCCACATAACGGTATATAGCGCCATCCCCAATGATGGAAACGTTACTCCTTTTAATGAAGGCGCGATGATATGTAAGCCACCGCTATGATGATAAAATGCCAAAACAAATAATATAATAAATGGAGCAAGTACCGCGGCGCCTAGAAACAAAGAGACCCGGCCCACCGGTACAATACCCAATATATTTAACCCGGCCGATGCCCATATAATAACGAGGCAAACCGGCACTTTATATATTATTAGTTCCGGAAAAAAGAATGATGCGTATTGCACAAACAAAACGGGGTAAATAGCCAGATCAACAAAAGTATATAGCCAGGTCCACCAGCCTTCGTAAAATCCCCATCTTGTTCCTAAGGCATATTTTACCCATTTATAATATCCGCCGGTTACGGGCATCATACTATTAAGCTCCAATACAGTAAAAATTGCAGGCACATCCCACAATAAAGGGGTAATAAGTAACACTAATAATGCTGCGTGCTGTCCGGCGTAAGTAAGCAGTGGTTCTAATCCGTATGGGCCACCAGATACTGTAAAGAATATAACAGCTACCAACTGTACTGGCCGTATTTTTTTTAAATAAGATGTTGATAACATTGCCTATAAAAATATTGTTTTACCCGCGTATAATAAATAGGCAAGATTTTTTTAAAAGTATTTAGGGGTATAACCCGAACCTTTTTAATCATGGTTAACTTTCTGTATAATATTGCAAGTTTACCCCACGTGTGTAACACTTCTATTTAAATTCACGTAAAAGGCATTGCCTGTGGTTTATGAATGTCCGTGGAAAAAATATAAACAACTTATTGTCAAAACTGAAATGGTTTTGTGCCCTGCCGATATTGCTTGTATCGGTGATGTTATTCGCGCATAACAACCGGCCATTTATTCCTCACAAGATAAAACCCAAGCCGGTAATAAAACCCATGCCTGTTAACGGACGGTTAAAACCCGAATTGGAGTATTTATTCTTCAATCCGTCTGATATTGTTATTAATCAATGCGGCACCGCACCTATTACCCTGCCTACAGCCGCTGATGTAAATTTTTACGACCCAACCATAATTGCCAAGTACCCAAACGGCCCGACATGGAGTAATGGCTCAACCGGCAACTCTCTTACCGTTACCGCTCCCGGCACCTACTACTGGCAGCGTACCGCTGCCAACTCGGTTGTTAACGGCGATTTTGAAGCGGGCGATTCTGGTTTTCAACACGCCGGCTATACGGACAAGACTACCGCCACTCCAACCAATACGCTACTTAACCCTGCAGGAACATATGCGGTCGGCAGCAATCCGAATTTATATCATGGTAGTTTTTTTACCCCTAATGGCGATCACACATCGGGGCACGGAAATATGCTGATAGTTAACGGCTCAGATATCCCAAATCAAATTGTATGGCAAGAAAGCATCACGGTTAAGGCTAATACGGATTACGTTTTCTCTTTTTGGGCAGCTAACATAAGCTCGGCAGACATAACCAGCCCTAATACATCCATTCTTCAATTTTCACTTACCAATGGGAGTACCACTACGCCGCTGGGTACTATAACACTTTCAACTGCTAACGCGCTGGGCGTATGGCAGTACTTCAATAGCGTCTGGAATTCGAGCAACATAAGCGGAACGGTTACAATCGCGTTGATTAATAACAATACTAATACCGCAGGAGGCAACGACTTCGCGGTGGATGATATTCTGTTTGCGGAGATTTACAGGCAGCAATACGTTGTAACGATGAACCCCATACCGGTATTATCGGTAATAGGCGAGATTTGCGGTGTTCCGTCTTATGACCTTACCAAAACCATCGTTGGTTACGCTCCCGGTACTACTGGTACTGCCGGTACTTATACTTATACTTTTAAAGACGTCAACGGTACTGCACTTTCGGGAGCACAGATAACCGCCGCTCCAATTGGCACCTATACCATTACCGAAACCGATAATATAACGGGCTGTACATCAAACCCGCAGAACACTACCGTTAATATTAACCCTGTACCACCGCTGTCGGTGAAAAGCACGGTGGCGGGATGTGTTTCTTATGATCTTAAAAGCGCTATTAACGGGCGCGACGACATTACATATACGTACACCTATAAAGACATCGGGGGTAATACACTTGCATCATCGGTTGTTACAACAGGCGGTGCATATACTATTACTGCGACCAATAATGCAACAGGTTGCGTATCAAACCCGCAGAGTGTTAATGTTACCATTAACCCATTACCCACATTTACGGCCACAAGCCCTACACTTGCCTGTGGTACCGCTTCATACGATCTTAGCACGGCCATAAGCGGCGCCGGGGGAACTTATACCTATACTTACCAGGATAGTGGGGGAAATACGCTTGGCTCCTCGACAGTTACCACATCTGGCACTTATAGCATTACTGCTACAAGCGCTGCCGGATGTACTACAACAAATACCGTTGCGGTTTCCTTTAACCCAATACCGGTAGTGACGGTGGTTAGCCCAGTATGTATTGCCTCGGGTACTTTCGATTTGAGAACTGCCGTTATAGGATATGATCCGGTCACTTATACCTATCTTTTTAAAAATGGAAACACAACACTTAACCTAACCGGAGGAACGAATAATTTTACCAAAGTTGGCCCGGGCAACAATTATACAGTTAGGGCAACAAGTGCAGCTGGCTGTATCTCAGCAAAACAAACAATTGTTGTTCAAAACGGCACACCGCCCACTTTTACAGTAACCAGCCCAACACTGGCCTGTGGAGTTACCTCCTACGATCTTAACACGGCCATAAGCGGCGCCGGGGCAACTTATACCTACACTTATAAGGACAGCGGCGGAAACACGCTTGGCTCGTCCACTGTGACTACTTCGGGCACCTATTATATTATTGCAACCACCGCAGGAGGTTGCGAATCGGGATCACAAAGCATTAATGTAACTTTTAAACCGGCACCCACTTTTACGGCAACGAGCCCGACGCTGGCTTGCGGCGTTACGTCCTACGATCTTAGTACGGCCATAAGCGGTGCCGGAGGTGCTTATACTTATACTTATAAAGATAGTGGTGGAAATACGCTTGGTTCATCAACGGTTACCACTGCGGGTACTTATACAATAATTGCAACCAATGGTGGATGTACCACGTCAGCAACTGTTACGGTAACCTTTATTTCAGCGCCAACATTAACGGTAGCCAGTCCGCAGACAGCTTGCGGTACATTCGACTTACACTCAGCCATCACCAATCCCGACGCTACGGTAGCCTATACCTACAGCAGCGGCGCGTCTTCGGTTGTTAGCACATCGGGCACTTATACCATAACTGCCACAAAAAACGGGTGTTCATCCACCGCTACGGTGAATGTTACGATTAATCCGATACCGCCATTAGCGGTAACCAGTCCGCCGGTACAATGCGGGGGTACATTCGACTTACACTCGGCCATTGGCAGTCCCGACGCTACGGTAGCCTATACCTACAGTAGCGGTGCGTCTTCGGTTGTCAGTTCGTCTGGCGCTTATACCATAACTGCAACAAAAAACACATGTTCAGCCACAGCTACGGTGAATGTTACTATTAATCCTATACCGGTATTAACATTAACGGGGCCAAATACGGCATGCGGTACATATGATCTTACCCAAACTATAGTGGGGGGATATGACCCGGCTACCTATAACTACGTTTTTAAAGACCCATCGGGCACTGTAATACCAAACCTGGCCAACATACAAGCCATAACACAAAGTGGTACTTATACCATAACAGAGCAAAATAAAAGCACAGGTTGTACATCGCTTCCTCAGCAAACAACTGTAACTATTAGTCCGACCCCGCCAAAGCCGGGCATATTATAATTGTAAGTATAACGCGCTAATAAAACTATCCTAAAATTATATATAAGCCACTGCTATAATGGTAAAGGGCTAAAGCAGATAATTATAAATATTCGCTAAATAATTAACTCCTGTTTAACCATTTTTTAATTTCCGGGTAATATTTTGCCTTGTTTGCTTGTTTAATGATCCCTCCGTTCATTATAAACAGATGTTAATAACTATTGTGAATTATTATTTATATAATATATTAATAATCAATAGGTTATGTTTGGATCAATTGATCTCATCGCCATATTTTTTTAAATTATTTATTCTTCCAGACTACTATTATTTAATGAAATGCGGCTTTTTGCAGTTTTTTTTGAACTCCCGTAACACTTATACTTAAATACACGTAAAAAGTGTTGCCTGTTAATTAAATACATGGTTGATTATGTGTGCGTTAATAAAAACTCGGAAACTGAATTTATTGTGTGGCTTTCTCCTGTTGGGGATTGCAAAGATTTTTGTTGCCGGAATATCCGTATCACCCTCACCAAAAAGCATTTCAGTTAGTACCTATACCATAACCTATCAAAATAAAAGCACAGGCTGTACATCACTTCAGCCAACAACTGTAACTATTAATTCAAACCCCGCAAAGCCGGGCATATCATAATCGTAAATAAACGCACTAATTAAACTACCCTAAAATTAATACAAAATGAAAAAGCATTACTTAATCCTAAAACCGATATTGATCTTATTGTTGGTTATTTTAACCAAAGTAGCATCAGCACAGGTAACAGCCGGCCCAAGCGACATTCTCACAGCGGCCCCGACATCGGCAGCAGGTGCTGATAAAATATTGTGCTTTGGCACGGCTATCTCTCTGACGGGCCCACCTGATGCAGGCGGCGATACCTATCATTGGTATAAAAATTTTTCCGGCGGACCACAGCAGACCGATGTCAATCAAACTGGTAGAACCTATTCCGAAGCATCTGGCGCGGCTGGCTGGTATTATTACCAGTTAGTTGTAGAAAATGTCAATCATTGTTTATCGCCAATATCTAATCCAGTTAAGGTCTATGTGCTTCCGGAGCTTACCGTGACACTTAATAGTCCAAGTAATTTTTGCGCCGACGGGACAACAACAGCTTTGTTAACAGCAACTGTTCCAGCGGCGGCATCAACTATTGGTTTAACTTATGCGTGGACAAAAACTAGCGGTGGACTTACTACTACAGTAGGAACCAGCAACACCTATACCGTGCCAGCTCAAAGCACTGCCGGAACGTCAACTTATACGGTAAGTGTAACCTATACTTTGAATAATGGTTGTCTAGTTACTGCATTCAAAACTATTACAGTTTATGCGCTGCCAGGTCAGCCAAGCATCACAGCTAATTAATATGATAAATTAAAAAATATAGCTCGCCGCCGTTACAAAGCCAAGGCTGAAACATGAAGCATTTATATAGAATAATACTTATATGCGGATTGTTGATCATTAAAAGTGTGGGGTACGTGCAAGGGACAACCCTTACAAGCGGACCCCACACTTATAAGATCAATGAAGGGGCTTCTATTGTTTTACATGGGGCCCCAGTTAATGCATCGGTCTACCAATGGTATAAAGACGGAATAGAAATAAATGGAACAATAAACAAAGATTATACACCAATTAAACGGTTTGAATTTTGGAATACTCAAAATTAATAGGGGGCATTTATCTTAATGAAGCATCTGTGTAGAATAGTAGTTTTTTGCGCATTGTTGATCATTACAAGTTTGGCGTACTCACAAACTTCGGGAAACCCCGGGGTGTACACTACTTATACGATCAATCAAGGGGCAACTATTGTTTTACACGCCAATGCAGACCGTGCATCGTCCTATCAATGGGATAAAAATGGAAACGAAATACCTGGAGCGATTTACAAAGATTATACAGCAAACTCAGCAGGTTTATATAGCGTAGTTGCTTTAAATAGTGCCGGTTGTCCGTCTGGTATGTCAAGCGCTGTACAGGTTATTGTTAATTCGGTTGTAAAGCCCGATACGGCAGTTGATTTGCAGATTTCTATCCAATCAACCAACACCCATGTTCAGCTTGGTGATAGTTTTAATTATATATTAACGGCTAATAACAATAGCCCAATTAGTGGAACTAATGTAGAAGTAAGCTATGTTATTCCGTCTAACCTGGTTTATATACCGCAAATAACCAGCAATGGTACAGTAACCTATAATATTACCACCCGTACCCTAACCTGGACCATTAGCACGTTAGCAGAAAATGTTCCTACCAAATTAGTTATAAGCGTTAAGGCTTTAACTCCGGGAGTGATAACGAGCACAGTTGATATTAAGGGGGAACAGCTGGATCCTATAATTGCAAACAATGTTGACCAAACTGTTCAGCAAGTTTATCCATTAGTAATACCGAATATATTTACGCCTAATGGCGATGGCGTGAATGATAAATTTGTGATACCCGGCCTGGAAACTTATTCTGATACTGAACTGACTATATTGAACAGATGGGGCAACACTATTTACCAAAAAACAAATTATCAAAACGACTGGGGTGGCCAGGGAATGGTTGAGGGTACCTATTTCTATGTGCTTAAGGCAAAAAACCGGTCTGGTGGTTGGGATGTTTATAAGGGTTATATAACTCTTTTAAGAACAAGGATATGATGATGAAAAAAATACTGCTTTTATTTGTTTTGGCATTTTCATTTATTACAGCAAGTGCCCAGCAGGATGCGCAATTTAGCCAGTATATTTTTAATGGTTTGTACATTAATCCTGCTTACGCAGGTTACAAAAGTGATTTTTATGTGAATAGTTTTTACCGCTCGCAATGGACCGGTTTGACAGGTGCGCCTACAACGGTTTCTATTGCTGCTGATGGTGCCGTAGCTAATGATAAGGTAGGGTTGGGGCTGTTATTGCAACGTGATAATATAGGGGCACAAAGCACTGTTGCCTTTTATACCAACTACGCCTATCGTATACAGATAGGCGAAAATGAAAACTCCCGGCTGGCGTTTGGATTAGGTCTCGGAGTCATCCAGTCTGGCCTTGACGGCAGTCAATTAAATCCGGTACAATCCGGCGATAATTATATTCCTACCGGTTATCATAGCTTCCTATCGCCTGATGCGCGGCTTGGTGTTTTATATACTAATGACAGTTATTTTATAGGAGCGTCTGTTGATAATCTGTTGCCGCAGTATACAGTCAGTTCTGCAAATGCCGTAGCATTGGGGGTGCCTATCCCAAAACCACATGAGTATTTTACCCTCGGTGCTCTTTTTGATTTAAGTGAGGAAACAAAATTTAAACCATCCATTTTAATAAAAGATACTCAAACTGCACCAACCAGCATGGATATAAATGCCTTTTTATTATTAAATGAAAAGATTTGGTTAGGTGCGACTTACAGAACAGGTATTACTATTTATAATAAGCCTAACCTCCCAACGGGGCTGCCAAATTCAAGCGCAGCGGTAGCATTGGTAGAGTTTTTTGCTACAGAAAGTGTGCGTATAGGTTATGCCTTTGATTATTCGCTTAATAAAATAGGCAGCTTAGGATATGGCTCGCATGAGTTATCTATAGGCTTTCTTATAAAAAACAGTGCAAGTTCACGTTCGCGGTTTAATGACCCTACGCGGAAGTGTTATTTTTAGTAAAAGTTTTATAATCGTTCTGCGTAATGTATATAACATCAACAAAAGCCCTCTATAATTTATTAAAGAGGAATGTTTTACATAACTAATTTATTTGCTGTACCCGTGTTCAATTGCATATTAAAACTTTATCATGAAAGCTCTATTTAAATATATAATAGCACTGCTGATAATTGTAGCTTGTGGTTATGTTGCTTGTAAAAAGGGACAATCGTCATCAACCACCTATTTTAATTCGCCTGATTTAACTAAACAAATAGCCGTTGGTTTTTACAGTTCATTAATAGGCCAGTACGGCGGCGCTAATATCAATGATGGAATAACTGCCCCTGGCGGCATTAACCTAACCAATAAAGGCCCAGGAATTAGCAGCGTCAATTCTTTTTGTGGTTATACCATTGATACAACCTATACTTACAACCAAACTGCAGGCGATACCGTTAGAAAATTTATCACTCACTATAAATTTACTTATGGTTGTACCGCCAATGTACTTGACAGTTATTCACTGGCTGATAGCATAACCAATACAGAAACGGGTCCTTTATTTGCCAATTCTAGTATATTGACCCAAAATTATTTTGTAAAAGCACTTGACCAAACCAACAAAACAGCTTCTGTAGAAGGTTCTATAGGCACATCGTTTCACACATCTGTACTTAATACATCACATGTTGTTACGCAGTACAATAACATAGATACCAAATATGTTTTAAGTGGTGTTAAAGTTGATATTACCAGCGGTACTGCCAACATAACATCCGGTATAGCAACATTTACAACACAAGTAAGAAACCTTGACCCCACCACGCCTTTTAGCGGTTATTCGAGTGTGTTTACAGGTACAATTACTTTTTTGAGTAACCATATGGCGCACGTTTCTATAAGCACCGGCAACCAAACTAAATTATATACCGTTAACCTGATTACAGCCGAGGTAACCGCAGGCTAAAAGATGGCTGGCTTTTTTTATGGCTGGATAGGGTAAGCCATTTCTGCTTTAGCCTCGCGCATTACAAACGTGCTTTGCAATGAACCTAAGGGTACTGTCTCAAATAAATGGTTCATCAAAAAATGATGGTAAGCATCCAGGTCTTTTACGGCTACCCGCAAAATAAAATCATACTGGCCAGACATGTGGTAGCACTCCAGCACCTCGGGCAGTTTTATAATTTCATTTTCAAAATAATTCAACGTTTCCTTACTGTGGTCCCTAAGCTGCACGTGAGTAAAAGCAATTAGGCCGCGGCCTATCTTTTTATTATCAAGTACGGCCACATATTTTTTAATATAGCCTTGCTCCTGCATCCGGCGGATACGGTCGTTAATAGCACTTGCGCTTTTGTGCAGCCTTTCGCCAATTTCTTTATTAGTAAGGCGGGCATTATCCTGCAGAATTTGCAGGATATGCATATCTACAGCATCTAATTTATTTAACATAAGTAACTATACGGAAAAGTTATAAATACATCCCAATAAACTGTTATTTGTCCGGTGTTAATTATAAAAAACAGGGCAGATAGCTGATTATATACAAATATGCGGTTAATTATTCTGTAAATTCTCAAATTTATATAAAATTATAAACCAATATACAGGCCGGTATACAAACTAATTGAAATTGGGATTGTTATTAATATAATCCAGCCTGTTTAAGAAGAAACCAAATGAAACTTGCTACTTATAAAACCGTGTATTGGGATGGCCTGGGTATTATTGTAGATGATAAACTATATGATTTGAATACCTGCGATCCATCTATACCAGACAACATGAACGCGTTTTTGGGAGATGGTGATACCTCGATAGAAAAAGCCGCGGTTGTTGAAGCAAAACTGCGGTTACAACAAATAGATATTAAGGCTGTAGAAAATTACGAACTATTGGCCCCGGTACCCAGCCCGGCTTCATGTCGTGACGGTTATGCTTTTAGGCAACACGTAGCAGCGGCGCGCCGCAATCGCGGATTGGAAATGATAAAGGAGTTTGATCAATATCCTGTTTTTTATTTTACCAATCACCAGGCTATTTATGGGCCGGGTGATATTGCATGTATGCCAGATCATTTTAACAAACTTGATTTTGAATTAGAAGCAGCTATTGTTATTGGCAAACAGGGAAGAAATATAAAAGCAGAGAAAGCGGATAGTTACATAGCCGGCTATATGATAATGAATGATATGAGCGCGCGTACCCTGCAAATGGAAGAAATGCTGCTAAATCTGGGGCCTGCTAAAGGAAAGGATTTTGCTACGGCTATTGGCCCGTTGCTGGTTACACCTGATGAGCTGGAGAGTTATAAAATAAATGCTAAACCGGGGCATATAGGCGCCTGCTATAATCTGGAAATGACCTGCAAGGTTAATGGAATTGAAGTTTCTAAAGGTAATATGGCAGATATGGACTGGACCTTTGCCGAGATCATTGAGCGGGCATCCTACGGCTGTACTATTTATCCTGGGGATGTTATCGGTTCGGGCACGGTGGGCACGGGTTGTTTCCTTGAACTTAACGGAACAGGGTTATTAAATGATCCTAACTACCAAACCCAATGGCTGAAAAATGGCGACGAGGTGGAAATGGAGATTACCGGCTTAGGAATCCTAAAAAACACAATTATAGCCGAACCGAGTAATTGGTCAATACTAAGATTAAAGAAATAAGCCCATGAAAAGCTTTGAAACCAATGAAATGAGCACAGGACAGATACACAGTTATTTGCTGCACGCTATTGCGCCCAGGCCAATTGCGCTGGTTTCAACAATTGATAGAGAGGGCAGGGTTAATTTGAGCCCCTTTAGCTTCTTCAATTTATTTAGTGCTAACCCCCCTGTGTGCATATTTTCGCCTGCACGAAGGGTTCGGGATAATACTACCAAACATACTTTAGAGAATGTGCAGGAAGTTGCAGAGTGCGTTATAAATATAGTGGACCATAGCATTGTTTATAAAGTAAACCAGGCCAGTGCCGAATACCCAAAGGGTGTAAACGAATTTATTGAAGCAGGGTTAACAGAACTGGCATCGCTGCATATAAAACCGCCACGTGTTGCCGAATCGCCGGTACAGCTGGAGTGCATTGTTAAACAGGTCATTCCATTGGGCGATGGCGCCGGTGCAGGTAACCTGGTATTGGCCGAGATTAAAACCATACATTTTAGAGAAAACCTGCTGGACGAAGCAGGTAAACCTATACAAGCAAACTTTGACCATGTTGCCCGCCTCGGCGGCGACTGGTACAGCCGCGTAACAACTCAAAGCTTGTTCGCGCTACCTAAACCAATTGAGAAACCATTAAATACATAAAATTATGCCAAGCTACCACACTTTAGGAAAGATCCCCCATAAACGGCATACGCAGTTTCGTAAGCCTGATGGTACATTATATGCCGAAGAGCTGGTATCAACCGAAGGTTTTTCGAGCTTATACTCACTGGTATATCATACTTATCCGCCAACGATGGTGAAAGAATTGGGCGAGCCATATTCGGTAGCGCCAAAAATAGCCCGCGAAAAACATTTGAAGCATACCAGCCTGCTGGGGTTTAATATAGAACCAGCCGATGATTATTTGCAAAGCCGCAAACCAGTTTTGGTTAACAATGATCTGC
>NZ_JAQBOW010000152.1 GCF_028287845.1 Mucilaginibacter sp.
TAAGGATCCACATCAGGCTGAACCACACTGCCCTTACTCAATTTAGTAGTTTGAAACTGGGTGATCACATCCCGGATGGTAGCCTTCACTTTATTAATTGATATACCATCCTTTTCAAATTTCAGCATAATGGATTGTATATAATAATTACGAATACGACTCACTAACGGAACCTGCGGACCCATTACCCGCTCTTCGCCAAAGTGTTTGCGCAATTCTGCACCCAGGTACGTTGCCTGGTTATGCAATATCTCGGGGGTTTTGTGTTTTATATCTAAATTAATAATGCGATAGAAGGGCGGATAATGAAAACTTTTGCGCTCTTCCATTTCTGTAAAGTATAAGTCGCGGTAATCATTCTCTATTACTTGTTTTATTACCCTATGGCCGGGATCATACGTTTGTATCACCACTTTGCCTTGCTTGCCTCTGCGGCCCGCCCGGCCGCTTACCTGGGCCAGCATTTGATAGCTACGCTCGTTGGCACGATAATCCGGGAATTTTAACAGGCTATCGGCATTAATAATACCTATAACGGTTACATCAGCAAAATCAAGTCCCTTGGCTACCATTTGTGTGCCTACCAGTATATCAATTTTTTTCTCCTCCAGATCATTCAATATGTTTTGCAGGGAATTGCGCGATCGGGTGGTATCCAGGTCCATACGGGTTATGCGTGCTTCAGGAAGTATCAGGCTCAATTCGTCCTCTACCTTCTCTGTACCAAAACCTTTATATTCCAAATGGGTAGATCCGCAAGCCGGGCAAAAAGCAGATGTATCCTCTTTATAACCACAATAATGGCAATGTAGTTTACCGCTATGTTTATGATATGTAAGGCTTACATCGCAATTAATACATTTAGGAGTATAGGCGCATATTTTACAAAGCAAAACCGGAGCATATCCCCTGCGATTCTGGAACAATATAACCTGTTCTTTATTGGTAAGCGCTTGCTGTATATCCAGCATCAGCACACTGGTAAAATGCGATTGAATAGTTTTCTTTTTCGTCTCTTCGGCAATGCTAACCACTTCAATAGTGGGTAATTCTACACCACCATAACGCTCTGTTAATTCGGCAAAGCCATACTTGTGGGTACGGGCATTAAAATAGCTTTCGAATGATGGCGTTGCCGAACCCAGTAACACCTTACCCTCATGCATATTGGCTAAAAAAATAGCTGCGTCGCGGGCATTGTAGCGGGGAGCAGGATCAAACTGTTTATACGATGTTTCGTGCTCTTCATCAACTATAATTAAACCCAGATCAGCAAAAGGTAAAAATACAGATGAACGTGCGCCCAACACCACTTTATATTCATTATTAAGCACCTTTTGCCAAACTTCTACCCGTTCATTATCATTAAAACGGGAATGGTAGACACCAATACTGGCGCCAAAATATTGGCGCAGGCGTTCTATAATATGTGTAGTGAGGGCAATTTCAGGCAACAGATAAAGCACTTGTTTGCCTTGTGCCATCATTTCCTCTATCAGGCGGATATATATCTGCGTTTTGCCTGATGAGGTTACGCCATGCAATAGTACTACATCCTTTTGTTCAAACTGTTGTTTTATATGGGTAAGCGCGTCTTGTTGTTGCGTACTTAGTTCAAACTTGCTGAATATATCCTCATCTTCAAAATACAGGCGACTTACATTCTTTTCTTCAGCAATAAATATCTCTTTTTCAATTAACGAAGCAATGCTTGCGGTGCCTGCCCCGCTTTCTTCTATCAGCTCGTTTTTTGATATAGTTTTTTGGTGACGGGCCAGCTTAATATAAGCCAGTACCGCGTCGGCTTGTTTTGGGGCACGTTTCTCTAACATACCAAACAGTTCTTTTAAACTATCCTGACCCTGGTATACAGGATTTAAGGTAAGAAAAGTGCGCTTGCGGGGCTTATATTTATCACTTACCTCTTCGGATATATTGATAATGTTTTTTTCGAACAATAATTTCAATATGGGCATTACTGTTTTTTGCCCCAATAATTTTGCAATATCACTGACCGTTAACTCTGGTTGAATATCGAGCGCTTCAACTATCAAAAATTCTTTATCGTTAAGTGCGGCTTTATCGTATTCAAACCCTTTATTAAGCACTATCTTGGTTTCGCTGGCCAGTTTTAATGCTGATGGTAAAGCGGCGTTCATTACTTCACCCTCGTTACACATATAATATTCGGCAAGCCATTTCCAGAATTGAAGCTGGCGTGCGGTTACAACGGGGCGTTCATCCAAAATATCCAGCAGATATTTTGCTTCATATTTTTCTGGAGCTTGCTCTGTAATGGCAGTAATAACAGCGGTATAAAGCTTGCTTTTACCAAATTGCACCACTACTCTTTTGCCGGGAGCAACTGCATCATTAAGCTCAAAAGGCACCCTATAGGTGTAGTTTTTTGATATAGCTAACGGTAAAATTACCTCAACAAAAAATGTTTTACGATTGATGTATGGTGCCTCTGCAAACTCTAACATAATTTATTTGCCCCTCATCGCGGCCAATGCAAGCGTTATCCAGCCTGCCATAAATAGCAGCCCGCCAACAGGGGTTATTGGCCCCATTATCCATAACCAGCTCATATTTAAAAGGTCGCGGCAGGCCAAAAGGTATAATGAGCCCGAAAAAAAGATAATGCCGAATGTAAACAGGTAATAACTTGCGCTGATAAACTTACTTTTATTTTGCCCGAATGTTGAAAGAAACAATAAGGCAAAAACATGGTAAAAATTATACTCAACAGCCGTGTGCCATACCGCTAATTGTTGTGGCTCTATCAATGTTTTTAACCCATGTGCGCCAAAGGCCCCAGCCATAACAGCCAGCACACCAAAAACAGAAGCGGTAATTATTATTTGTTTATTCATCGGTTTTTAAAATGCTAAGTTAACCAATTGAAAGTATTACTTGAATGCATCGCTGTAAAAATCTACCTTGCAGCATAAACATGAGACGACTTATTATTATCACAATAATACTACTTATAGCCACAGCGGCTATAACGATTGTCTATTTTAAAAATTTAACCACGCCGGGTTCGCATACCGGCGAAACTATGCGCTCCATCCCCGATAATGCTGCCATTGTATTTGAATTTAATAATGATGATGGGTTTTATGATATTTTTAAGGGCAACAAACTATTTGCATCCGTAATTGGCGAGCAACAACTTAACGATTTAGATATATTGCGCAAACAATTGTTGGCAAATCCATCCATCCGGAAGTACTTTACTGGTCAAAACACGTTTATTTCATTACATCCGTCAAAAAATCATACTATAGATTTACTGCTTACCATAGCTGCCACAAAGGAGCTTAAGCCAGACGCCATAGACCAATTAACCAAACAAACAAATAAAGGCTTGCTGGTTACTCCGGTTTTATATGATGGAAAGAAAGGATATATCATTTATTCTACCAAAATTAAAAAGCGATTTTACCTGCTAGCTAAGGAAGAGGGTATTTATTCGGGTAGTTTTTCTAAGGACCTGGCAGATCAATGCGCTAAGTATATCCCGCAAAAGGATAAACAAGTTTTTTTGGCATTACCAGAGCAGCAAAGCTCTAATTCGCTGGCTAACCTGTATATAAATTACAGTCAGTTAAACCCTTTATTTGAGCAACTTTTTAAAAATAAGAATACGGATATTTTTAAAAGCTTCTGCTTACTGCCGGCCCTGGCCGCACTTAACTTAAATTTTAAAAGCGATGCTTTGTTATTTACCGGATTTTCAAATATACAGCATAATCAGGCCGCTGATTATTTAAGCCTGTTTACAGGTCAACAACCTGTTTCTAATCAAATAAAAGATATTTTTCCGGCCACTACTGCCTACAGTATATGTTTTGCCGTTTCTAACCCTAAAAAGTTTAAGGCCGACCTATCCGACTGGTATCTAAAAGCCAGGCTTCAGCATGCAAAAGATTCAATATTTAATAAAGTAAAGGCAGAGACAGGCATTAATTTAATAGCCGAGTTTAACCAGGTGCTTAGTAATGAATTTGCAGTAATTACAACACGATATATGGAAAAATTTGCCATCATAACATTAACTGACGGATCTGCGTTTAGGCCGGTAATGCAAAATATCAGTAAAATGACCAGTGATGGTATGGGACAATTGAATTATAGCAAATTGCCTTTTTTTTTATTAGGCGATGCTTTTAGTCAGTTTAATCATCCCTGGTTTATGATTATTGATAACTATTTAATTTTAGCTAACAGCGAAACCGAGCTAAAGAGCTATTACGATACATATATAAACCGAAAGTTTCAAAGCAAAATGCCACAATATGATCAGTTTAATAACCTTGTAGCCGAAAAGAGCAATGTAACCTGGTACATTAATTTTAAAAATGCTCAGCCCATTTTAAAGAGGGATCTTTATAACGAATATTATGCCGCATTTGAGCATAATGAACCGGGATGGAAAAGCTTTTATGCTGCATCATACCAGTTAATTGCCGCTGATAAAAATTTTTATACCAGCTTTTGTATAAATCTTAACCAGGTTGATAGTACAACAGTTAAAAATACCCATAAATAATACCCACTTATTTAACAGGTTAACATTAACTAAAATGCAATTAATTGAATTTATTTTACGAATAGTTGATTTTGAGTTTTATCTTTAGAGAGTCATTGTTTTTTCTTGATTGGTTATAAATTGATTATAGATGAAGAAAGGTTTATTAATTTGGTGCTTCTTTTTACTTACAGTTAAAGTTTTTGGTCAGCAATATTCTCAATATAACACCGGGTCATTATATGAGTCTTTTGAAAATCCATCAGTAAGAACATTTATACCGGATACAAGCAAAAATTTCTCATTCAATTTTTTAATACCAAATTTTAATGCAAATTTTTATTTAACCGGCAATGCGCAGGAAGCATTAAAAACAAGGGCATTCTCATCTTATTATAACACAGCCGGCTTACAAATAGGTAAAGGCCAAAACAATCATTTATATCTTAATGCCAATGTTTATTCGGTAATGTTTAAAATGTTTTCCAGTGCAAATGGTAATCAAGAGGTTGGCTTTTTTGTAAATACCAAAACAGAGGCGAGTGGCGTAGCAAGTGATGAGTCTGTTGCGCTTTTTAATGGCTATTCTAATTTCCCTAATAATACTTATAATAATATTTTTAACGGTAATATTTATTATCAGGTCTATCATCAAATTGGGGTAACCTATCGTGAACAGGTTAGTAAACGATTGGCCATTGGTATAAAATTTAGCGCGTTGTCTGGCCTATCATACAAAAAATACAGTATCGACAAATCAAGCATAACTTTTGATAAGGCGAATGATGCAGCAACACTTTCTTTGCAGGGAACCGGCTATTCAAACGGAACGGCGGGCCAATCAGGTATAAGAAGCATTATTCCTACTTTTTTAAATCCGGGTGCTGCAATAACCTTAGGTGCTTCATATGTTGATGAAAGTGGTTATACCTGGCAGGGAAATATAAAAGATGTTGGATTTATTCATTGGAACAGCACCTCATCAATTTCTTCTTTTAACACCAGCAAACAAATTACAGGCTTATCATCTTCTGACCGGGAAAACAATGTTATAACTCAAGCAGACAGTGTTACAAGTTCCGGCCAGGTAAAAAAGAGTTTTACTTCAAAAACAAATGGCTTGCTGGAGTTAAGCATAAATAAAACATATTGGCTAGACGGCGAACAGCAAATTAAATTTTCTCCTACGCTTATTGCATCAAAAGAAATGTTTTATCCGGGCTTTACAGCCGCGTTGGTAACACCGGTACAACTTGGCAATTACATAATAAGCCTTACCTCATCATATAATGATTTAAAGTTGTTTAATTTTGGTGGTCAATTTATGATAAAAAAGTATGATTCGGAATTTTTTATAGGTAGCGAACGGCTTTTTCAAACAATTAGCTTAATAAAAAATGCAGCACAAAGCACCGCATCAACTACACAGCCGCAATTTGTAACCAGCCAGGGTGCTTACTCGGGAATGGACTTTTATATAGGTGTTTCCTTTAAATTCGGATCAATAATTGAAAGCCGGATGAACGAAAGTTCAACTCCAAATGGCGACAAAGGGTTTATAGGCAAAATATGGGAGAAATTGTTTCATAAAGATAAAAACTACTAAGCCTTCTTTTGGGTCACTAAAAAATCTTTAAGATAATACGGTTCAAAATAAGCCACATCCACAAAATCGCTTTTAGCAAATTTTTCAGCAGCTTTTTGGGTCAAATAAGTTGCCGAATTAACAAAGCCTGATACAAATTGCGCGTTAGGATTTGGGCTCAACGTCTCCCGGCATTTTTCTGCACCATCACCAAAAAACAAAATCTTATTATTTTTTAATTGCTCGTTGAAACTTTGTTCATCAATAATTTCGGCAGCAGTTGGCTTTATAACATTACCCGCGGCATCAAACAAGGCAGTATAAACTTCCATTCGCCTGGCATCAATCATTGGGCAAAGCAGTGTTTGGCTATCAATATTACCCCCGGCAATAATGCCGTAAGCCATAGACGCTAACGTTTCAATAGCAATAAGCGGTTTATCCAATGCAAAACATAAACCCTTGGCTGTTGATACACCTATGCGCAAACCGGTATATGAACCCGGCCCGCTGCTTACCGCAACCGCGTCAATATCAGTATAACTCATATGTGCTATTACAAGCAACTCTTCAATAAATAAGGTAATTATTTCTGCGTGGATATTGCGCTCATCCAACTGCTTATAACCCAAAACCGCCCCATCTTTTGCCAAAGCAACAGAGCATACAGTGGTAGCAGTTTCAATTTGAAGTATAGTCATTGGTCATTCGTCAATTGTCATTGGTCATTGGTTATTGATTATCGGTTATTGGTGTCATTCGTATTTTTAAACACTTATCAAGTCCCTGTGACTAATGACCAGTGACTAATGACAAAATTAAGGTACCGGATCATAGCCATGCCCTCCCCACGGGTTACAGCTGGCTATACGTTTTAAAGTTAACCATCCGCCTTTAAAAGCACCATGTTTTTTTATTGCTTCAATACCATATTGAGAACAAGTAGGCGTATAACGACAGGAAGCACCTGTAAGCGGAGAAATAAAATATTGATATATCTTTATCAGCAACACGAATAAGGCGCCTGCTATAGCTTTAAATAAGTTTAATACCGCTCTCATTTTACAAGTTCGGTACTAAGTTGTGTTAAAAGCTTCTGCATCTTCTTTTCTATAAACTCATAGGCAGCTATTTCCTTACCTATGTATCCTACAGAAAATACAATTTTTTTATCGGCTGCATTAAGCACCTCATACAATTGCTGCTGCTTATTTAGCCGATAAACTTCACGCATACGCCTTTTAATTAAATTACGGTCGACAGCACGTTTATAACGCTTTTTTGAAACCGAAAATAAAATTTGCGCTGGAACCACTTGTGCGCCATCAACAATTAACCACGAAGCTTTAAAAGGATAACATAAAAAAGAAGAACCGTTATGATAAAGCTTATCAATAAGCTTTTTATTACATAACCGTTCTTCTTTTTTAAAAGTATGCATAGTTACTATATAATGAACCGAAATTTAATACAACCGGTTCATGCCCCCTTTAACGAAGGAAGTAACCGAAGATTTATGCTTTATGACGACCTTCGCTTGATACTGACAGTTTTTTTCTGCCTTTAGCTCTTCTTGCTGCTAATATTCTTCTACCATTAGCAGTTGACATGCGCTCACGGAACCCGTGCTTATTTCTTCTTTTTCTTTGAGAAGGCTGAAACGTTCTTTTCATGACTTTTTTTATTCTATTTGTTTTTTAAAACAAGAGCGCAAATGTACTGTAAATATTTAAATTTTCAAATACATTATACACATATTTGCTAACGAGCCTATCTTAATGTAATTTACCAGGAAATATCCTTTTTATGAAATCAATTATCCTAAGTGTGCTTTTAATTTTCCCGTTATGTGTTTTAAGCCAGAATGCTCAAAATCAGCATTATAAAATATATAGCACTTCTTGCAAAAGCAAATTAGTTTAAACGATATTGTTAATAACATGAATAAGGCCGATGTGCTATTTTTTGGCGAAGAGCACAATGACTCTATCGGCCATGTGGTGGAATACACTTTATTTAAAAAGTTATCAGAAAAATATCCCGGTAAAACTGCGCTTTCTATGGAAATGTTTGAAACAGATTGTCAATCTGTCTTAAATGAATACCTGGAAGGATTTATACGCGAAAAAGATTTAATAACAAGCGGGCGCGCATGGCCAACTTATAAAAATAATTATCGCCCAATGATAGAGCTGGCAAAAGCCAATGGCATACCTGTTATAGCAGCAAACTCGCCTGTACGTTACACACACATAGTAACAGACGGCGGCCTTAAAAATCTTCAACAATTAGATAAAGCGGCTTTAGCCAATTTACCACCCCTGCCTATTGACACGGCTACAGGATATTATTATGAAAAATTTCTAAAAATAATGGGCGGACATAGCGCCATGGGTGGTATGCAAATTTACCAGTCGCAAAATTTATGGGACGCAACTATGGGCTGGTCGGTAGCTAAATTCTTCAAAGGGCATCGCAGGTATAAGATCATGCAAGTTAATGGCGGTTTTCATAGCGAAGAAAAACTTGGAGCCGTTGCGCAGTTAAAAAAGTATGCCTCAAAAGCACGCATACTTAATATTGCAGCCTATGCAGATGACAACTTTAACAATCCCGACTGGAGCAAATACACCCCAATGGCTGATTATATTGTTTTAACAGACACTAAATAGTTTTAAGCTAATTTACTTCTGCTTCGCTAAAATATCGCGTATATCTGTAAGTAATATTTCTTCTTTTGTTGGTGCAGCCGGTGCGGCTGGTGCGGCTTCTTCTTGCTTTTTTAAGGAGTTAATACCTTTTACCATTAAAAAAATACAAAATGCTACAATTAAAAAATCAATAACATTATTAATAAATAAACCATAATTAACAGCAGTTTCGGGGATTTTTCCTACTGCCGGCTTTATAACATATTTTAAGTCTTTAAAATCAATGCGCCCTACCACAAACCCTAAGGGCGGCATAATAATATCAGTTACCAGCGAGGTGACAATTTTGCCAAAGGCAGCGCCAATAATAACACCTACCGCAAGGTCAACTACGTTGCCGCGCATGGCAAATTCCTTAAATTCTTTTACAATGGCCATAATTTTAAGTCATTTTATTTAAAGTTATTAATAAATTACAGATGGGTACAAACAAATATTATTTTTTTGGCATTTACTTGTTAAATGTTTTCCTTTTTAACTAAGTTTTAAAGTTATAGGTAATTGATGTAGATTTGCCTTGATCTAATTATGCTTAAACAGAACCTCCAACAAAAACTTTTACAGAAGCTATCGCCTCAACAAATACAATTTATTAAATTGTTGCAGGTGCCTACGGTATCGTTAGATACCCGTATAAAAGAGGAGTTGGAGGAGAATCCTGCACTTGAGGATCTGAGTTTGACTAACTTAAACGAACCCGAAGAACAATACCCAGACCGCGACCCCGACGAAGACAATTTTAACAGCGACGAAGAAAGAGGTGAAACGGATGAATTTAATATTGACGATTACCTGCAGGAAGATAACGTAAATGAATACGGATCGCGCTATGACCAAAATGGCGATGATGATGAGGATAACAAAGAAATACCGTTTGCTGTACAAAGCTCGTTCTTTGAGCTTTTGCAATCGCAGCTGGATATGCTTCCATTGTCTGATAAAGACTTTAAAATAGCTAATCAGATTATCGGCAGTCTGGATGATGATGGTTATCTGCGCAGACCAATAACCTCGCTTACAGATGATCTTGCTTTCTCTCAAAACGTGATGGCCGAGGACGAAGAAGTGGAAGATATGCTGAGGCTGATACAAACTTTTGACCCTGCGGGGGTTGGCGCCCGTAGTTTGCAGGAATGTTTGTTAATACAATTACGTAAAAAGGATGTTAATGATCCTATTATAAAAAAAGCCATTAATGTAGTTGAGCATTACCTGGATGAGTTTACCCGCAAGCATTATGATAAGCTGGAAAAATCACTGAACATGAATTCGATAGAATTGCGCGGGGTTGTAAATGAAATTTTAAAGCTCAACCCTAAACCAGGCGACTCGAACGAGGTTAACAGCAAGCAAATGCAGGTTATTCCTGATTTTCATATCAAGAATAGCGATGGTGTATTGATACTTACATTAAACTCCAAAAATGCTCCCGAATTAAGAGTGAGCCGCTCTTACCAGGAAATGTTTCAGCATTATGATAAGGCATCGCAAAAAGATAAAAAACTAAAGGAAGCAGTACAGTTTGTTAAACAAAAACTCGACTCGGCAAAATGGTTTATTGATGCTATTAAACAAAGACAGCAAACCCTGTTAAAAACCATGAACGCCATAATGCAATACCAATATGAGTTCTTTTTAACAGGTGATGACAAGAACTTAAAACCAATGATCCTGAAAGATATTGCCGACCGTATAGGCATGGATATCTCAACAGTTTCGCGTGTTGCCAACTCCAAATACGTACAAACAGAGCATGGTACTTATTTATTAAAATCATTCTTCTCTGAAGCTATTCAAACAGAAAGCGGCGAAGAAGTTTCAAACAAGGAAGTTAAAAAGATACTGGAAGAACATATAGGCAAAGAAGATAAGCACCACCCGCTTGCTGATGAAAAGCTAACCGATATACTTAAAGATGCCGGTTACAATATTGCCCGTCGTACCGTTGCCAAATATCGCGAGCAAATGAACATTCCCGTTGCAAGGTTAAGGAAAGAGTTGTAATAGTCATTGGTCATTGGTCATTGGTCATTGGTCATTGGTGAGAATTGCTTGTTAATTTGATTGTTTTAAGTTATAGTATTGTTATTGGAAAAAAATAACTAATGACTAAATTAATGTTGCGGGCAGGTTACTTTATAACGGTTGTTTAGCAATAAACCTATTACAATTTCATGCGTGCCATTACTTACCGTATTTAATGTAGATGTGGTGATATCATAAGAGTAACCAATATTAATAAATGAGCTTAAATTAAAGCCGGCCAGTATGCCAAATGAATCGCCATGACGGTATGAACCACCTAACCAAAATTTATCCTGAAAAGACGCTTTTACATTAATATCATAAGTTAACGGAACAGGCTGTATTTCTTTAACTAAAAAAGATGGCAACAACGTAATATCATCTGATAGATATAGTTTTGTACCTGCTGTTAAAAAATAATGTGGTACGGTTTTACTAACGTTTACCGCTGTATTTGAGGTGCTGAAATATAAATTTTGCGGTAATAATTGCTGTACCGATGCACCTACATAATAAGCGCCTGAATACAACCACAATCCGGCACCCAGATCAGGTTTCCATTGGCTATTATTACCATTGGTTATAGCAGGATCAAACGGGGTTGCTAATGTAATTTGCGAAGTATTTAAACTAATATGGTTAACGCCTGCCAATACCCCTACGGCTAAATTTAATTGTGGGGCCAAACCAATATGATAAGCATAAGTGGCGTCTATATTTGTTTGCGTAATAGGTCCGGCCTTATCCGTTACTACCATAATACCAACACCATGATGGGGTTCAGAAGCACGGTAATCCTGTGTATATAACCTGCTTGATGGGTTTGTGCCCCCTCCTCCCGGGAAAGCTGTAGCATCTCCGTTCAAAAAACCGTTTCCTATTGGCAAATTAACCGTAAGATAGCTGGTCACAGGGGCGCCGTCCAGACCCGTCCACTGGCTGCGATAACCCAATTTAGCATCAGTATAATTTTCAATACCCGATACCGCTGGATTTAAGAGATAATTGTTAAATACATATTGAGTATACTGCGGTAACTGCTGAGCCGTCGCCATTCGGATACTAAAAACAATAAGAATAAATAAGTATAAAACCCTCTTCATTAGTAATTTATGTCACCTGCTTACTTGCACTACTGGCTTCAGTTGATAATTGGTATTTGTTGTAAGTAAATTAAAACAGATTTGTTCTAAATTATCACTAACAATAGTATTTTGACGAATATAGCTTTTCTAAAATTATCTTAACGTACTCAGTTACAAATTTTAACAAGCATATAAGCCACCCAGGGTAAATACAACGGCGGGTACTAGCTCATTACGGGCAATTATCCAATAACAGTAAGCAGCGCGGCATCTCCAACTTACACTATTAATTATATAACCGGTATGCTTATTGTTACTCCTATTGTTCGACAAATTGATGTGCCAAATGCCTTTACCCCTAATGGCGATGGGATAAAGAGTTGCATTTACTAATAATGGTTAGGTGGCCGATAATTGTAAATTTTAATTAAATACGGGATTTCCCTATTGCATCTAATTCAGCATAAGCAATTTGCAGTTTGTGAGCCAGGTCTTTATTTTCTTTTCTTAAATAATATATTTCAAGCGCGTTTTCAATATACATTTTCAGCTCGTCATTCTGCCATGGCTTAACCAGGTACTTATAAACCTGGCCCCGGTTTATGGCATCCATAACCGCGTTTATATCAGAAAAACCAGTCAATAATATTCTTATGGTATCGGGATATATGGGTAAGATCGACTCCAAAAACTCAATCCCCGTCATACCGGGCATGCGTTGGTCTGTTATAATAACCCCAATTTCCTGGCTATCCAATATTTTTCGACCCTCTTTTGCAGAAATTGCAGTAAACACTTCAAAATCACGTCTGAAAGCAGCTTTAAAGCTATTCAGATTATTTATTTCATCATCAATGTATAATACACCTATTGCCATAGTAAAATTTAACGGTTTGAGCAGCTATCTATTTAAAAAATTAAAAAATGCACTAAATTTTAATTTTCTGTGCATTTTTATAATATCTTTTTTTGAAAGCTGTTTGGTAAAAATGAAAAAAATATTGTTAATACTGTATGCTATTATACAAATTTCCCGGGCATTTGCTGCACAAACAGATACTTTAAAGATCAATGTAAAGGAAACTAAGTATTTAACACATCAATATTTTCTTGAATTAGAAGATCCGGATAATATTTTCACCGCAAAAGATATTATTCAAAATAATAATTTTCATAGCATTAGTTCTTCCTTTCCGCTTTTAAAATATTCAAAATCAGTAACCTGGTTAAAATTTACTTTAAAAAACAATACCGACCAACCCCTAGTAGCTATAACTATTGGTAAAAGTATAATTGACGATTTTGACATTTTTTTTGATGAAATTACCAGTCGTAATAATGATCATGTTAATCATCACATAAAACATTTATCATCTAAAGACCCGCAGTATAATTCTAATTTACTAACCCAGGGCGTTACACTTATTAATATACCCATTTTGCCCGATTCATCTAATACATTCTACGCCCGTATAAAAAGTAATGCTTCAACCGTCATACCCATAGAAGTGCATAGCTCTTCTCAATTTTTGCAAAAACGCAGTATTGATAATATGATAAGCGGCGCTATTGCAGGTATGTTTTTAGTAATGGCACTTTATAACCTCATGCTGTTTATTACTGTAGGCGATAAAAGCTACCTGTATTATGTTATCTATATTGTTTTTTTAGGGTTAACACAATCATTATTATTAGGTTTTGGCAGCGCTTTATTACCGCACAATCTTAAAGCGCTAAACAATTATGTTACTCCGCTTTTAAGATCATGCTTGGGTTATTCACTGTTATTATTTGCAGGGGAGTTTTTACAACTAAAACAAAACATAAAACAATATTATCGGGTATTTCTATTCCTATACGTATTATATTTATTACCACTTATAGCAATACTCGCGGGCCAGGCACATATAGCTTATACGCTTATTACCGTGGCCGCGTTAACAACGTCATTAACATTATTATTTATTGTTGCTGTTCTTTACATCAAAGGATTTAAACCCGCCAAATTTTTTATGATAGGCTGGGGTTTATTTTTACTGGCTGTGTTAATTACTATTGGCCGTAATAACGGCTTGATACCTTACAATTATTTTACACTTAATATAATTATATACAGTGCATTAATTGAATTGATATTATTCTCGGTCGCACTGGCAGATAAGATAAATTTTTACCGGCATCAAAACACACAATCGCAACAGGCGGCTCTTACTATTGCTAAAGAAAACGAGCGATTAATAACCGAACAAAATATTTTTTTAGAAAACAAAGTAAAAGAGCGAACGCAAGAGCTTATACAAACCAATCAAAACTTATCAATAACTATTGATAACCTAAAATCTGCACAAATGCAGTTAATTGAAACAGAAAAGATGGCATTATTGGGCCAACTTACCGCCGGTGTAGCTCATGAAATTAATAACCCCATAAACTTTGTAAGCGCGAACGTTAAACCCCTGCGTGTTGATTTTGATGAGATATTTTTATTGCTTAATAAATATGATGAAGCTGCAAATAATCCAGGTAAATCCAAGTTGCTAAATGACGCCAATAATTACAAACAAACTATAGATGCTGATTTTGTTAAAAGCGAGATAAAAATTTTATTAGATGGCGTAGAAGAAGGAGCCACCCGCACAGCAGAAATAGTACAAAGCCTGCGCACCTTTAGCCGTATGGATGAGTTGGTTATAATGCCCGCTAATATAAACTCGGCTATATTAAGTACCTTAATTATATTAAGAAGCTCCATTCCCTATTATATCGAAATAAAACCCCTATTAAATAAACTTGAACCGTTAAATTGCTATTCGGGTAAAATTAACCAGGCACTTATAAACCTCATTAATAACAGCATACAAGCAATAAAAGCAAAAGAGGGACATGAAAATGAGAGCATAATTATTAAAACCCAAGATCAACCCGATCATATATTGATAGAAATTACTGATACCGGAATAGGAATGACCCCGGCCGTAAGGCAACGTATATTTGAGCCTTTTTTTACAACAAAAAATATTGGTGATGGTACAGGGTTGGGCCTCTCCATTGTATTTGGAATTATTGAAAAACACAATGGCACCATCCTGGTAGAATCTATACCTGGCCAGGGTTCAACATTTACGGTAACACTGCCTAAAAGTTTAAAAAGCGATATTGAAGAACCAACCTTCTAACTCACCCTTTTACCTTTAAGCAGCATATTCATTGCATCATTTAATGAACCGGCCCTGGTAACCTCGCCTGAATTAACGAAGTAAATCTCGTCAGCATTTTCTATTGTATTTAAACGGTGAGCTATAATTACACGGGTAGTATGCCGCGGTAAATTGTTTAAAATTTCGCCTAATAGTTTTTCGGTTATGGTATCAATGTTCGCGGTGGCTTCATCTAATATTAACAGGTCCGGGTTACGTAATACTGCCCTCATAAAAGCTATTAATTGTTTTTGGCCCAAACTAATACTATCCCCACCCGATAGTACTTTTGTATCTAATCCGCTCTCAAAGATGGCTAACAAATTACCCAGGTTAGCATCGGTTATAACTAGCTCCATCTGTTCGCTGGTATGATCTTTATAAAGCTCATTTCCATATAAAATATTCTCTCTTACGGTCCCCGTAAATAAAAATGGCTCTTGTAAAATAAAGCCTATTTTTTTTGAACGCTCATCAGCGTCGTAGCTTCTTATATCCCTGCCGTTAAGTAATACCATCCCCTTGTTAGGATCATATAAGCGGGCAATTAATGACGCGGTTGTAGTTTTACCGCCTCCCGTAGGGCCAACTAATGCATAGGTTTTACCGGGCTCCAGTTTAAAGCTTACGTTGTGTAAAATTTCGTTGCCGTCTGTATACCCAAAGTGCACATTTCTAAACTCCAGCAGCGTGGTTGTAGATTCTGCAAGTACATTATCAACATTAACCAGGTTGGTTTCTAATCCTAATATTTGCGATATCCTGTCCCATGCGGCCATAGCCGTTTGAAAATTGGCCCATAATGCTGCCAATTGCCTTAAGGGGTTATAAAATAGCGTTACGTATGATAGGTAAGCAATTAGCAATCCTATAGAAAAATCGGTGCCGATAAGGTAGATACCGTAAACCAATACCGTTAATTGTGCTATGCCGGAGAACAAGCTATATACCGGCATGAAAACATTATTAGCCAGGCCGGCACTGATAGCCGTTTTATAATTTTGCTGATTAGCGCCATCAAACCGCTTCCTGAAATAATCGCGGCGATTAAAAGCGATGATAACTTTAAAATTGTTTAAGCTCTCCTGTATCTCGGCGCTCATCCCCCCTACGCTCTTCAGGTTTTTAGCATTAGTTCTTTTTACCCAGGGCGATACAATAGTAGTAAATACCAATATCAGCAACATAGGGGCAACCGCAGCCACACCAAGCTGAATATGGATAGTTAATAAAAACACGCCCGCGCCCGCCATGGTAGCAATGCTGCCAATAAACTGTACTAATGATTGCGAGAAAAACTGGTTCAGTTTATCCGTGTCATTATTAACGCGCGATATCAGGTCGCCGGCTTTGTTCTGATTAAAAAAATCAACCGGCAACAATTGTAGTTTATTAAATATGGCATTGCGCAACGTAAATAACATACGCTGCCCTACCCCGCCCATTAATTTGGTTTGCAAATAGCTGGTTATTAACCCCACCAAATACATAGCCAGCAATATGCCCGAGAACATCAATACACCCTGGTACTGTTTGGTTTGCACATATTTATCAATAGTGTACCCTACTATAAATGGCCCCAGCAGGTTTAAGGTTGAATTAACCAGGATAGTGATGGTTGCCAGTATCAGCGTTTGCTTTTCGTGCGCTATTAATTGCAGCAGCTTTTTAAGCGCGGCAAGCGTCGACGTTTTTTCTGCCTGCTCTGACAGGTTGTTCAAATTATAATTCATAATTGCTGGTGCTTTGTTGTGAATTAAAAATTTGTACATATTCGGGACAGATATCCATCAATTCGTTATGTGTGCCACCTGCAATAATTTCGCCCTGCATCAGCAGGATAATCTGGTCATAATGCTCAATGGCGGCTATTTTTTGTGTTACGGATAGCAAGGTAATTTCAGGATAGTTTTTTTGTACGTTGGCTAATATCTTTCGCTCAGTACTAGCATCAACCCTTGCGGTAAAATCATCCAGCAATAATATTTTGGGGTTAACCGCTAAGGCCCTTGCCAGCATAATACGCTGTTTTTGCCCGCCTGATAGGCTCGAACCGCGTTCAGACACTATAGTGTTCAATCCATCGGGCAAGCTTTCAATAAATTCTTTTAGTTCGGCGGTATCTATCGCTTTTTGTAATGATTCGTTGGTAACGGTATCGCTAAACGCAATGTTTTCGCGAATGCTCATGTTAAATATGATACTGTCCTGGAAAACAAAACCCACCTGGCTATGAAAAGCTTCACTGTTATAACTGTCAATGCTATTGCCGTCAAATTCAATTTCGCCCGCATTGGCCGGTATCAAACCGGTAAGCAAATATAATAGCTGTGTTTTACCCGCAGCCGTAGGGCCAATTATTGCAATTTTTGATCCGGCTTTTATAGATAGAGATATATCTTTAAGCGCGGGCTTTTGTCCGTAAATAACTGATACCTCTTTTAGCTCAATATTACCTTGCAAACTGGTGGTAATGGTTCCGTTATCTACCATGTCGGGCGCATTCAATACCGAGCTTATACGTTGATAGGACGCAGTTGCCTGCGCAATTATATTACTCATAAACCCAATTACCAGTATCGGGAATATCAGCATTGCTAAATAACTGTTAAAGGCAGCAAAATTACCCAGGCTCATGGTTCCGTTTATTACATAATGCCCGCCCAATGCCAGTATGGTTAAGGCTGATAGGTTGGCCGTAAATGTAATTACCGGGATAAGGCCGGCAAACATGCGTAATATAGCAAGCCCAAAATCCCTTGCCTTGGCATTGGCCTCTAAAAACTTAGCTGTTTCCAGGTTTTGCGAATTGATAACCCTTATAAGGGCCGAGCCCAGGATACTTTCATTTATAATCTTGTTTAACCAGTCTATAACCTCGCGGCTTTGTTTAAACAGTACCCTTACTGTTTTCAGCACATAAAAGAACGTACCGCCAATTATGGGGATGATAGCAATAACGGTTAAAGCCAGCCGCCAGTTAATGGTCAACAATAAAACGCTGGCACCTACAATTATTACCAGCGATGATATAATGGATACAATGGCTTGCGATACAAACAGTTTTATAGAATCGGTATCGGCGGTTAAATTGGTAAGCAGTTTTGATGGATTTGCCTGCTCAATAAAAGCATGGCTTTGTTTTGATATTTTATCAGAAAGCCGGGTGCGCAAATCTCTTGCAACACGCTCAGAAGCATAGGTCTGGATAATACTTTGCAGGTAACCAAATATAAAGATCAACAGTACCGCTACACCAAACTGGGTTATAATATGTTTAAAATCAAAATGCCCTTGTGTATAGGCATCTATCCCGGTGGCTATTATTTTAGGCAGTAATAAATTAATTCCATTGCTAAAAAGCGCGAACACCAGCAGCATGGTAACCATACCACTATAAGGTTTAAGCAGGCTGAATATCCCCGGCGGCTTTTTTTGATCTAAATTCTGTTTTTCTGGCGGCATGTATGTTTATTTGTCAAATATTATGCAATTGTTTGGAATCTCAATAACAAAGTAGACGATTGTGTAATTATAATATTTTAAAATGTGCAAATAAATTAAAAATGACAACAAAATTCGATACCGAAGCAGCATACATATTGGAAAATGAGCAAGTGTTATTACGTCCGTTAAAAGAAACAGACCTGCAGTTTTTGCTACCCTTTGCACTAAACGAAACAGATACCTGGCAATTCTTTCTTAAAAACGCGGCAGGCGAAGATGGCATGCGTACTTATGTCCACGAGGCCCTTGCCGCGCGCGAAACGGGTAAGGAATACGCTTTTATTGTGTACGATAAACGAACCCAACAATATGCAGGCTGTACCCGCTTTTATGATATCCAGCCAAATCATCAAACCCTGCAATTGGGTTATACCTGGTATGGTAAGAATTTTAGGGGAACAGGTTTAAACAAGCATTGCAAATTTTTGCTGTTACAGTTTGCGTTTGAGACTTTGGGCATGGCACGTGTAGAGTTTAGGGCCGATGCCCGGAACGAACGCAGCATAGCAGCTATGAAAAGTATAGGCTGTACAGTTGAAGGTATTTTAAGGGATCACATGGCACTGCCTACCGGTGGCAGAAGGGATTCTATTGTGTTAAGCATGTTGAAGAACGAATGGTTTGCAACTATAAAAGATCAACTTGGCAGCAAACTAAGATAAGTTCTCATTAAAAATAACTCAAAGCGTACCGCCTATATAAGGAGGCTCCAATAGGAGCCAAAATAGGGGTTGTCTTGTCTCTTCTATAAACAGGAAGCTCCTCCGGAGCAAGTATTGCTAAAACAAAGCGAACATTTGACTCCGGAGGAGTCTCCTGTTTATAGACAAATTTGTTAGAAATATTAGAAAGGCTCCATGGGAGCCTCCTAAATGGAGTGTATTATTATTTTTATGCATTTGCACAGTCCGAATAACATTTAATCAATAAAAGCCACCGCATTAAATTATATTTGCCAAAACATACTTTTATATATGAGCACAAAAATTACTATTAATAACAACGGGTCGGTAAAACTCGAAGGCGATTTTGAAATTGTAGATATGCAGGGCAATAACTACGGTTTGCAGGGCCGCACCGTTGTTTCTATTTGCCGTTGCGGCATGTCTGCCAATAAGCCGTTTTGCGATGGCTCACATAAAGGCCATTTTGAGCATAATGCAGTAGCATTTGATTTGCCTCCAAAGAAAGTTTAAACTCATAAGACTTACGAAGTTTTAAGTACTTCGTAAGTCTCAATAATCAACCTCTTGCGTTATTTCATCCACATAGGTTATCATGGCACTAAATATAGTGGCTGGCAAAAGCACCCGGGTGTATTAAATGTGCAGGAGGTGTTAGAGACCGCGCTTGGCGGTCTTTTAAAAAAACCCGTTACTATCATAGGCTGCGGCCGAACAGACGCGCAGGTACATGCCAGCCAGTTTTTCTTCCACATGGATGTAGAGAAAGAATGGAAGTTTGATCTGTTTTTTCGTTTGAATAAAATCCTGCCGGATGATATTGCCGTGTTTGATATTATACCGATGGACGGCTTACCCCATGCCCGTTTTGATGCCGTACAACGATCATACGATTATTTTATCCATGCTTATAAAGACCCTTTCTTAGGCGAATTCAGCTCGCTGTATTTAGAAAAAAACTGGGACCTGGAAAAAATGAAGGCCGCCGTTGCCCTGCTCCCATTATATAACGATTATCGTGGTTTTTGTAAAAGTCCGGACAGGAATGAGCATACCATCTGTAATGTATCTTCTGCCGCCTTATTTGCCGACGCGAGTGGCGACAAGCTGCGTTTTCAAATATCCGCCAATCGTTTTTTAAGCAAGATGATACGGATAATAGTTGGTAGACTGCTGGATATTGGTCG
This sequence comes from Mucilaginibacter sp., assembly GCF_028287845.1. GTDB lineage: Bacteria > Bacteroidota > Bacteroidia > Sphingobacteriales > Sphingobacteriaceae > Mucilaginibacter. The sequence goes on from NZ_JAQBOW010000152.1 coordinate 20,518, forward strand.
TAATAAAATGAGTGTGGATGAGTTTGAATCTTATCTCATCAGTAAAGAAACCCCTGCAATTATTATTCCTGCCTATCCGCAGGGATTATATCTTTCAAAAGTTACATACCCCTATTTGGATTTGGCACCTCGAAGTACGTTTGCTGTATTGAGAGATCAAGATAATGATTGGATAAAGATTTAATCCAACAGCCATCCTCCCCGAGCGTCTTTGCAAGGAACGAAGCAATCTCTACGTAGGACAATCAACTTTTATAAGTTCGTTACAACAAGCTTAATCCTCTCAAGAATTGATATGCTCTTGCTTTATAATAAAAAATGCCTAAATTCATTGCTATTACACCTAATTTAGAGACGTTACCTAATCCAGTTATCTTGAAAAACATCGTTTATAAAGCCGCAGCTTCACTCTTGTTTTTTACAATTTTAGATTCCTGTAAATCAAGCCCATCATCTGTTGCTAATACTAAAACTATATCTAATTCAATATCAAAAGTCGACGCTGCTAAAAATATAGATAGCTCTGAAGATTTGAGAGTTATTGTTAAGGATGATCCAGCCAATATCAATAAAAAATATTTAAGTTTAAAAGGATACCTCGATCTAAGATTAATTAGTAAGTCAGAATATGAAAATAAAAAATCAACGGTTGTTGATTATTTACTTCGGGACACGATAAATATTAAAAAGATAAAAGGGGTCATCGAACTACCTTATCAAAATGGCATTAAACGTTACAAAGATTTAGATGAAGGAGAAAATTATAATACTTATAAATATGTTGGTCAATTTCTTTTCTTTAATAAGTATTTAATTCATGGTGAATATGATGCAACTGAAAGTGGCGACTATAGTCTGATTGATAAAACAACTGGCGTAGTAACTTCTACATTTAAAGCATTCCCACATATTTCTAATGATAAAAAATATTTGATAGGTGTGATGTCAAACTTTGAGATGGATGCAACAGATCTGGAATTATATAAAATTAATGGAGACTCTGTAAAAACGATTTTAACTGTAAGCTTTAAAAACTGGCTACCACTCGATGATGAAAAAGCAATGTTTTGGGCAACAGATGGTTGTTTCTATGTACCGATTGCATATCCAAATATCTCCAACGAAAAAAACACATACTCTCACTATTTAAAAATATCGGTACTTTAGTCAAAGTCTTAATATCTGACTTGCGTGTATCGACATCAACCACATTTGATTAGCTTACGTAGAGATTGCTTCGTTCCTCGCAATGACGCGGCGGAGAAGGCATGGTCTACTTCCCCTTCAAATACAACTACTGCACAACTGATTAGCTTACTTAGAGATTATCAATAATATGTTTTGTTTTTTGTTGGAATTGATGAGCTCCCTACGGTCGGTTGTCTTCGTTCCTCGCAATGACGCGGTTTAAACTATTGACAATTAGTGTATTATCTTACTTCCCCTTCAAATACAACTCTTCCACCTTTTTCCTTGCCCAATCAGTTTTGCGCAGAAATTTCAGGCTTGACTTTATACTGGGATCTTCCAAAAAGCAATTAATGCGGATACGATAACCCAGTTCGGGCCAGCCGTATTTGGCTACCAACTCGTTGAGTATGGTTTCCAGGGTTATTCCATGAAGCTTATTGTTGGGTTGTTCCATTGGTTCATGGTTGATAGTTGATGGTTCATAGTATTGAAACCAAAAATCCATGATCTATCAACCATGAACCATCAACTAATAATTATCTGCTCGCGTTTACTATCGCGATAGCTTCTTTAGTAGCTTCGGTTAGCTCGGCATATTTTTTACCTTCCATAACGCCGGCGCTAATTAGCTGGCTACCCATACCCACCGCGCAAACACCTGCCTTAAACCAGCCGCCAATGCTTTCTTTGGTTAGCTCGACACCACCGGTAGGCATAAATAACAAGTTAGGGAACAATGTTTTTATGCTGGATAGAAATGCGGGGCCCAACATATTGCCCGGGAATAATTTAACCACCTTAGCACCCAAATTTTCGGCCCTTATTATTTCAGAGGGGGTCATACAACCGGGTACCCAAAGCAAATTATGTTTTTCGGCTACAGGTATTACTTCCTCAACCAATCCGGGGCTGATGATATAATCTGCACCGGCATCAACAAAAGCCTGTGCATCTTTAGCATTTTTTATAGTACCTACACCTAAATACATTCCGCCTAATTCTTTATCACACACTTCGCGCAGTTTGGCAAAGTTCTTTAATGCAGCTTCGCCGCGGTTAGTGTATTCAATAGTTTTAATGCCTGCTTTATAAAGAGCGCGCAATATTTCAATGCTTACTTCTTCATCCTTGTTAAAATATAATGGCAAAATACCCTGCTCAGGTATAAGCTTTAATATGGTTTCTTTCTTATCCATTTTAGTAAATTAATTGATGGGTAAATGTAGAAAGAAATATTAAAATACGGGGAATTTGAGTCGCCAAATAGTTACAATTGTTACGCAAACGTTTTCCTTTATTTTTCATTAAAGCTTTCGTAATTACTTAGGTTTAACGTACTTTTGGACACTTCTTATTAATCAATCATACAATATTTTATAAATTAATTTTTCATTTAAATAGAACACTAACGATGTCTAAAAAAGTCGTAACACTAGGAGAAATAATGTTGAGATTATCAACTCCTGATTTCAAAAGATTTGTTCAAAGCGACAGCTTTGATGTTACCTATGGTGGGGGTGAAGCAAATGTTGCAGCAGCACTTTGCAACTACGGATTAAACGGAACCTTCGTATCAAAAGTACCTGCAAACCCAATTGGCCAGGCAGCTATAAACCACTTGCGCCGTTATGGCGTTGATACGCAATTTGTTGCACGTGGCGGCAAACGTTTAGGTATTTACTTTTTGGAAACAGGCGCTTCTATGCGTGCATCACAAGTGGTTTATGACCGTGCGGATGCGTCCATATCAGAAGTTGATGCAAGCGAGTTTGATTTTGACAAGATATTTGAAGGTGCGGATTGGTTTCACACTACCGGTATTACCCCTGCACTTAGCGATAAAGCTGCCGCGCTTACTTTAGCCGCTTTAAAAGCCGCTAAAGCAAAAGGTATTACCACCAGTATTGACCTTAACTACCGTAAAAAACTTTGGAGCAAAGAAAAAGCCCGCCAGGTAATGACCGAGCTTTGTCAATATGTTGATGTTTGTATTGGTAACGAAGAAGATGCTGACACTACTTTAGGCTTTACCAGCGAAGGTACTGATGTAACCAAAGGCGAATTGAATTTGGATGGCTACAAAAGCGTTTTCAAACAAATGAAAGAGAAATTTGGGTTTAAATATATTGCTTCAACCCTGAGAGAGAGCCATAGCGCGTCTGACAACGGATGGAGCGCTTTGGTATATGATGGCACCGAGTTTTACCACACCAAACAATACGAAGTACGTATAGTTGACCGTGTTGGTAGCGGCGATTCGTTTGCAAGTGGCTTTATCTATGGTTTGGTTACCAAGATGAAAATGAGCGATGCTGCTGAATTTGGCGTTGCTGCTTCTGCAATTAAACACACTATTCCGGGCGATTTGAACCATGCTACTTTAGGCGAAGTTCAGGAACTGGTTAAAGGCGACGGTTCTGGCCGTGTACAGAGATAGGTAATAGATCATGGTTCATAGTTCATGGCGTATCAGCTATTATCTATGAACCATTAACCATGAACTAACATGATAATAGATACCCTGGCAAGTGCCGAAAAATATTACGGCCTGCATAAAAATTTTAAGGTTGCTTTTGAATACCTGGCTTCGCAAAACCTTGCGGCTTTAGAAGTTGGTAAATTCGAGATCGCTGATGGTGTTAAAGCCATTGTATCAGACAATGAAGGCAAAGCTGCCAAGGTTGCTGCCGAAAAGTTTGAGTGCCATAATAAAAACATCGATATACAGATTTGCATCCGTGGCAACGAAACCATTGGCTGGAAACCCCGTACAGATTGTACTGCCCCTAAAGGCGAATACAATGACGAAAAGGATGTACTATTTTATGCTGATGCGCCTGATATGCACTTCGCGTTAAAAGGTGGTCAGTTTGTTATTTTCTTCCCTGAGGATGTTCACGCCCCAATGATTGGCGAAGGCTTGATCAAGAAATTGGTGGTTAAGGTGACGATATAATCTCGAACATTAAGCATTAGCAAAAAAGGGCGCTGACCAATGGTCGGCGCCCTTTTTTTGTCAGTGTCATTAGACATTTTGATTTTGTTTCATCACCTCAAAATCAGTCAATACACAATTATTTGATTATCAATTAAATACATTAAAATCAACTATAAAAATACAGACGAATAAGTTGTTACATTTTGTTACATCACTTTTTCGCAATTCTCTAATAAACAATAGGTTAACTCAAAATCTTGTTTCACTTGTTACATTTTGTTACACATTCGCGTGTAACAAAACACAGGGATGACAGGATCAAATGTTACTTATAAAACCCGAAATACTCCCTCGCGTTATTATAGCAGATATCCTGCACTATCTTACCTGTCCATTCCAAATCATTAGGTAGTTCGCCATTTTCAATATCGTTACCTAAAAGATTACACAATATCCGCCTGAAATACTCATGCCTCGGGAACGACATAAAGCTGCGCGAATCGGTAAGCATACCAATCAACCCGCTCAACAACCCAATGTTTGAAAGTGAATTTAACTGCGCGGTCATTCCATCCTTCTGATCCATAAACCACCACGCCGAACCAAACTGCATTTTACCTGCTACTGATCCATCATTAAAATTACCGGCCATAGCGGCAAACAGGTCATTATTAACCGGGTTATTGTTATATAATATGGTTTTAGCCAGCTTATTCTCTTTATCTAATTTATCCAAAAAGCCCGACAAGCTTTTGCCTTGTGTAAAATCACCTATAGAATCCCAGCCGGTATCAGGGCCTAAAGTTGCCAGCGCGCGTGTATTATTATTACGTAAAGCGCCTAAATGGTATTGCTGTACCCAGCCTTTTTCATGATCCCATAAAGCAAACCGGAACAACAATGCTGATTTAAATTTCAAATTCTCATCCTGTGTAATAGCTTGCTTGCTTCTTATTTTATTGAAGATGGCTTTTACTTCCTCATCGGTATAATCAGCCGCATAGATATGATCTAATCCATGATCTGATACTTCACAGCCATTAGCAGCAAAATAGTCATGGCGGCTTTTTAACGCTGATAGATAACCGTCCAGATCGGTTATGGTAGTATTCTCTACTTTCTCTAATTTATCAATGTAAGCGTTAAGCACTTCAATATTATCAGCATTCATCGCCTTATCCGGCCTAAACGATGGTAACACCTTCGTACCATACCCATCCTGTTTTATTTTTTGGTGATGCGCCAAATTATCCAGCGGATCATCGGTAGTACCTATAACCTCTACCTTAAACTTTGTGATAAGGCTGCGTATGCTAAACTCCGGCGATTGCAGTTTTTCTGTACATTCATCGTATATTTTTTTCGCGGTCGCGGGAGATAATACCTCTTTAATACTAAAATAGCGCTGCAGTTCTAGATGTGTCCAGTGATATAGGGGATTACGCAGCGTATACGGAACGGTGGCTGCCCATTTCTCAAACTTTTCCCAATCGCTTTTATTACCCGTTACATAGGCTTCATTTACACCGTTGGCACGCATGGCCCGCCACTTATAATGATCGCCGTTTAACCACATTTGGGTAATGTTATTAAAGTTCAGATCGGCGGCAATTTCATCAGGCGGCAAATGGCAGTGATAATCGATTATAGGCATCGACTTTGCATAGTCATGATATAATTTTTGCGCGGTTTTGGTTTCTAATAGAAAGTCGTCGTCAAGAAAATTCTTCATCGGTTCACATATAAATTGCAGACGACAATTATACTTTATATATAGTAGTTTACCAAGTTTAACGGCACCGAAATACTATAACGATTGCGAAAAAGAGTGCAGCAATAACTCGGCAACCAGGGCAGATAAACTTACCGATGCGCAGGCAATAATATCATCGCCGGCACCATAATAAATGTATAGCATATCATCAAACAAAGCGGTACCCGTAGGAAAACAAACATTATCTACATCACCTGCTAATTCATACTCCTGGTCGGGTTTAAACAAAGGATATGGCAGCCTCGCTATTTCTTTTTTGGGATCATCCAGATCAAATAAGGCAGCACATGCCGAGTATTCGTACCCTTTAGCAACATATTGTACGCCATGGTAAATTACTAACCATCCATGCGCCGTTTCAACCGGAGGGCACCCGCCACCTACGTAAGCTATTTCATGATCATATTTAGACGAAAGAAATATACTATCTTCTAAACGCGTTAGATAATTTGTCCAAAAATCAGGCGTCAATTCGTCAAGGCTATTAATAGCGGCAATTTGTATATCCGGTTTTATACGATGCAGAAAAGTGAGCTTTCCATTTATCCTGCTGGGAAAGAAAACAAGGTCCTTATCCATCACAATAGTATCAGCCGCGTTGTAATCCGCCCGGTATCGTTCTATAAAGTTATTGTTGCTTATAAAAAGTTCATCAAATTGGGCATAAGTAATCTGCGGGACAATTATACCATGCTTATCAAAATGTTGCAGATCTGTTGATGTAGCTACGGCCCCAAGCGCATCTTTACCATCAAAGGCTATGTATGACAGGTAATAGGTATCATCAATTTTTGCTATCCGGGGATCCTCCATACCATGCTTTTCATAAGCGAATTGCGGCATCAAAAATGGAGTAGCCATACGTTCGGCTAAGTTTACCGGCCCATCAAGCTTACAATAGCCAATAGTAGAGTAATTCCCCACACGAACTGCCCTATAAAAAAGATGGACGATATCACCCTCCTTAACAACAGCCGGATTTAAAACCCCGTCGTTTTCAAAATCAAGATCAGTGGTAGTAAGAATTACACCTTCTTTTTTAACCGTTATCATTTATATAGGCAGACTGATTTATATTGATTTTTTTGAAGTAGCAACAATTACAATGCCGCCAACTAATAATATACCACCCAGGTAGGGCGGCCAGTTAACGGTTTTTTGGCGGTCCGCTGATATTTGGATGGGGCCGGCATCAACTACTTTTTCCCTTTTGGTATAAGTAAATCCGGTCCATATTATCATTATGGCACCTACTACAATTAATACAATTCCGATTAACTTGTTCATAATAGTTTATTTGATACTAATAATACAAATTGAGGTAAATTGTTTGATTGCAATTCGATGTGCTGTCCCAGGGACACCTGAATACACCTGGGACAGTGTGGGACAGATACATTTATGAGAATACTTGTATCTTTTAAAAGTTTAAAAAACATTATCATATCTGCCTTTTTTATCTAAACAGGCTATAATACCTTCAATAACACGCTTGGTTTCGTCGGGATCTTTTACAGCGATAGTAGTAATACCCGTTTCTTTTGCCGGGTAATCGTTTCCTCCCGGAAATATGGCATCGCCAATAAATATCATTTCCTTTTTTTTGATATTTAATATGTCTCTTAGTTTTTTAATTCCGTATGCTTTGTCAATGCCGGGTTTGGTAATATCAACAGAAGTGGTACCACCTAAATTCACAGAAAATTGGGGAATTGTGATGCTTAGTGCCTTTTGTATCTTTTTCCGTTTGGCAAAGCCGGGGTCCCACTCCCGCTTTGCAGCCAAAGGCGCTTCTTGCCCTAGTGCCGAGTAGGTGATCTGGCTACCCCTATCCTCAATCTGCTCACCCCATGTTTTTTCAGGCTTAAAGCCTTGCTCTTCAACAGCGGCATTAAGCGAGTTAATAATCTTCTTTTTTTCTTCTCCAGTAAAATCTTCCGAATATAATTTCTTCCATTCTCCATTATATTCATAGAATTTAGTACCACAGGTAGGCAGTATTGACAAGTTTTTAAGTTGCTTATCTATTGCTAAATAAGACAATACCTGCTTTTCAAACTGGGGCCAGTCGCCTCCTGATATGATAGCAACCCGGGTAACGCTTATTAAAGCGTTCAATATCTTTACCATTTCATCATCAATTGCCGATTTACTTTCGGCAAGTGTCCCATCCAGGTCAAATACAATAAGTTTTTTCATATAATTAGTTCAATATCAGGGCGCTTTTATTTCCCTACAGCGCTTTCCTTATCAACACTGTATTCTCCGCGCCGTGCGGCATTATTCATGCTTGCCCTAAAGTAAAGCATTTGCTGTGCTGCTTTTACATTTTCGGGATTACCTTTCCAAATTGCTAAGGCGGGTTGTTGTATAGCCCTGGCGAAAGAGAAGGTAAGCGGCCATGGCAACTTACCGGCAAACTTAATATTCATAGCTTGTAAATGCGCGGTTGCATCCTCTGCAGACTGGCCGCCGGACAAAAATGCAACACCGGCCACTTCGGCAGGAACTGATTCTAACAGGCAATTAACCGTAGCGGTTGCAACCTCATCTACCCAGTTCTGTTTAGGGCAGTCTTTTCCCGCTATAACCATATTTGGCTTTAATATCAATCCTTGCAGGTTCACTCTTTGGGTAGCTAATTGTTCAAAAAGTTTCTGTATGGTTTTTCCCGTTACTTCATAGCACTGCTCAATTGTATGGTCGCCATCCATTAATACTTCAGGCTCAACAATAGGTACTAACCCTGCTTCCTGGCAAAGGGCCGCGTAACGGGCAAGCGCGTGTGTATTTGCTTCTATACAACCATCGGTAGGTATGCCTTCGCCTATAGTAATAACCGCGCGCCATTTAGCAAAACGTGCACCTAAGCTATAGTATTTATTTAACCGGTCGCGCAGGTCATCTAAACCTTCAGTAACTTTTTCACCCGGGAATCCGGCCAAATTCACTGTTCCTGCATCTACTTTAATTCCGGGAATAATACCTGCCTGTTTCAGTATATCAACAAATAAAACGCCGTCTGCTGTTGCCTGATAGATGGTTTCATCAAACAAAATGGCACCACTAATACACTCGCCTAAGTTTGGTGCAGTAACAATTAGCTCGCGGTAAGCCCGGCGGTATTCTACCGTTAGTGGTATGCCCACCTCTGCAAAACGTTTATTACAGGTTGGTAAGCTTTCGTCCATTGCCAACAGGCCCTTATCGCCTGCCATTAATGCTGATGCTATTTGTTTAAGGTCTTGAATATTCATTAAAGCATCAACAACTATTAGTGTTAATTGTGTTTGATTACTTTGCAATAAAAAAGGGGCTAACCATTTTTGGTCAGCCCCTTTTTCAGGATTTAATATATTTAAGAATTATCTTCTTCTGCGCAAAGGTTTTATGGTATCCAATTCGGCCATGGTATAGCCGTTTGTTCTACCAACTGTAGCGTCTCTAATTCTTTGTACATCCTCAGGTAATACAACAGGCGCTTTGTTACCAAAGTCGCTGCGGATATAACTTAATACCGATGCGATATAAGTATTATCATTACCACCTAATGCAGGCATTACATCAGTATAAGCAGTACCCCTTATAGGGCCGCTTAAACCATAAAGCAATACCCTTATCAATTTATCTGACGACATGTTATTTACATCAAGGTTACCGGCCAATGCAGGTGCAGTTGAAGTTACCCCACCATTGAAAACACCTTTACCATCAGTGCCATGACAGGTAAAGCAAAGTTGTTTAAATATTATTGAACCCTGGCCAACCAGTTTTGCACTTTGCTCATTTAAAGCTTTTTGCCTTACTATCTGTTCTGCCTTTGCTTTAATTTTATTTTCAAATGTAGTTTGAGAATAAGTCAGCATCGGATCATTAGGATAATTCTTCAACAAATCAGCAATTATCTGTTTTCCTTTATCAGCTTTTACAAAACGCATGGTTAGCAATAACTGGAAGCGAACATCTGCGCTTGGATCATTTTCCATTTTTTCCAGCACATCTATAGCATGGCTATCTTTTTTCATAAAGTCCTCGCCAATCCAAACAGTAGTTTTACGTACTTCGGCATCAGGGTCTTTTAAAGCTTTACCAAATGTTTCGGCATCCATCTCGTTTAACCCATTCAAGGTCCATAACGCATGTATCCTGGCTAACTGACCACCACCGGCAGCCAAGGTTTTTAATGCAGGCACTACAGATTTATCTTGTCTAAGCACTAATAGTTTTTGCGCGTTATCTCTCCACCAGCCATTAGGGCTGTTTAAATGCTCAACTAACTGTGCACTGGTTTCTTCCAACATATGCGGACGAACTTTATTGGGTTTGTACGCATCATTAACTAAACGGTAGATACGGCCACGACCAACATTCGTTTGAAGTCCTTTTTGTTGAATTTTTGGGCGCAGATAACTATCTGCTTTGGTCCATTCGCTTTCCTGAATTATACCATGGTACATATCTACAATATACATACAACCATCAGGGCCCGTAGTAGTATTTACCGGCCTAAAGTTAAGGTCTGTAGAAGCAATGAACTCTGATTTATCATAAGCGTTCTTTAAAAATATCTTACCATTGGTGTTAGTTACTTTAGCTCTACGTATCAACCTTCCTACCGGTTCGCAAATAAACAGATCGCCTTTCATGTCGGCCGGTAAGCGGTCGCCTCTAAAAATCGACTGTCCATTGCTGGCAGTAAAGTGATTAAGTGTGCTATCAGTTTTACGTAACCTGTTTAAACCGCCTTGTACATCAGGAGTAGTTACGATGGGCCATACCGCGTTAAAGTCAATCGGGTCATATTGATCTCTGAAATCTAATTGACCGTAATGCAGGTTTTGCTGAAAATCCAATGCAGGAACTTCGCTACCAGCAGATGAAAAGAATAATCTTCCATAATCATCGTTACCCAAACCCCATTGTGGCGGGGCACCTTCCATTAAAGTATCAGGGATCACTTTATCACCTTTTACAGTATAGCGTACGGGATCATAAGTAAGGTACAAGCGGTTATCCAAATTCCAAACTAACCCACTTTTTTGATGCTCTAAATTGTTGGTATTAGTACCATGATTTTCGTAAGCTATCCAATTTTTATCAGCAACACCGTCGCCATTGGTATCCTGGAAGCAGTAAACGCTGTTTGACCAGGTCAGGCTAACTAATAAACGGCCATGATCCAGCGGCTGCAATGTTCTTGGCAGTACCAGATGATCTGCAAATACAGTCATTTTGTCCATTACGCCATCACCATTGGTATCTTCTAATAATTTGATCTTACAATCGGCATTATGTTCGCCGGTACCGTTAACATCAAGCATGTAGGTATTTAATTCTGCAACGTACATTCTTGCATCACCATCCCAGGCAATAGCAACCGGTGCACTAACCATAGGCTCGCTGGCTACCAATTGCAAATGATATCCAGCAGGCATATAAATATGCTTCATTTCCTCTTCGGGAGATTTAGGTGTTGGATCAGGGTGCATGTCAACCAATATTCTGCCTGACGCGTCTCTTTGCACAGGATATTGTGTAACATATTTTTGTGTTACCTTACAGGTATAAAACAATACGGCCGACGCGCATGTAATACCTAAAAGCCATTTGTGATTATGTTTCATTTAGTTTATTTGAGGTTTGTTAGTTTAGTTTTATTGGTTGTGTTGTATACCTATTTTTGCATCTTTTTTCTACCCATGGCATATTCTATGCCACCTAAAAGATGTTGCAGGAAAAGTGGATCTGAATAAGTTTCATCTGTATGGCCTAACTCAGTATAAAAAGATCTGCCACCATCAAAATCATGATACCAGGCTAAAGGATGGTCTGCACCCATTTTTAACTTCTCATCCTTGGGCTCATACTTGAAGCTTGTTTCATCCAGTTTTATTAAAACATGCAAATCTTTAGCTATAAACTTATAATGATACCACTCATCTTTTCTTGTCCAGCGGCGTGGTAAATGCTTAGTTGCGATCGATGTTGAATCAACAACATCTAAAGTTGCTAAAGGAGTTCCACCCGGATGGCCTTTAAAATAACCGCCCGACAGATCACCATACCATTGCCAATTATATTCTGCATCAGTAGCTGCGTGTATACCAACATAGCCACCACCATGCTCTATATAATTTTTTAAAGCAGCTTTCGACTCATCTTTTTTAAAGAAATCACCGGTGGTGCTTAAAAATATAATGGCCGAATATTGTTTTAAATTGTCGTCAGTGAATTTGCTTTCGTTAACAGTGGAGTCAACAGCAAAACCATTTTCGGCACCCATCTTTTGAATGGCTGCTATACCTGCCTTAATAGATCCGTGATGAAAGCCTGCCGTTTTGCAGTATATTAACACTTTATAATCTTTCTTTTTTGAAGCCCCATGCGAAGCGCCGCATGAACTAATTAAAATAGCTACAGCACACAATGCTAAATAGCTAATTAAGCGATTAATTTTTAATTGATTTCTCATGTATTATTTAGGTTATATTGGTTTAATTCAAAAAATCCGAATGCGCCAATTGGTTAAAAGAGCATCATAGATAATCACCCGCACTATACTTTATAAAACAACAAGTTTATTAACACCCCATGTGCTAATAAACTTGTTCAATCCTGCCAATCACTCAACAGGGGGTATTATTATTTAAGAGACAAAATGTACTCTACCATTTTTTTAATATCGGCAGGGTTAAGAGCAGGGTGCGGCGACATTGGCACTGTTCCCCATACACCACTACCACCGGCAATAACCTTTTTAGTAAGGGCATCATAATTTGCTTCGGTAGCAGGATATTTTTTAGCAACATCATTATATGCCGGGCCTACTACTTTTACATCTACTTTATGACAGCTAAGGCAATCATTTTTTGCCAATAATTGCTTTCCTTCTTCTATATCTACAGCGCTTACTTTTTTAGCAGAGGCTACAGTAGTTTTTTTAACAACAGTAGTTTTAGTTGATTTTTTAACAACAGTTTGCGCAAATGAACTTACCGAAGCAATTGCGATAATTAAGCCTGTTAAGATGATAGTTCTTTTCATGATGTATATTATATGTTTATTAATTTATTCGGTTAATTGATTGTACGACTTATTATTTTGAATGAGGTTTAACGAGCACCAACATGCCTGACCTTAGTCTCTTTTATAATAGCGATGAAACAAAGTTAATTAATATGGCCTCAAAATCAATAGCTGCGCTTTGTTGTTAAAATAAACCTTTTTGCAAAGTATTTACAGGTTAATAATATGCGCAGGGTTAAAATAGCCGCAAACTGCGTTTTTATACTTTAACGACCACTTTTTTTGCTCTCGCAGGCTCATTTCGGCTCATCAAAAATATAAATTTTTCAATGTTTTTGTAGTACAATTGTTACTTAAAATATTGCTTTTAATGCCAAAACAATCGATTGTTTGTTGAAATTGAAATGTATTACCGCTGATAAAATAAATAGTCACATACTTGTTATAATAAACACACTTATTACTATTTGTAAATTATTAGTTTTGCTTATACCAATTAATAACGGCAGCATATACCCTGCTTTTCAAACAACATAAATAAAACATATAAGGCTGCAAACGTGCGGCTTATGGCAATGCACGATTGCGCGAAAAATCTTATTTAAACAGTAGCATTTGTTGATATGGCTGAGAATTTATATAACGCAATCTTTGGTGTAAAATAATAACTTCATAATTAAATAATTAACAACAACTAAACCCCCATCCCTAACAAGTTTGAGGGTTTTATTATCTCCATCAAAAATGAAAAAATCGCTTTGTTACCTGGCTGTATGTTTTTACTTAATTGTTCAAACCGCGTTTGCGCAAAGCGTTAAAATTGTACGTGCCGATAAGTCAGCGCAAACTTTGTATGCGGTTTCTGTTTTAAAGAAAGCATTATTACAACAAAAGGCGGCCTATCAAATAGCTCTGGTTATAGATAGCATTCAACTTAAAAAAGAAGCTTACTCTATCAATCCGGCAGGAAAAAAAATAACCATAACCGGCGGTGATGGTAATGGCATTTTGTACGGATGCCTTTCTATTGCCGAAAGTCTTAGCAACGGCACATCTTTACAAAACATAAAGGCAAGTGCCGAGAGCCCTAACCTACCCTTTCGCGCTATAAAATTTAATTTACCGTGGGACCCCTACCGCACCGGTTACGCTGTCGACCTACATATGGAGACTTGTAAGGATGTAAATTACTGGCGCGCGTTTTTGGATATGATGGCCCAAAACCGCTTTAACACATTAACCTTATGGAACCTGCACCCGTTCCCGTACATGATAAGGCCAAAGAATTTCCCGGAAGCAAGTCCGTTTACTGATGCGGAGTTGAAGGTATGGCAAAACCTGTATCATGCTATATTCCGGATGGCTAAAGAACGCGGCATTGATACCTATGTAGTAAACTGGAACATATTTGTAACTACCGAATTTTCCAAGGCACACCAGGTGGCTACAAGCAACATCAAAAACCGCATACATTATGGCGATGCAGATACTTCAGAAATTGTAAAAAAGTATAATCGCGAGTGTGTAACCCAACTGTTGGATGAGTACCCCGACCTTACCGGTATGGGCTTTACCGAAGGCGAGGCCATGAACGGCATGACACCCGAAGCACGTAACCAATGGGTAGAAGATGTGATAATAAAAGGCATGAAACTGGCTAAACGCAAAACCAAGCTCCTTTTCCGGGTGCCGCTTTCGGCAGGGGTGAGTGATGGCGGGTCGACCAGCGTGAATGTGGAGAAACTAACCCGCAAAACCATCGAGGCCGAAACAGATTTTGATGGCCCGATATGGACCGAATTTAAATTTAACTGGTCGCATGGGCACTCTACAACTAAATTGTTAAAGGTTCATGGCGGCAAACTGAGTGATACCTATTTCAAACCCGAACCCACCAACTATAAAACCGTGTGGACAATGCGCAACGAAGATTTCTTTTGCCTGCGCTGGGGAAATGCTGATTTTATACGGGCGCATATTGCCGCCAATACACCAACTTATGCCGGTGGTTATATTATTGGCTCGGAAGGGTATATTCCGGCTAAAGATTATTTTACTAAAATTAAAGGGTCGGTTAATTTTAAATACGCTTTTCAGCGACAATGGTTGTTTTATAAATTATGGGGCAGGCTGTTATATAACCCGGCCACACCTGATGCTGTTTTTAAGGCAGAATTTATACACCGCTATGGTAAGCAGTCTGCGCCGTTATTAGAGGCCTATGCATTAGCATCCAAAACTCCGTTGCGCTTAGCCTGCTCTTTTGATTTTACGTGGGATTTTTCATTGTATAGCGAGGGGTTTATGGCGATGAATAAAAAGAAGATGAGCTATATATCGGTAGATCAGCAGATAAACCAGGCTACGTTTGATCTGGATTATGTTTCGATAAAGGATTATGTAAAAGCAATACTTGCCAAAGGCGATTTTAAAGGTGCTCAAATCACGCCGCCAATTTTGGCAGATCAGTTAGAGGCCGATTGTAAAAAATCGCTGACATTGATTAAAAACATCAACACTGCAAATAACAATACCTTAATGTATGAAGTTGCCGATGTGAAAGCGTGGGCCAATTTGGGGCTATATTTTGCCGAAAAATTACGCGGAGGGGTTGCCTTGCAAACCTATCGTACAAAAGGCGCCGAAGAGAATAAACAAAGCGCCATCACTCATTTGCAAAACGCGTTGGCTTATTGGGACGAGGTAGTTAAAATTACCCGGCCAATTTATAACGACATGCCCTATACCGGCTATACTTACCCTGCCGACGGCAATAATTCGGTTATTGATAATACCAGCCGCTTCCATTGGGCGCTGCTAAGGCCCGATGTTGCTAAAGATGTTGAAACTGCAAAGAATGCTACCTATATTTTAAAAGCTAAATAAAATGAAAAAGAGATTTTGCCTGCTATTAATGCTTACAATTTTAACCCTCAGCACTTATGCTGTTGTAATAAAGGGAACAATAGCTATAATTTACAACCATCAAAATAACAGTGCTGTATTTACTGCAGCCGAAATGGCTAGGTATCTGCAAAGTGCAGGCTATACCATAAGTTCGTCAGCAAAAATCCATCTGATCTTAACACTACGCGGCACCAAAGAAGCCGGTAGTTTTACGTGGCCGGAGTCTGAGTCGCAAGGATATTCCGTTCGTAAAAAAGGCAATGATTGGTATATCATTGGCTTTGATAATAGCGGATTAATTTGCGGCGGACTTGATGTAGCCGAAAACATTAGGCTTAACGGGTTGGCTTCTATAACCGATATTGATAAAAAACCTTTCCTGCAAAACCGGGGTATTAAATTTAATATTCCACTGGATGCACGCACACCAAGCTATACCGATAATGGCGATGCAGGGCAGCATAATATAGCCAACATGTGGGATATGGGCTTTTGGCATGAGTTTTTGGATGAAATGGCCCGCGACAGGTACAACATCATTTCTATATGGAGCCTGCAGCCGTTCCCATCGTTGGTTAAGGTGCCCGAATATCCTAACGCTTCTTTGAGCGATATTAAGAAAACCACGGTTCGTTTGCACCCTACTTCGGATGGGGAAGATATGTTTACCCCGGCGAGTAACGCGCATTTGGTCACCTTAAAGAAAATGACCATCGCCCAAAAAATAAAATTCTGGCAGGATGTGATGCAATACGGGCATGATCGTGGTATTGATTTTTACCTGTTTACCTGGAACGTATTTATTAACGGACTGGAAAATTCAGGCTATGGGTTTACCGATAAAATGAGCGACGAAAAAACGAAAGATTATATCCGAAAAGCGACGGCCACAATGATAAAAACTTACCCATTACTTAAAGGCATTGGGCTAACATCGGGCGAAAATATGCATAAGCAAACCGAGGATGCTAAAGAAAAGTATTTATATGAAACTTATGGGCAAGGCATAAATGATGCATTAGCTAACGAGCCTACCCGCACTTTTAAACTGATACACCGCACGCACCAAACAGATGTAAACATTATTAAGAATAATTTCACAGGTTTAAACCCGCGCTGCCCGCTTGAGTTTAGCTTTAAATATTCGGTGGCACACATGTATTCGGCAACCGTACCTAAATATATTTACGAGCAGAAATTTCTGGATGGCATTGGCGATTCGCGATATTTTTTCACCGTACGTGAAGATTCATGGTATAATTTGCGCGGTGGCAGCGATCTCGCATTTACCCGCGACTACATCAAAAACATGCCCAAATACCGCGACCATTTAGAAGGCTTTTACATGGGCCCTGATGGCTATACCTGGGGACGGGAATATATCAGTAAAACGCCTGCTACTCCGCGCCAGCTCATTATTAAAAAACGCTGGTATAGTTTCCAGCTAATGGGTAAACTGGCTTATGACCCCACCCTATCCGATTCGTATTTTGCGAAGGAGATAAAAGCTCATTTTCCTGAAGCAAATGCTCAGAAATTGCAAACTGCGTGGGCAAAAGCGTCGCAAATTATGCCGGTCATCAACAGGTTCCATAACCAAAAATCGCAGAACGATTATGAATGGTACCCCGAGGCCTGTACCAGCTTTTATGGTTTCATGACCATTGATAAATTTATTAACCGCGGCCCGCAAAACGGCGAAGGAATGATAGGTATTCCGGCTTATGGTAATGCATTGTTAAATGGTCAATCCATTACGGGCACTAACCCACCTCAGGTTGCAGAGAACCTGCAAAATTTAAGCGACGAGGCTTTGACTTTAGTAAAAGGAATGGACAATACAAAAAACAAGGAGCTGAACCAAACTATTAATGATATTAAAGCGGTGGCCTATTTGGGGCAGTATTTTTCAAAGAAAATATTAGCGGCAACTAATAAATACCTGTCGGACAAAGCAACCAATGAAACCGAAAAGATAAAATACAAAGCCATTGCATTAGATAACCTACAGGCCGCGAGCTTAAAATGGGCGGCTTATGCCAACCAAATAAGTGCATCATACATCCCGCAGTTTTTGGCAAGGTTACACATGCTGATTGATTTTAAAGCACTGCAAACAGATGTCGACAAAGAGATCTCTCAATTAAAAAACGCACCGTTAGAAGCAGCCCCACCCATACCAAAACCTTTACAGCAGTTGGAAGTGGTTTTCTTTAAAAATTCTAACTACTACTTCTGGCACCTGGCAAATCTGGGAATCCCGGTTGATTGGTCGCAGAATAAATATATTGTGCTGGATGTGTATGCCACTACCACGCAAAAATTTAATTTCCTGGTAAATACAGAGAGGGATAGCCTGTCAAAAAAGGGCATTCAGCCTATCCCTAATAAATGGACCAAAATAGCTATACCGCTTAGTTTATATAAAGCACAGCTTGCTGCTAAATATCCGGCAGGAAAATCGGTGGAGTTTTTAAAAGATGTAAAAGGGTTGGGCTTATTTATGGAAACTCCGGTTGGGTACCCGTTGGTTGAAACCCGGGCCATAAGTTTAGTTAATGAAGCGCCGGAGGATGCGGTTATTGTTCAATAAGCTAATTTGTCATTTTGAGCGATAGCGAAGAATCTTATACACGCGGCAAGCTACGCGCTTACCTATCAATTATACAAGATTCTTCGCTATCGCTCAGAATGACAAAAATGGTTAAATACCAGTCAATGTATAAGTCTTACCCGCTTGTGTAGTAAAATCATACAATAACGTTGGCTTCTCGCCCGGTGCTTTTAACTGTGCTTTTTCTGATATGATGGGCTTAGCGGTTGTTTCATTTTTATAAAAGAAATTTGGATTAGCTCCTTTTGCTGTTTTCAATACACCGCCTTGCAGCTTTATGCTATTAGGCACACGTAAACGGCAATTGCCACCTACGGTAGATTTAATTTTCAGCTCGCTTAACTTGCCGCCTTTCCATTTCATACTTACAATTTCAAAACCACCACGGGCGCGTAAGCCGCTTATAGCACCGTCTTGCCAGGCATCTGGTATGGCAGGTAATAAGTTTAAGGCCCCATCGGCACTTTGCATCAGCATTTCGGTAATACCTGCGGCACAGCCAAAGTTTCCGTCAATCTGGAACGGCGGGTGCGCGTCAAACAAATTTGGATAAGTACCACCGCCGCTATTGGCGCTGCCCTTGTTTTTACCAGTTGGCGTTAATTGATTTTGGATCAATTTAAATGCGTGGTTGCCATCCAGTAATCGCGCCCATAGGTTAACCTTCCAGCCCATGCTCCATCCTGTTGATACATCGGTACGGTAGATCAATGAAGTGCGTGCCGCGTCAAATAACTCAGGCGTACGGTATGGCGATATCTGGTTACTTGGATACAAACCATATAAATGTGATACGTGCCTGTTATGATCGGTAGGGCTATCTAAATCATGTAGCCACTCCTGCAACTGGCTGTACTGGCCAATTTGCATGGGCGGCAGGCGTTTACGGGCAGCTATCAATTTATCTGCAAATTCTTTATCGATATTCAGAATTTTAGCGGCATCAATTACTTCACTAAATATATCAAATGCCAGCTGGTTATCCATGGTAACACCATAATCAATTGATAAACCCTTGTGGATAGCTTTTCCGTTCCTGTCTTTTGCTTCTTCAAAATAAGCGGCAGGACCATTTTCTGGCGACAAAGACGGAGAAATCACTAACCAATGATGCTCGGGCTCTTCTATCATAAACTCCAGGTAAAATTGCGCCGCGCCCCTTAAAGCGCTGTAAACAGATTTTAAATACGCTTTGTCGCCACTGTACATATACCTGTCCCATAGTTGTGTACTCAACCAAACTCCTCCCGAGGGCCATAGGCCCGAATAAATATCATTCACCGGACCATTGATCCGCCATATATCAGTATTGTGGTGAGCAACCCAGCCCCCCACCCCATACATGGTTTTAGCGGTACCCTGCCCTGTTACCGATAGGTCCTTTACCATTTGCACATATGGCTCGTGCATTTCGGCCAGATTCGTTTCCTCGGCAGGCCAGTAATTCATTTCTGTATTGATATTGATGGTAAATGAACTGTTCCAGGGTGGGGACATTTTATTATTCCATATCCCTTGCAAGTTTGCCGGCTGCCCGCCCGGCTGAGACGAAGCTATCAGCAAGTACCTGCCGAATTGAAAATACAGCTCAACCAGCTGCGGGTCATTACCTCCGGCAAAGCCGTCAATACGCCTGTCAGTAGTATTTTTGACAGAATCGCTTGTACCCAAATCAAGTTTAACCCGGTTAAAGTATTTTTGATACGCTGCTATATGGTTATTTAACAACTGCTCATACGGTTTGGGCCATGCCTTATCCAGGTAATTATTTGCCCGCAACGATTCATCTGCGCTTATATCATCATATTTTACAAAACTGGTCGCCATAGAAATAAACAGCGTTACCGAGTTTGCTTTAGTAACATTTATCGAAGTATCAGACGCTGCAACTTCGCCGCCATCCAGCTTAACCTTTACCAGCGACTGGAACTTATCCTGCCCATTTATGCCGTGCGTAGTACCTGAAATGCCGGATAATACCAGCTCATTTTTATCCTTGGTTGTGATAGTTGATTTTTGAGGACTGTACAGGGATGTTGAAAAAGTAAGGCTCCCGGGCTTATCGGCAGTTAAATGGACAATGATGACCTGATCGGGCGTTGATGAAAACACTTCGCGTTTATAGGTTACGCCATTGACGGTGTAGGTTGTTGTGGCAACCGCCGTTTTCAGATCGAGTTCGCGATAATAATTTTCATAATGATCATGACCGGGAAAACTCAGGTACAAATTACCAACCGGTTGATAACTCATTCCGGTAAAACCATCGGGCTTGATTTGTTTAGCCAGCTGTGCTGCCTCTGCACGTTTATTCTCAAATATAAGTTTCCTTACCTGGGGCAATGCGGCCAAAGCTGTATGGCTATCCATACGAACCGGCCCCCCACTCCATAGCGTAGCCTCGTTCAGTTGGATAGTTTCCTGTTCAGGGTTACCATATACCATACCGGCCAGGCGGCCATTACCTATTGGCATGGCTTTTTCCCATACCCTGCCTGATGGTTTATCATACCATAGCTTTAAATCATTCCGTTGTGCAAATACTGTAAGTGTTGCGCTTAACAGCACAAAGGTCAGTACGCTTTTTTTAATGCTTTTTTGAGGGATCATCAATTTGATTTTTGCGTTTGTTATACTATAATTTTTCAGGAAACGGTATCGCTTGCCCCGATCCTTTTAGTAAAAAATCTACTATTGGCGTTGGGTTTGGCAAGCTATGCGGATGGTGTTTAAAGCCGGGCTTATGCAGCACAGTTATGTTACCTTTAAGGTCCTTTATTTTCTTTTCAAAAAGCAACGTGTTATCCGGTGGGTAAACAGCTTCGTCTTCATCGGCACATAATATCAATATAGGATATTTGCCCTTTACAATTTTCTTTACCTTATCAACCGGGCTGCCTTTAAAGTCTTTTATTTTATCGTCTGTTAAATTATAATCTTTCTTAAACGCATCAAACATATCATCCTTAACGGGTGGTGTTTTCATAAGCCCCAACGCCCATGATGGCATATTTAAAAGCGGGTTATCGGCATAGACCACCGCTACTTTTGATGGATTAGCAGCTGCCCAATTAAATACATAAACGCCACCGCGGCTCATACCTTCCATTACCGCTTTTTTGCCTAAACCTGCTTTGGTTACCAGTTTATAAAAATCGTTCCAGTCTTTTATTGCTTCTTCATTGCCTAACAACTCTGCCGCGTCAAAATAAACTAAATGAAAACCGCGCTGTAATAAGGCTATATCAGTTTGCGGCTCATGCCCCCAAAACCTCGCGCGCCATATCCACGGGTGGCCGTTAGCTGTCCATTTGGGTGCAACAACTTTACATTCGCGATCATTCATTTTAAAAGTGGCGCATTTGTAGCCATAAAAAGAGCTTATTTTTTTCTCAAAATTTATCTTGCTTAATATATCAAAGTCAAAATCTTTTACCCTTACAACATTCTCATAGATCAACTCGGCCATGCGGCGCGCGCCTTCTTTGTTGGGATGTATTTTATCCGGCGTATTTGCTTCCTGGTTAGCAAAGGGCGCGTGCATATCAATCAGCTCCAAATTATCCGTATAAGCAGCATGTTGAATATGTGGGTTGATCTTTTTAACAATCATCGGGTCCCAAATTCCTGTAGTATCTTTAACCCATGATGGCATAGCCTCCATCAACACCACGCGGGGGTGAGATGGCAATTGCGCGAAGGATTGTACCAGATCATGGCAATCTTGCTCAAACTCACCGTAGAACGGACGGTTTTGCAGCTTGGCATCATTTCCACCCAAATCAATATAAACCACATCGGGTTCGCTGGCTAAGGCGGCTTTATACTGCCTGGTTTTCCAGTACGGCGAATCGCCATTACGCAGCATAGTGGTGCCGTTTACACCATAATTAGTTACCTGGTACTTATCGCCCAGCATTTTTTGCAGTTGCGCCGGGTAACAATTATGCTCGCGGTCTGGTATAAACGCGCCGTAAGTGATGCTGGCGCCAACACAGGCTATCTTAATTGGCTTATCCTGCGCAAAAACGCCGGTACTAAATGTAAGGACCAAAAAAAGAGTAAAAATTGATCTCATAGGTTAATGATTATTGAGTAACGGGTTGATGGTCAAATTCATAAAG
This sequence comes from Mucilaginibacter sp., assembly GCF_028287845.1. GTDB lineage: Bacteria > Bacteroidota > Bacteroidia > Sphingobacteriales > Sphingobacteriaceae > Mucilaginibacter. The sequence goes on from NZ_JAQBOW010000152.1 coordinate 43,092, forward strand.
TGCGTTGTACATATCACTGGACACGGCTACGGTACGGTTATCAGTTAAATAGGCGTAGTAATTTACACCTTTTTTTACCAGATTGGCGGGGATAGTAGCGGTATAGCTATTAGCCGATGTTGATGTGGCTGTTATTGGCACCCATACCCTTGTTTGCCATGTAGCAGTTGGTTCGCTATAATATAATACAACCGATGCGGCGGTTACGCCTTTTGGTATATCCAGTTTAATGGTGATTTGCTTGCTGCTATCGGCTTCCAGTTTTTCCTTCGTGATTTTAGCTGAAGCAAATGGCTGCCCTATTCCTTTTAAATAATAATCAAAATAAAGCTTCTGCATGGTTGGTCCGGCAGGTTGTTGTTTGTGGTTAAAGTTAGGATCCCAAACATGGTTAGTTGTGCCGTGGATAGCATGCAGTGTAGCCTCTACAGATTCTGGCCAATAATAAGTATCGTTTGATGTGGCCTCTAAAAAGTAAGGGGCTTTAATACCGGGTGCACGACGGCCGGCATCAAAATATTTTAGCCATGGGGTTTTGACAGAATCAGGCAGACCAGCAATTATCTTTACCCAAAAAGTTGCTTTTTCATAATAACCACTGCCAAAAACAGAATAGGCCGCTTTTACCTGCCTGCCTAATATGCCCGACAAGAATGTAGTGGCGTAACCACCCCATGAAACACCGGTTATTCCTATGTTTTTAGCATCAACGTTTTTTTGCGTTTTGATGTAGTTAAACACTTCAATTCCGGCAACACCAGCGTCGAACAAAGTGGCATTTTCTAAACCATTTGCAATATCAAAACGAGGCGGCTCTAAAGGTCCTTTCTTTAATTTCCACGGGCCCGACGAGTTTGGCGTTGTACCATTATTACAAATGCCAGGCATGTCAAAACAAATAGCCACATAGCCACGTGCTGCATACTCCTGTACTAAATTGGCCACGCTCTCTGCATTACCCCCTCCACCATGTAAAACAAGTATGGCCGGGTATGCTCCCTCTTTTTGCGGGAAGGCCATAATTGCATAAACGCTGTTGATATTATTACGCGAGTTGAATATAAATTTCCGTGTAGTTATTGCCGCCGAACCTTCGCCCGAATTTACCTCGCTGATAACCTGCTTCACAGTTGGTATGCTGTTTAAAAATGGAATAAAAGGGTCGGTGTATGATTTGGCGCTTACTTTAAGCGTTAACATCACAAAAGCAAAAAGTATTGCTTTAACAAAAAATTTTTTAACAGTAAAGTTCATATCAAGGATGATATAATTAATTGGTTTGATAGTGTGCAATTACCGCACAACTGACACAAACTTAATATAAACCTTAATTAATACCTAACTAACAAAGCTTCATAACAGATACGTTACTAAACAAACAAAAATGAATTAATGGATGGCCTAATTTATAGGGCCATCCATTAACAGATCATGTTGTTTTTTAGCGCCGCTGTCTGTGGCCCCTGTCTTATCAGCTAACCGTATAGCCATTGCGTTACATAACTTTTGCCAGAATGCGCTTGTTGTTTGGTTTAGGATATTGTAATCAATAGTGCTTACACTCAAATTAGCTTTACCAAACGGCAGGTTAAGCATGGCCGCATTTTTGGGTTTGATCAAATGCTCATACAATACAACTTGCGCGCATTTTTTATTTTCAGGAAAGCCAAGTAATAGGTTCCAGTCAATTTCCCCGGCTTCCAACACTATCGAACCATGATTTAAAATATCACCTTCAATAGCCATTTTCATAATGTATTTATCGCCATTCATTTCAGAAAAATAAAGATCACGGATGCTGAATAATTTACCCACGGCATCAGCCTTGTTGCTTTGCAGATCCGTGGTTTTAAATTCGCCTAATTGCAGTGGAGATGGCAGCAGATCGTCCACCGCTTTTGATGGCTGGTTATTACCAGATACCAACACCCATATAAAGCCGCCATTCTTTTTAACCCGGTCAATTATAGCTTTATTTTGCTCCAACTCACTTGCGGCAACATTATCGCCATCAATAATTATTAATGAGGCAGTTTCTTTATTCCCATCCAAACTCAAACCCATATTATTAAAGAATTTAGCTAATGCGCCATCAGTTTTACCTATAAATATGGCCCGGCTAAATTTAGCTTCTGTTGGGATAAATTTTTGCTGTCTTGCTGTATCCAATATATGATCCCACTTACCCGGCTTACCGGCCATAGCTGCCTTTAATGCCTCAAACATTGGCAAGGGTTTATACAATGGCAATGAAGGATCTAATCCCGGATTAAACGTGGTAACATAAGGCGGAATGCGTTCTATCTGGTAACCCGGTTTGCCTTCCTCATAAGGTTTGCCAGCGAAAACACCATCGGTCAGATCGGGCAGGCGCGAATAATCATTATATCCCAAATTCATGTGCTCTATACCGAACCAACTAACTTCGGACGGTGAATAATAAGCCAGCAACGGCTTGGCCATTTTAATTACATTCTGATAAACATCAACCGCCAATGCTTCGTTACGCCCGTAGTAAGATTCGTAAGGTTTATCGCCTGCAAACTGCACCAATTGGTTTGGCTTGCCATAATAAGTAGCCCCAGATTCGCCCACAACCAACGGCTTGTTTACCACT
>NZ_JAQBOW010000011.1 GCF_028287845.1 Mucilaginibacter sp.
TATTATCAACCACGTTTGAACGTAAAGAAGATGGCAGTTACCATGAAGGTTATATATATAGCCGTTCGGCTAATCCAAACCGCACATCGCTTGAAAAAGTGTTAACGCAGTTAGAAAATGGTGCCGACGCTGCCGCTTTTTCATCGGGCAATGCCGCCGGGATGGCCGTTTTTCAATCCCTGCAACCGGGTACACATATTATAGCGCCTGATGATATGTATCATGGTTTACGCAATCAGCTTAAAAATTTATTTGCCGGGGTTTTAGAATTTGATTTTATTGATATAGATAATACCGATGTTTTAAAAGCGCACATTAAACCCAATACCGGCTTGATATGGTTAGAAACACCATCAAATCCGCTGCTTAAAATAACTGATATAAAAAAGGTAGTTGCTATTGCGAGGCAGCAGAATATTAAAGTTGTTTGCGATAATACTTTCGCCACTCCTATTTGTCAGCAGCCATTGGCATTAGGTGTTGATATAGTAATGCACTCTACCACCAAATACTTTGGCGGCCACAGCGACCTGATGGGTGGTGCAGTAATTGCCGCCGAAAAAAACGACTGGTGGCAAAAAATACGCCAGGTACAGGAATTGGGGGGCGCCATCCCCTCGCCTATGGATTGCTACTATTTAGTGCGCAGTATAAAGACATTGCCCTATCGTGTACGCGGTCATGCACAAAATGCGCAGCTATTAGCAGCGTTTTTACAGGCGCAGCCGAGTGTAGAGCAAGTACTCTACCCGGGCTTGCCTTCACATCCTAATCATGCAGTTGCAAAAGAGCAGATGTTAAGCTTTGGGGGTGTGTTATCTTTTTGTTTAAAAGGTGGTAAAGAGGAAGCTAACCGTGTTATAAACAAACTACAACTGTTTACCCGGGCAACAAGTTTGGGCGGTGTAGAGAGCTTAATTGAGCACCGCGCAATGGTTGAAGGGCCGGATACTAAAACGCCATTTAATTTACTACGCGTGTCTGTTGGGTTAGAACATATTGATGATTTGATAGCGGATATGAAGCAGGCTTTAAAAGTGGATTGATCTATGTTTAATTAATACTTGTTTATTTGGTATATTTGAATATTGGAAACTTGTTATGGAAACAATTATTAAGATCAATCTTTCTGAACTAAACGACAGCCTACTTGATAAAATCAGAGGATTTATAGGCGACAAAAACAATATAAACGTTACTATTTCTTTGAAAGAATTTAATCCTGATTACGCTGAAGAACTTGACCGTTCTATAGAAGAAGCGGAAAAAGGTGAAAATCTTGTTTCTTTTACTATGGAAGATTTTATGGCCTATACACCGTCAAAATAGTTTGTGAGAAACCTAGCCTTTACGCCATCTGCTTTTAATGAATATAATGCATGGTTTGAAACAAACCCGCAAATTATTCAACGTATTAAAACACTGATAAGGGAAATAGACCATGAACCATTTAAAGGAATTGGCAAGCCAGAACCGCTAAAAGGCAATTGGAGCGGTTATTGGAGTCGTAGAATTGATCAAGAACATAGGTTAATCTACAGGGTGACAAATGAACAAATTCTAATCGCCAAGTGTAAAGGGCATTATTAATTGCAGGCATTACAGCTAAAAATAAATTTTGCAATTAAAATATTAACATCATATATTTGCAGCACAATCGGTAGTAATACCAAAGATCAATTCCCTTATACGGTTTTGGTTTATAAAGAAGCGGCGAGAGATTAGGCTCAATGACCCGCTGGCAACCCTCTAAGGTTAGAGAAGGTGCCAATTCCTTACCCGGTAAATATCCCGGGAAATATAAATTAACAACATGGAAAATTTAAAAAACACCCATCCGAAAAATTCTATTAAAGCCGCTCAAGGCTTAGCATTTGTTTATGGCAAAATTTGCTATATGTGCCGCTGTTGCTAATCACAGTTAATACGTTTCCTTTTTCTCTTTCTGAAAAATACGTGCACTGTAAATGGATCAATTTATCCGTTCACTAATCCCAACAGCTAATCAATTATCAAGAACCACTATGAATACGCAACTATATAAATACCAACAAACCTTCGAACTGGAATCGGGCTATAAATTACCCGAGCTTGAATTAGGCTACCATACTTATGGCACACTTAATAAAAATAAAGACAATGTGGTATGGGTATGCCATGCTTTTACAGCTAACTCTGATGTTTTAGACTGGTGGAAGGGCCTTTTTGGCAAGGAAGATTATTTTAATCCGACCGAACATTTTATTGTATGCGCCAACATGTTGGGCTCTGCTTATGGTTCTAGCGGGCCGTTAAGCATTAACCCTACTACCGGTCAGCCTTATTATTTAGCCTTTCCGCATGTTAGTGTTAGGGATATGGTTAAGGCACAGCAGCTATTGGCTAAACATCTTGGAGTAGAAAGCGTTCATACTTTAATTGGCGGTTCGCTTGGCGGCCAGCAGGCAATGGAATGGGCAATTATTGAGCCTGATTTTATTAAAAATCTAATTCTCATTGCTGCAAACGCGCGCCATTCGCCATGGGGTATTGCCTTTAATGAATCACAGCGGTTAGCTATTAGTGCCGACAGAACATTTTATGCCGGAAGCCCTAATGGCGGTAAAAAAGGATTAAAGGCGGCACGTAGTATTGCCCTGCTCTCCTATCGTGGTTATAAAACTTATGGTATCAGCCAGCAAGAAGACAACGATGCCGCTATCGATAATTTTAAATCTGCAAGCTATCAAAATTATCAGGGCGACAAGCTGGTAAACCGCTTTAATGCTTACAGCTATTGGTACTTAACTAAAACTATGGACTCGCACAACGTGGGCCGTAACCGCAATAGCATTGAAAAAGCATTAAGCTTAATAAAAGCCCGCACATTGGTAATAGGTATTAAATCAGATCTGTTATTTCCTATAGAAGAGCAGCAATACCTGTTCAGGCATATACCAAAATCAGCCTTTGCCGAATTTGATTCGTATTACGGCCATGACGGTTTTTTAATTGAAACAGAGGCATTAACAAATATTATCACATCATTTTTTAAAACAGACGTAAAAGGAAAGATCATCCAATTACAGCAAATTGCATAATGAGCAAAAAACTAAATATCGGCCTGTTTGGCTTCGGAGTTGTTGGCCAGGGATTACATGATATCATCCGAACAAAAAATTTAAATCTTGAAATAAAAAAGATAGCGATTAAAGATAATCATAAACAACGCTCCTTACCGGAACATTACTTTACTACTGACAGGTATGAATTACTGAATAATCCGGAAATCAATACTATTGTTGAATTGATAAATGATACCGAAGCAGCCTATGAAATTGTTTCGACTGCTTTAAAGTCGGGTAAGAATGTAGTATCGGCCAGTAAAAAAATGATTGCTACCTACCTGGATGAATTAATAGCGATACAACATGAATATGGTACTTCCCTACTATATGAAGGAGCTGTTTGTGGCAGTATACCTATTATCCGTAACCTGGAAGAATACTATGATAATGAACTATTGCATTCTATAAGCGGGATATTTAATGGTTCATCCAATTACATCCTGTCTAAAGGATTTTTGGAAAATATGGATTATGATACAGCGTTAAAGCAAGCGCAAGACCTTGGGTTTGCCGAAACCGACCCAACTATGGATGTTGGCGGATATGATGCCAAGTACAAGCTTATTATTGCAGCGGCGCATGCTTATGGTGTGGTGATAGAACCTGAAAAAGTATTCAATTTAGGTATACAAAACCTTGCCGCAAACGATATTCAATACGCCCGCGAAAAGAACTTAAAAATAAAGTTGGTTCCGGTTGCAAAAGAGTTGGATGATCAGCATGTAACCCTATTTGTATTACCAAAGTTTGTAAACGAAACCGAGTTTTTATATAATGTGGAATACGAGTATAATGGCGTAACCGTGCAGGCAGCTTTTGCCGATCAGCAATTCTTTTTTGGGAAAGGAGCAGGTGGCCACCCTACCGGATCGGCAGTATTATCAGACATAGCCGCGCTGCGTTATGATTATCAATACGAGTACAAAAAAACCAAAGGAAGTAAGGGCCTGAATTTTACCAATGACATTGAGCTAAACATTTATCTCCGTTACGAAAATGATGATTTGGTTGATCTGTTGAAATTTTTGGAGATAAAAGAAAGTTACTATTCAGGTACTTATAAATATGTTATCGGAAAAGTAAATCTTCAAAATCTGATCGATAATGAAGCCCGTATATTTCAGGACAAGGCATTCCTTGCCTTCGCCGATCAGCTAACAGGAGTTAGTTTAGCCGCGACACAAAACTAAAACAACAAAATTTTTCCAGTAATTTTTTGTAAAAGAGAAAGAGGCGCTGTAATAGCAGCCTCTTTTTCTTTTACAAAAACGCATTTTTAATACAAGCACAATCGTAACCGTATTTTTACATTTTTTAATCTATTTTTGCACCACAAATTTATACCCCATTAATGTTTAAACCTGTTAATATTATAAAATACAAGCCGCTGATAATTGCCTTATGGTTTGGTCTAAGCCTGTTTGCAGTTGGCAAAAGTGTAATGTTGGGGCACGATCATATACATAATAACTACTTTGTGTATAAGCATAACTTTATCAATGTTATACATCAGCATAACTTATACCAACATCAGCCCGAACATTATTTTGATCTGAACCATTACGGCCCAATATTTTCATTCATTATAGCCCCATTTGCTTTAATGCCCGATAGTTTGGGTGTGGTTTTATGGGTGATGGTTACAGCGTTCATATTATTAATTGCCATACAGCAACTTCCCATTAAAAAAGAGCATTATCTGCTTATTGTATTGCTTTGCGCCCATGAGCTAATGACCTCGGCTGCCAATGTGCAGATTAACCCGCTTATTGCCGCGTTGATATTGTTCAGCTATATATTTATTAAAAACGAAAACGATTTCTGGGCTGCATTAATGATAGCTTTAGGTACCTTCATTAAGCTTTATGGCATTGTGGGGCTGGCCTTCTTTTTCTTTTCGAACAACAAGATAAAACTTGTTGGCTCATTTATATTTTGGTCGGTAGTTTTGTTTGTTTTGCCGATGGTTATTTCCTCGCCGGCTTTTATTGTGCAAACTTATAAAGATTGGTATGCCGACCTGGTTCATAAAAACCTAAACAATATAGCTTCAATACGTGAGGATGTTTCTGTTATGGGGATGCTCAGGAAGATCTTTTTTCCGCAATTATCAAATATGTTGGTTTTATTTCCGGGTATTTTACTTTTTGCTTTATCCTATATCCGCATCAAATCTTTTAATAATTTAAATTATCAATTACTTATCGTTGCATCAACGTTGATTTTTGCGGTGATATTTAGCACCGGGTCTGAATCACCCACCTACATTATAGCTTTTGTTGGCGTAGCGTTGTGGTATATAAATAGTGAGCGACCGGTAACTATATTGGACATATCTTTGCTTATTTTTGCTTTGATACTGACCAGTCTGTCACCGTCAGATCTTTTCCCGCGATACCTGAAAGATCATTATGTTGATCCGTACGCGTTAAAGGCGCTGCCTTGTTTTTTAATATGGATAAAAATTATTTATGAAACTTTGTTCAGAAAATTCGATAAAAAGGATTTAATCGCAGTTGCAGTATGAAAAAGAAACTTTCCATAATAATCCCTGCTTTTAACGAGGAGAAGAATATCAGCCATCTTGTTGCCGAATTGAATAAAGCATTAAATTCAACCGGTTATGACTATGAATATATTTTTGTAAATGACGGCAGCAAGGATAATACGCTGAATGAAATTAAGCTACAGGCAGAAATACAGCCCAACGTATTTTACATAGAACTATCTAAAAATTTCGGTAAAGATTATGCTTTAAAAGCCGGTATAGATATGGCAAATGGCGATGCTATTATAACTATGGATGCCGATCTGCAGCACCCTCCTCACCTATTGCCGCAAATGCTAAAATATTGGGAAGAGGGATATGATATTGTTTACACCTACCGCGAGGATGCTAATCCGCATGTAAGCGGCTTCCAGAAATTAGCGTCAAAGCTGTTTTATAAAGGCATAAACGCTATATCAGACATTACACTTGAAAACGGAATATCTGATTTCCGGTTACTTGATCAAAAAGTTGTTAACGAGCTAAAACAAATTGATGAATATGAGATATTCTTCAGGGGGATGGTTAAATGGGTTGGCTTTTTACAAATAGGTATTCCCTACACCCCGGCAGCCAGGCATACAGGCGAGGCAAGCTATTCCTTCTTTAAATTGGCTAAGTTGGCCATAGGCAGCATAATGGCCTTTAGTGTAAGGCCATTATACATCGCTACCGGGTTGGGTTTATTTTTCTCGTTATCAGCTTTGCTGTATATTCCTTATATTTTTATCAGCTATTTTTATGGCTATGACAATCTTTCAGGCTGGGCATCCTTAATTGCTACTGTAGCGTTCTTCGGTGGCTTACAATTACTTGTTTTAGGTATTATAGGCTCATACCTTGGTAAAATATTTTTGCAAACCAAGCACCGGCCCAATTACATTATCCGTTCAACAAACCTGTTAAAAGCAAAAAATGATTCTGTTAGGGTTTGATGTTGAAGAGTTTGATATGCCGTTTGAATATGGTAAAACCATACCATTTGACGAACAATTAGCCATATCAACAACGGGGACACTTTTAATATTAGAACTATTAAAAAGTACAAATGTAAAGGCAACTTTTTTCTGCACAGCTAATTACGCTGTAAACAAGCCGGATATTATTGCAAAAATTGTAAATGATGGTCACGAAATAGCATCACATGGCTATTACCATTCTGATTTTAAGGTTCAACATTTAGCACAATCAAAAGCTAAGCTCGAAGAAATATCAGGCACTAAAGTTACTGGTTTCCGCATGGCGCGAATGATGCCGGTAGACGAAAAAGAAATACAAAAAGCGGGATATTCATATAATTCATCCCTTAACCCTACTTTAATTCCCGGCCGCTATAATAACTTAAAAAAACCGCGCGCCTGGTTCTTTGACCATGATGTTTTGCAAATACCTGCTTCCGTATCACCGTTGGTACGTTTTCCTTTGTTTTGGTTAACCTTCCATAACGTTTCACTATCCATAATCAAGTGGATGAGCGCGGCGGCGCATCGTAAAGATGGTTACCTTAACCTTTACTTTCACCCCTGGGAGTTTACTGATTTGAACCAGCCGGAAAGATTTGGCTTTCCAAAATATGTATCAAAAAATTCGGGAACTGATTTTGTTAAGAGGATAAAAGATTTTATTGTATGGGCACAGGCAAAAGGTTATGCGTTTGCAAGGACCGGTGACTTTGCGGAAGATATAATAAAAAATAAAAAGAGCCACCTCTTAAAGGCAGCTCCTTAATATATGATGGATTAATTGTTTTATTATTTATCAGCCGTTGCAGCTTCATTTGTGTTTAAAAACACAAATTGATTATCAAACATATCCAGTTTAATCTTACTGTCTTTATCCACTTTACCGGCTAATATCTGCTTGGATAGTTCGTTCAATATTCTCTTTTGAATTACCCTTTTCAATGGCCTCGCGCCAAACTGCGGATCGTAACCTAATTGTGCCAGCCAATCTAAAGCTTCGTCTGATGCTTCAATGGATACACCCATTTCGGCCAATGTTTGCTGCACATGTTTAAACTGCAGCTTCACAATATCACTTATCTCATCCCGACTAAGCGGTGTAAACATAATGATCTCATCAATACGGTTTAAAAATTCGGGCCTGATGGTTTGCCTTAGCAGCTCAAACAACTGGCTCTTTGTTTTGGCCATCACTTCATCCTTAGTATTATCGTCAAAATCCTGGAAATTCTCCTGGATAATGTTCGACCCAATGTTTGAGGTCATGATGATGATGGTATTCTTAAAGTTTACCACTCTGCCTTTATTATCAGTTAACCGGCCATCATCCAAAACCTGCAGCAATATGTTAAACACATCAGGGTGCGCTTTTTCTATTTCATCCAACAGTATTACACTGTATGGTTTCCTGCGTACGGCTTCTGTTAACTGTCCGCCTTCATCATAACCTACATATCCCGGAGGCGCGCCTATTAATCTTGAAACCGCATGGCGCTCCTGGTACTCAGACATATCAATACGAATCATTGCCCCTTCATCATTGAACAGATATTCGGCCAATGCTTTCGCTAATTCTGTTTTACCAACACCGGTTGTACCTAAGAATATAAAAGAACCTATAGGTTTTTTCTTGTCTTGCAGGCCCGCTCTGCTCCTGCGTATAGCGTCGCTTATCGCTTCAATAGCCTCGTGCTGCCCGGCAACACGTTTATGTAACTCATCTTCCAGGCTCAGCAGCTTTTCGCGCTCGCTTTGTATCATTTTAGAAACCGGTATACCTGTCCAGCGCGACACAACTCCTGCAATATCTTCGGATGTAACTTCCTCTTTTAGCATTCTACTATCCGACTGATTAGTCAGTAGTGCTTCTTTCAGTTTTTCAACTTCTTCCTGGGCTTCACGGATACGGCCATAGCGCAGCTCGGCCACTTTGCCATAGTCGCCCGCGCGTTCTGCTTGATCTGCTTCTAATTTATAGTTTTCTATCTGCTCAACTTTTAAGTTGATGCCATCAACTACGTCTTTTTCACCCTGCCATTTGGCACGTAAAGAATCACGATCAGCTGATAGGTTGGCAATTTGTTCACTCAACTCTTTTACTTTCTTATCATCCTTTTCGCGCTTAATGGCTTCGCGCTCTATCTCTAATTGCATTATGCGGCGCTCCAGTTCATCCACTACTTCGGGTACCGAATCCATTTCTAAACGTAATTTAGAAGCGGCTTCGTCCATCAGGTCAATAGCTTTGTCCGGCAAAAAGCGATCAGCTATATATCTTTGCGACATCTCAACCGCCGCAATAATTGCTTCATCTTTAATACGCACTTTATGGTGTGCTTCGTAACGTTCCTTTAAACCGCGCAATATGGAAATTGCATCAGCAGTATCAGGTTCGTCTACCAATACCATCTGAAAACGGCGCTCTAACGCTTTATCCTTTTCTACATATTTCTGGTATTCGTTTAAGGTTGTTGCCCCAATTGCTCTTAATTCGCCGCGGGCCAATGCAGGTTTTAATATATTGGCAGCATCCATGGCACCTTCGCCACCACCTGCACCTACCAGGGTATGTATCTCATCAATAAATAAAACAATCTCACCATCGGCCTGGGTAACTTCTTTAATAACGGCTTTTAAGCGTTCTTCAAATTCGCCTTTGTATTTAGCGCCTGCAATAAGGGCACCCATATCTAACGAATAAACTGTTTTTGTTTTCAAACTCTCGGGTACATCACCTTTTATTATTCTAAAGGCAATACCTTCGGCAATAGCTGTTTTACCCACGCCCGGTTCGCCAACCAGTATCGGGTTGTTTTTTGTACGGCGCGATAATATTTGAATTACGCGGCGGATCTCTTCATCACGGCCAATCACCGGGTCAAGCTTGCCCGATTCGGCATATTCGTTCAGGTTACGGGCATACTTATTTAAAGCGTTATAAGTTGCTTCGGCATTTTGGTCGGTTACTTTGTTGTCACCGCGTAAGCTTACTATGGCTTTTTTAAGATCCTTTTCGTTTACACCAAAATCTTTTAGTGCCGTACTTGTTTTATCGCTTACTGACAGTATTCCTAACAGGATGTGCTCAACAGACACAAACTCATCCTTAAACTCTTTAAGGTAAGCTGTAGCCTTTTGTAATATCGAATTTGAGGTAGATGATAAGTAAACGTTACTGCCGCTAACCTTTGGGAACGATGCGATTTGTTCGTCCAAAATATCATGTAACCGGTTAAGGTTAACGTTTAGTTTTTTTAGTAAAAAGGATATAACATTCTCATCAACCAATAGCAATCCCTTAAGCAAGTGCGCAGGTTCAATAGCCTGCTGCTGATTGCCGGTTGTTATCTCTGAAGCTTTTTGTACAGCTTCCTGAGCTTTTATGGTAAAGTTGTTAAAATTCATAGCGAAATGGTTATATCGGGTATAGTCAAAATACTTGCCACGTTACTTAATTATGAAATAATGGCATTTCATAATACATTTCATGTGCCTTTTTGTCAATTCATTATTGCTGTTAATAACACTTTAGTTTAATAAAAGTTATAAGAGAATAAATGAATAAAATGGTGAGTAGCGTATGCCTAAAATTCACTACTCACATGCTGCCCATAAAACTTATCATTAAAATTCACCAGGAACAGTTCCTTAGTTGCACGTGTGCATGCGGTATAAAACCAGCGTAAAAAATCGGTATTAACCATATCATCCGTTAAATATCCCTGGTCTACAAAAACAGCATCCCACTGGCCGCCCTGTGCTTTATGGCAGGTAATGGCGTATGCAAACTTTATTTGTAAAGCATTATAATAGGGATTAAGTTTAAGTTCGTTATGTTTTGCGCGTTTGTTTGGTATATGGTCATAATCTTTCATTGCTTCCAGGTAAAGCCGTTTTTGATCGATGGGCTGCAAAGCCGGCGATTCTGAATAAAGTGTATCCAATAAGACTTTACAATCTAAAACCGGGTCCTCGGCATAATCAATAAACTCTAACTGTACATCCGCAAAACGGAATCCATACATATCCTCAATCTTGCGTACTTTCCTTATCCTGGCAATATCGCCATTGGCAATAAAAGCGGTACTTCCCTCCTCCTGATCCTGCAACCAAAAATAGTTGTTCTTTACTATCATCAACTGATCGCCGCCCGTTAATTCTTCTTCCCGCCATAATAGCCGCGCTCGTATTTGTTTATTATACAGGTTTGCATTTTTGTTCGACCGGCAAATTATCAGCGTGTTTTCATTACCATATTTATTGTAGGCGTATTCAAGCCCTTCTTCCAACCGCTCACCTGTCATCCTAAAAACATCTGTATAACCCTTGGTTGTAATTTGAGGTATGATTTCTTTTTCCTGCCGGATAATATCACGAATCCGTGTAGCATTATATAATATGCCCGAATCTTTTTGCTGACGAAGCACATCTGTTAATTCATAACTGAACACATTCAGGTTATAATCCAGCCTCATCAATTCCTCATCCAATGCGGGGCTATTATCCGAGCCAACCGGCGGAAGCTGGGCAGTATCACCCACCAGCATTAACTTGCAATTTTTTTTATTGTAAACATACTTAACCAGGTCATGCAGCAACGTCTCGCGGTTATTGCCACTTATCTGGTCTGATATCATGGAAGCTTCATCAATAATAAATAAGGTATTAGTAGCCAGATTATCGGCTATTGAAAATGATTCATCAACATTTAGCGCTGTTTTTTTTCGGTATATGCGCTTATGTATAGTAAAAGCTTTTCGCCCCGAATAGCTGGTAATTACCTTTGCCGCACGCCCCGTTGGTGCAAGCAATACTGATTTATAGTTATAACTTCTGAGTGCTTTTACCAACGCGCCTACTATAGTAGTTTTGCCTGTCCCGGCATATCCTTTTAAAATAAAGCATTCGTCGCCCTCCTCTTTTAATAAAAAGTTATGTAACCGGTTAAATAACTCCTGCTGCTGTGCAGTTGGTTCATGCGGGAAAGCCTTGCGGATATGATCAATTTCGGACACCTAACAAAAATGCGGATAAGTAATTAAGTAATTTAAAAAATATTACTTTTGTTAAGCATGACCGAACAAATTTATACATACCGCGATCCTTCGTTTAATATTAACCAGGCATACCACTATACGTTGCTAATGCAAATTGATGCAGTCTCGTTTTCGTATGCCATAACTTATAATAGTCAGTTAATTGCCTGGGGGACCAATTGCAGCTTAAGCGAGTTAAGTAATCCGCAAGAATTGGCCGAAGAACTGTCTGCAACTTATAAAAAGGTTGTTATTGGTTTACCGGCAAATGGCTTTAGTTTATTGCCAACTCCTCTTTTTAGTAAGGAGCAAATACCAAATTATGGCCGGTTATTGGACGTAAAACCCGACGAGAGGGTTTTAGCACAGGTATTGGACGATCAAAACTTTATTATTTATAAAGTTGATGAAAAGATAATATCGGCATTACAAAGGTTCGACCTTGATGATACAGTTTATTTAAATAAAGGATGGATAACTTCTGTTGCTAAAAATAGTCCTCAAAATCAGGATCTTTATCTGCATACAGAAAATGGGAAAGCCGAATTTTTATACTATAAAGACAGTAAAATAAGGCTTTATAATAATTTCGATTTTACAACCGAAGATGATCTGGCGTATTATGCAGCTTTTATTACAGAAGAGCTAAATTTAGATGCGCATGATATCCATTTAAAATTAAGTGGAAACATAAAGCCTGAAGATAAATACAGCAGCCGCCTGGCCGATTTTTTTCCGGATATAGTTTTTTATGATCCGCAGATATTGGAGCTGCCCGAGCAAATACCTTCACAGCAGATACTGACCTTAGCAGCATTATCATTATGCGGATCATTGGAGGTTCTTTAAAAGGATTAAGGCTTAATCCGCCAAAAAACTTACCGGTACGCCCCACTACTGATCTTGCAAAAGAAGCGCTGTTCAATATCCTGCAAAACCAAATTGAGTTTGATGATATTAAAGTGCTCGACCTTTTTTGCGGTACAGGTAATATAACCTATGAATTTGCATCGCGCGGGGCCAAACAAGTAATAGCGGTCGACCGCAGCATACATTGCATTAACTATATTAAAGATACCGCCCGCCAGCACGGACTAACTCAAATAAAAACGTTCAAGGCAGATATTTTTAAATACCTGCAACTGGAAACAGATCAATATGATTTAATATTTGCCGATCCACCGTATGATATGAACCAGATTCCTGAAATACCTAAGATTATCTTCGATAAGGGTCTGCTATCACCTGATGGCTTATTAATTGTTGAGCATCAATCCATGCAAAATCTAAGCAACCATCCCGCTTTTATTGAACAACGGAAGTATGGACACTCGTCGTTCTCGTTTTTTAAAGCACCCGAAGAAATGATTAAATACTAATAATTTCTATACCCTGCTTTTTAAATTGAACAAGCTCATCAGATCGCGAATCTGTAATTATCATATCGATAGTTTTAAGGTCTGCGAATTTCAAATAACTCTCTTTGCCAATTTTGCTATCATCACATAAAAGGTATGTTTTTGCGCTATGTTTTGCAAAGGCCAGCGTTATATCTGCTTCCAGTTCGCTATTAGCAAACAAACCATTGTGCGAAACGCCATCAACTCCTAAAAATGCCTTAGTTGCTTTATAACGGGCTATATGCTCATTAGCTATTTTACCATGCACTGCCTGTCTTTCCTGGTCAAACTCCCCTCCTATAATGTTAAGGGAAACCAAACTGTTTTGCAACTCATAAATAACAGGTATAGAGTTGGTTATCACTTTTATTTTCTTATTTTTAATAAACTGGCATAACCTGAAAACAGTACTACCGCAATCCATAAAAATTATATCCCCATTATTGATTAAGGCTGCAGCAGCACGGCATATCTTATCTTTTGCCTGGATATTTTTGGCTGTCTTATTAACAAAATTATGTGGTATCTCAAGCGGATTTACTTTCATGGCCCCTCCATGCGTACGGTAAAGCAGGCCGTCGCCCGCAAGCCGGTTTAAATCCCTCCTAATCGTTATCTCCGAAATTTTTAACCCGGAGGCCATCTCTTTGATATCAACCTCGCCATGAGTATTTAGTTTATCCAGTATTATTTGTTTTCTTTTTGGATAATTCATTTTTAATGATTTAATTTGTTCAAAAGTAATCATAAACAATCAAAAACAATCAAACATATTTTGAAAAATATACATATCATTCAAACAGAAATACTATCTGATAATTGGTATGTACTAAAAAAGATCACATACCATGGTACTAATCCTGACGGCTCTACGGTAACTCAAAGTCGAGAAACATACGATCGTGGAAACGGTGCAACCATTCTTCTTTTTAATAAACAGAGTCAAACTGTAATATTAACCCGGCAGTTTAGAATGCCTACTTATATAAATGGAAATGATGGCGGCTATTTAATTGAATGCTGCGCTGGCCTGCTTGATAAAGACAACCCGGAAGATTGCATTAAAAGAGAAACGGAAGAAGAGACAGGTTACAGGGTATCATCTGTTGAAAAAGTATTTGAAGCCTATATGTCGCCCGGCTCAGTAACTGAAATATTGTATTTTTTTATTGCCGAATACTCAGGAGACATAAAAGTAAACAACGGTGGCGGCTTATTTGAAGAGAATGAAAACATAGAAGTGATGGAGATACCATTTTTTAACGCATTGCAAATGATAAAAACCGGTGAAATTAAAGATGGTAAAACTATTATGCTGTTACAGTACGCCCAAATAAACAATTTAATAAATTAAACACAAAACCTATGACTATTTTAATAGCAGGCCCTTATCGCTCCGGCACCAACAACGATCCGCTTTTAATGCAGCAAAATTTAAATCGTATGGAAGCTGTTGCGCTGCCATTGTTTAGGGCAGGGCATATACCGCTTATAGGTGAATGGCTGGCTTTGCCGCTTTTAAATATTGCCGGCTTCAAATATCCGGGCGATGAAATATACGAAGAAATATCATATCCGATTGCAAGACGTCTGCTAACAAAATGTGATGCAGTATTAAGAATAGAAGGACCTTCAAAAGGGGCGGATGACGATGTGAAATTAGCCAAAGAGCTTGGTTTAAAGATTTATTACAAACTTGAAGATATAATAGAAAGGTAAATCCCTATTTTAGTTAAATGATTACTATTTTTGGTAGCTAATTAATCGATATAAATGAAGATTGCTCTTTTTCCAGGGTCGTTTGATCCGGTAACCAAGGCCCATGTTGATATTGTAAAAAGATCAGTAGGCTTATTTGACAAAGTTTATATCGGTATTGGAGCAAACAGCACAAAGCCGGGATTTTTGAGTATTGAAACCCGCGAGAAAATGTTACGCGCTGTTTTTGAGATGGAACCCAAGATCCATATTGTAGCTTACGAGGGATTAACCGTTAATTTTTGTAAAAGTATTGGGGCAACCTATATGATACGCGGCATACGTACCGTATCAGATTTTGAATACGAAAAAGCTATAGCCCAGATGAACCACTCGCTAATGCCTGATATTGAAAGTATATTTATTGTAAGCAAACCAGGTTATTCATCTATCAGCTCAACCATTGTGCGCGAAATAATGCGTCATAACGGCGACGTAACCCAATTTATTCCGAAAGAGGCACTGGCTTATCTTTAATCAGATCCATAACAGCCAGCACATCCATAATAGATGGAAAAGTATTAGCTAAAATAGCCTCAATATCATTTGGCTTAAACCAGCGTACATCGGTTATTCCTTCTTCTTTTTGCGGCTTTAATTTATTTTGCCCTTTGCATTTCATTTTATACCAATATGTTTTCTTTAGAACTACTTCGGCTCTACTAATATAAACATGGTAGGTTTTGCATATTTTTTCGCCAAGCTTGCTTACCACTATACTACACTCCTCCTCTACCTCACGCACAGCAGCTTCTTTAACGGTTTCGCCTTTTTCAATTTTACCTTTAGGCAGGTCCCACTTATCATTACGGTAAATAAATAAAAGGTCCTTGTTTTCATTTTTAACCAGTCCGCCGGCTGCTTCAATAACAATAACACTTTCTTTTATTTGTTTTAAAAATGCTTTAGCATCCTTACACAATACATAAAAATACGCACTTTTATGCGCCAGTATCCACGTATAAATTATTTTCAAATCAAATGTCTGGCTATCAATCTTTTGGTAGTGCTCAGTCTTTTTAGGTTCAGATTCTGTTAATAAGATAACTTTTTCGTTAATATAAATTCTGTATTTTTGAGCCATGATAAATAATACTGAAACGGAGCAACAGGTAGCCGAATTTCTGCTGCAAATTAAAGCAATAAAATTACAACCTAACAATCCTTTTACATGGGCATCTGGCTGGAAATCGCCAATTTATTGTGATAACCGTATAACACTTTCTCATCCTACTATCCGTACTTATATCAGACAACAGCTAACTTCCCTCATACAGGATACATTTGGCCCTGTAGGCTGTATTGCAGGCGTAGCTACAGCAGGTATTCCGCAAGGAGTATTAATTGCGCAGGAATTAGGGTTGCCGTTTATTTATGTACGTTCAAAACCAAAAGATCATGGTACCGGTAATTTAATTGAAGGCGATGTTTTAACCGGCAAACGTGTTGTGGTGGTTGAGGACCTGATCTCTACCGGCAAAAGCAGCTTACAGGCTGTTGATGCTTTACGCAGCGCTGATTATGATGTAGCCGGACTCGCCGCTATATTCAGTTATGGATTTGATGTGGCTGCCGATAATTTTAAGCAGGCTAATTGCCCTTTTGTAACCCTGTCCAACTACAATGCACTAATAAAATATGCCAGCGAAAATCAATATATTTCTCGTGATGATGTAGAAGTGTTACAGCAATGGCGTGAAAACCCTTCAACCTGGGGACAATAACGGTTAACAATTATTGATGGTATCTTTAACTAACCAGCAGGCTTCAGACCGCTTCTTTAATTCGTACTAAAACCACAAATCACTTCTGAAATGACAACTTTTGAAAGTAAAGTAATTATTAATAAACCGGTAAATGAAGTTTATAATTTTTTAGCAGACCTGAACAACCACCGGCAATTAATGCCTGATAGTGTCCAGGATTGGACTTCAACGTTTGATACAGCAAGTTTTAACATACAAAATATGACAAAACTTAGCCTTAAAGTTGAAAGCCGCGTTGAAGACAACGAAATAAAAATTGTCCCGTCAGAAAAGCCGCCCTTTAACCTCGAATTAAAATGGAACTTGTCGTTTAACGACAATCAAACAGAAGCAGTGCTTACTATTTTAGCAGATTTAAATATGATGATGAAAATAATGGCATCAGGGCCATTACAAAAATTAGCTGACCACGAAACTCAAACTTTGGTTTCTGTACTAAGCTAACTTAACACCATTAAATTCTGCAACAGATTTAAAAACAGCACTATTTGCTTCTTTCTAACCGGCTAATAAAAAACAAAAAATTCACAAAGATTAACAATGCGATTAACAGTACCATATCGGTTTATAAATAATTGGTTAATATTTTCTAAACGTAAAGTTTTTATTTCAAATTTCGAAGTGGTACGAAATATTTTTTTAAAGTTAATTGAAAATTAAATTCTATTCCATTATGCAATACTGAATTGCCTAATTAAAAAGGTTTAATCATTAAATTTGATGAGTATTTAACGTATTTTTGCAAAAAGTTTAGGAGCAGAATGATTACAGTATCCAATTTATCTTTACGATATGGTAAGCGTACCTTATTTGAGGACGTTAACCTTAAATTTACTCAAGGCAACTGTTATGGCATCATTGGTGCCAATGGCGCCGGTAAGTCTACTTTTTTAAAGATACTTTCGGGCGAAATTGACCCCTCAACTGGCTCAGTGAGCTTTACACCCGGCGAACGGATGGCTGTTTTAAGTCAGAATCACTATGCCTTTGATGATTTTACGGTTATTGAAACAGTTATGATGGGTCATAAGGAAATGTACGCCATAATGAAAGAGAAGGATGCTATCTATTTGAAAGAGGACTTCAGTGATGCAGATGGCGAACGCGCAGGTGAACTTGAAAACCTTTTTGCCGAAATGGATGGCTGGAATGCCGAAAGCAATGCTGCAACCCTGTTGAGCAATCTGGGTATAAAAGAAGAATTTCATTATCAACTGGTTAAAGACCTTGACAATACCCAAAAAGTACGGGTGTTATTAGCACAGGCTTTGTTTGGCAAACCAGATATTTTGCTGCTTGATGAGCCAACCAACGACCTGGATATACATACTGTAACCTGGCTGGAAGATTTTTTAGCTTCATACGAGGCTATTGTTTTAGTAGTATCGCATGACAGGCACTTTTTAGATACGGTATGTACACACGTTGTGGACATTGATTTTGCTAAAATGACCATCTATACCGGTAATTACACTTTCTGGTATGAGTCAAGTCAGCTGGCGTTAAAACAACGTTCTGATCAGAATAAGAAAACTGAAGACCGTGTAAAAGAACTGCAGGAATTTATACGCCGCTTTAGCGCTAACGCATCTAAATCAAAACAAGCTACCAGCCGTAAAAAAGCTTTAGACAAAATAAATCTCGACGAAATTCAGCCATCCAACCGTAAGTACCCGGGAATTATATTTAATAACCTTGGGCGTGAAGCCGGTGACCAGATATTACAGGTTGAAAATCTCAGCAAATCATTAAATGGTGAGTTGCTATTTGGCAATGTGCGTTTCATGGTAAATAAAGGCGATAAAATTGCCCTTTTATCTCAAAACAGCCTTGCTACTACTGCGCTGTATAACATTCTTACCGGGCGTGATAAAGATTACAAAGGTGAATTTAAATGGGGTGTAACCATAAATGCAGCAGATATTCCAATTGATAACGCTGAATATTTTAAAGGGAAAAACGACAACCTCATTGATTGGCTGCGCGAGTATTCGCCGGGCGAAAAAGACGATCAGTTTATCCGCGGCTTTTTGGGCCGTATGTTATTTTCAGGAGAAGAAGTATTAAAGAAAAGCAATGTACTGTCAGGAGGTGAAAAAATGCGGTGCATGTTTAGCCGTATGATGCTGCAACAGGCTAACCTTTTAATGTTTGATGAACCAACCAATCACCTCGACCTGGAATCCATCACTGCGCTTAATAACGGCATGAAAGACTTCAGGGGGACTATTCTTTTCACCACGCGTGACCATGAACTGGTAGAAACAGTTGCCAATCGTATTATTGAAATTACCCCGGGTGGCACTATTGATAAGCTGATGACTTATGATGAATACATAAACAGCGATGCCGTACAGAAGCAAAGAGACGAGCTTTACGCTATGGCGTAGGGAAAGGTCAAAACTAAAAGGCAAAAGGTTTGAGATAAATCTGAAACGGCGCAGCCCTCTTGAGTACCGTTGAAAAAGAAATAGTAAAACGAAAAATCGAAATTCCGACATCCGAAATTATTTCTATATTTGCATCCCGCTTAAAAAACGACTTGGTAGCTCAGCCGGTAGAGCAACTGACTCTTAATCAGTGGGTCGAGGGTTCGATCCCCTCCCAGGTCACGAAATTTCAAAAACCGCTTCTAATGACAATAGAGGCGGTTTTTATTTTTTTATTCATTTTTAAACTAGCGTTTCCCGTTAATAGAAAGCACTTTTCGAGTTCGATCCTCGTAAGGTCATTCCAATAGTACTGTGGGAGCAGCATTGCTTCATTCCACCACTCTTTGGGAGTTGAATCTCGACGAGAGTTGAAAAAATCGGCTTTTATGAAACAGCTACACAATCCAAAACTGAACGGCTCAATGTGCGGTTTTGTTACAGTGCACCTATTTTATTCTATATAATTTTTTATATATCAATAAGTTATAAGTTTGTAGCAGCGATTGAGTTTTAATATTTCAAATGGATACATATACTTTCCATATTAATACCTACGACCTGGCTTTCTTTGGTACGATCTTTATCGGGCTCACTTTTATCCTGCTTTTATGGTTCACCAAAAAGATAAACCGGGCTGCAAACCGGCTTTTGGCCCTGGCAATGGTTACGATTGTTTTGTGGATAGCCCGGATATTGGGCATCAACATCGGGCTGTCAACTTACATTACTAATTGGAGCCGGCTGCCGCTGCAATTTTCGCTTGCTCTTGGTCCCCTTATTTTCTTTTATGTACTTAAAATAACCCGGCCGGAATATAAGTTCGGGCTTAAGGATTTGCTACATTTTAGTCCGTTGGTGCTGGAATTGGGTGCCCAGGCATTGGAAGTTAGGGATAGTATAAATACTGGTGCCGCTACTTATCAAACGCCGGCCTTTCAGCAGTTGAACCCGGTATTGCAATTGCTGGCGTTTGTTTCGGTCACAATTTACCTTTGCCTGGCTCACAGGCAGATAGGAAGCTTTTACCGGCGGTTAAAATTTAATGGGGGTGACCGGTATCGGTACGAACTGCGCTGGCTGCATAACTTGCTGGTAGGTTTCGGCTTGTTGTGGCTGTTGTGGATACCCTTTACCGCCGCATATTATTTATATTACCATCATCAATTGGGCGTATATGCTTATTGTCCCCTTTATCTCCTTTTAATCGTGACAATCATCTGGATGGCGGCCGCAGCGCATTTAAGAGCGGAGTCAGGCGTTCGGGCAGAATCCCCTTCATTTTTAAAACCACCGCTTCCTGCGGCAATGAAGGAAAAGGCAACCTGGCTAAAGAAAGCCGTACAGGCCAACCATTATTACCAGGACCCGGAACTGAGTTTAAGTTTGCTGGCTGAAAAACTTGAATTAAGTCCGCATGAATTATCCCGGATAATCAATACGGTGCTCAAAAAAAGCTTTAATGATTTTATCAATGAATACCGCGTTGCAGAGGTGATCCGGAAAATGCAGGACCCTGCTTATGACAATATCACCCTGCTGGGCATTGCGTATGATGCCGGATTCAATTCCAGAACTACCTTTCACCGGATATTTAAACAAATAACCGGGAAAAGCCCGGCGGAATATAAAAATGATCGAAAAAAAGAAATCCCATATTATAATCTGGAACATCAGCTGCGATTTGCGTCCGTAATTTCGAACCAGGAAATCACGCCGAAGTGGTTTCGTCAGAAATTAAATCGCAACATGATGTTTAAAAACTATTTTAAAATTGCATTCCGGGGATTTTGGAGGCATAAGCTATTTACACTGATAAATGTTACCGGTTTATCCATTGGTATAAGTGCCTTCCTGGTGATTTACCTTATTGTACACTACGATTTTACGTTTGATAAATTTCACAAAGACAGCGACCGGATCTATCGTGTTGTTTTGAATATGACCATACAGGGGCAAAAAAACTATTCGAGCGGCTTACCCGGGCCGATGGCTGAGGCCATTAAAAACCAGGCCACAGGAATAGAAGAAATTACACCCCTATATGAGCTTTCGCCTCATTTCGTGTATATCGACAAGGATAAAAATGTACAGAAGCGGTTTAAAAACCTGGACAGGATAATACTCGCCGATCAGCAATATTTTAAGATCTTTAATTATGTATGGCTTGCCGGCTCATCGCAACATGCGCTCGATGCGCCCAACCAGGTCGTATTAACATCGCGACAAGCCAAGCTTTATTTCCCCTCATTATCATACCATGATATGATTGGTAAGGTAGTTGCCTATGATACACTTAAAACAACCGTTACCGGTGTAGTTGAAACGTTTACTAAAAATAGCGACTTTACCTTTCACGACTTTATCTCCTTTAGCACGGCCACAGCTAACAAACGTTTCGCAGATGTTTCACATATAGAGAAATGGGACAGGATCTTTTCCGGGTCGGAGGTTTTGTTAAAGCTGGCGCCGGATGTTTCGGCAGCCGGGGTGACTAAACAAATCGATGCCATTTACAGGAAAGATAGTCCGCCGCCTCTCCAGGGAAGGGGGCTTTCAAACACGGCAGACCTGGCCTTGCAGCAATTAGATGATATTCACTTCAATCCCAACTACACTATTTTTGACTTTTCATCGCCCGCCAACAAACATTCACTTTATGGCCTACTGACGATCGCCTGCTTTTTGCTATTGCTGGCATGTATCAATTATGTGAATTTAATTACTGCTCAAGCCGCCCAGAGAGCAAAGGAGATTGGTATCCGCAAAACCTTGGGTAGCAGCCGGATTCAGTTGGTAGTCCAGTTTTTAAGCGAAACATTTTTGTTAACGCTCTTTGCCGTTATTATATCGGCGTTACTCGCACCAGCTATTTTAAAAGTATTTGCCGACGTTGTATCTCCGGATATTCATGCGAATATTCTGCAGCAGCCAGACGTTATGCTCTTCCTGCTGATATTAACTATTGTGGTAAGTATGTTGTCGGGTTTTTATCCTGCAATTTTGCTGTCGGGTTACAAACCGGTATCAGTGTTAAAAAACCACGTGCAAGGCAATAGCAATAAAACCCGAAACGCGTGGCTCCGTAAATCGCTCACGGTTTCGCAGTTTGTTGTAGCGCAATTTTTCATCATGGCGACTATTTTGGTAAGCAGGCAAATTTATTATGTGTTGCACAAAGATCTTGGTTTTAAAAAGGATGCTATTCTGGTTATTAATACGCCGTGGCAAACCAGTAAGCCAAGCAGCAACCAGGTGCTGCTGAACGACTTTCGGTCGATGCCCCAGGTTAATCTTGTAAGTTTGGGCAATGACCCGCCTTCGGCTGATATATATAATAGGACGCGTGGTACTTATATCGATGGCAAAAAACAAATTGTAACGCCAGAAGTGGTAGTTAAGTCTGGTGACGAAAACTACCTCAAAATATACCAGATAAAATTGCTTTCCGGCAGAAAGATACTGGAATCTGATACCGGAAAAGCAGTTATCATCAACAATACCTACGCTAAAATATTAGGATTTACTAACCCCCACGATGCTATCGGGAAGCAGTTGAACTGGCGTGGCGGCAGGGGCCGAAATGTAAGCATTGTTGGCGTGGCTGCCGATTTTAACCAGCGGTCGCTGCATTCGGCCATTTATCCATCAGTTATAATGTCGGGCGGTGGAGACGGCCGGCCAATGATGACGTTACACGTTAGTTTGAAACCGGAAACCGCAGGTGGTAATGAATGGAAAACCGCGATTACAAATATGGGGAAGGCATGGAAAAGGGTTTATCCTGACGATGATTTCGATTGCCATTTTTATGATGACACGATAGCCAGATTTTACGACGAAGAACAACACACATCAACCCTGCTCACCTGGGCAACAGGTTTCTCGATATTGATTAGCTGCCTCGGTCTGTTAGGACTTGCCATTTACACCACCAATCAACGAACAAAGGAAATTGGCATACGCAAAGTATTTGGCGCAAGCGTTGCTCAAATAGTAACCCTGCTATCAACCGAACTGATATCGCTTATTTTACTGGCTTTTATCATAGTAACGCCGATTGCATGGTACGCCGTAAATAAATGGATGGAAAGCTTTGCTGACCACGTAGCTATTAGCTGGTGGGTATTCGTTATCAGCGGCGCAGGGATGCTGCTTACAGGATTATTTACCTTAAGTTTCCGAACCATTAGGGCTGGTATGGCGAACCCGGTGAAGAGTTTGCGAAATGAATAAATTTATATTGCCCATATCAGTTAACATATTACTTGAAACCATATACGTTCCATATCACCCTTTATGACACTGCGTTCTTTGCAACGATCTTCATCGGGCCTACTATTGCCGTTTTTTGTGGTTTGCCAAAAGGACAAACCAAACAGCAAACCGGTTTTGGCCGTGGCGCTGGCTATTGCTGTTTCGTGGATTACCCGGATATTGGTGATCGACATTCAGTTGGGTGCTTATTTCCCTCGTTGGAGCCGGCTGCCGCTCTCTTTTAAAGCCACTATTTTCTTTACATCCTCAATAAAAGTGTTCGACATCTGTACTTTCGGGAGTCATGAAAAAGCACAGTAATACTCAATATTACTGTGCTTTTTTGATTAATTATACTATCAGTTCTAAATACTTTTTATAAATTTTTCAATTAAAAGCCTAATCTATTTAACATAGTGCCATTTGGTTTGGAGCAGTTCATAGTTGGGTGTGGATCAAGCCATCAGCCGAACTGCAGTTCACCAAAAAATTCAGGTAAATGAAAGTCAGGATTTTGACTTTGGATAATATTCCAGGTAAAGAAATGTGGTTCGGGTAAGTCATCGCCGCATTTAAAAAAATTGCCCCGGCCTTGTTTTTTATTAAAAGAGCTTAAATTGGTATAAGCAAACACTTCAATTGGAATAGCCAATGTTATTTGCCACTCAAAATTTGTAGCTGCTAATTCATCAGCCGACTTAATTAATATAGTTCTTTTAATTTTTTCAATAATGTTTTCGGGCAGGAGCATCCTGTTCATCCTGTCTAACCCGTATCCCATCAGGCAAATACCAAAACAATTGACCTCAATATTATAGTATTCGTTTTCTAAACCGAACGAGACAAAAAACTCAACGCAATTATCTTTATATACCGGATCATTTGTTTTATGCATGTTAGTTTTAATAACATCTTCATTAACATAAAATTTCAGAAAAATGGTATCACCGCAATGAGCAATAGAAAAACTTGTTTGACAATTAATTTTTAGTTTGGCCCAGGGGTCGTTATCAATTGAATGCGATGGCAATGAATCCATTAATGTGGATACTTCTTCAATATTAATGTTTTGGCTTAGCGAGTCTATTAACGGTATAAATATAGTTTTCATTAAATATGATGTGGAAGGTTCATTTTACCTTTTGGGGTTGAATTATAAAATGGGCAATAAAACACTGTAAATATTTTTTGGAAGCTAAGTAAAGGAATATAGCCCAAGCAACCATCGGGTTTTTACATAAGTAAAATAACTTGTTATGGTTCAATGGCGTTAATGTGTAGCCTTTTATCGGTATGTGTTCATTTTATTAAATTCGGGAGATAAAGCGCCATACCAAAGTGCAAGGTGCCTTATCTCCCGAATATAAATTAATAACCGGGATTTTGTGTTAGCACAGCATCTTTGTTCAGGTTGATTTCGGTTTGAGGAATCGGTAATAGGGAATTATAAGGCTGAATAGTTGTATTTTCAATAATATTCAATCTTTTAACACGCTCCAGCAATGTACCGGTTCTTACCAAAGTCATTCTGCGGTTTTCTTCACCAATTAATTCCCTGGCCCGCTCATCCAGAATAAAATCCATCGTAATGTCTGATGCCGTTACCAAAGAGGCTTGCGCCCTGGCCCGTAAAACATTGATACTTGTTGCAGCCTGTGCAGCTTGGCCAAGTTTAAATTGTGCCTCAGCAAGTAAAAGATATGTTTCGCCCAAACGCATCATTATTAAATCCTTGTAATCACCTGTGCCATTTATATCGCTTGGGATAAAGAAATTCCATTTGGTAGTGTAAGGAACAATCCTAAATAAAGTATCAGCAGGTGTTGCAATCACTTTTTGACCATATTTGGGGTTGGTGGGATCATTATAATAAAAATTACGACGAAGACTAAAGGGTGAATTTCGCATATCAGTACCTGTATATAAGTGATTAATAAGCCATGGGCTCAGACGCAACCGGCCAAGACCCCTGCCGCCCAGTGAATCGCAAATAAGTATTCCGCTAAGCTGGTAAGAGGCTGGCACCCAAACTCTTCTGTGCTGGTCGAAGCTTGAAGATCCTCCCGGAACATTATATTGCTGTTCTTCAACCCAAATGGCTTCTTTGTTGCCTTCCCTCCGGCGTTG
>NZ_JAQBOW010000032.1 GCF_028287845.1 Mucilaginibacter sp.
TATACTATGATTCGTTAGATGTTATGGGCTGGGATTTTAGTGATACCGGCTTTAAGGTGCTTTTCTCGAAAGATATCCCCACTTTTATTCGCGATAACGTATACCACGATATTACCGAATTTTTAGCCAGGCAAAACCTGCAGCTAAGCGATATAAAGAATTTTATTTTTCATCCCGGGGGCAAAAAGGTGCTGGATGCCTATACAGATGCGTTAACTATTGAGGGAGATTTTTTGAATAAAACCAGAGCGGTTATGAATGCTAACGGTAACATGTCAAGCGCTACGGTTTTGTATGTGCTGGAGCGATTTATGAGCGAAGGGTTTGAAAATGGTTATGGCCTGATGATGGCTATGGGGCCGGGGTTTTCTAGCGAGATGGTATTATTGAAGCTAAATAACTAAGCATGTACTTTATCATATTTATCAGCTTTTTGATCCTGCAGCGGTTATCAGAACTATATATTTCAAGCCGGAACGAAAAATGGCTTTTACAAAATGGGGCCATACAATACGGGCAGAATCACTACCCTTTTATGGTAGCTATGCATACGCTGTTCATCATATCAATAATTGCCGAATATAATTTAAGAGGGGGAACGGCCATCAGCTACGGCTTTTTAATTGCGTTTTTATTGGTGCTTTCTTTTAAATTTTGGGCGCTGTCATCATTAGGAAAATACTGGAACACTAAAATTTACCGCATACCGGGTGTATACCCTGTAAAGAAGGGGCCGTACAAAATATTTAAACATCCAAACTATATGGAGGTAGTGTGCGAAATCGCTATTATCCCGCTGGTATTTAACTTATACTATACCGCCATAATTTTCACCCTGCTTAACGCGGCTATGCTAACAGTAAGAATTGGCGTAGAAAACAAGGTTTGGGCGCAATAACCTGGATAACTCCTTATCTTTCTTTGACTTGTCGACTGCTTTTTACGTCCTGAAACTAGCGTTTCAATACTTTTTCATACATTGCAATATACTGCTGCGGGGTAACTTTTGCTGCCAATTGGCCCATTAATTCAAAAGGTATTTGATCTGGTTTTTTAAATCGAACACATCCCTTACCCATGTCTAATTTGTATTTGCTGTGTTTGGGATATTCAGTAACAAACCAGTCTAACAGGTCTTTATCTAAATATAAACCCAAATGATGTAGAGATATAAAGTTTTTTTGCGAAGCTACATTAATAAGGCTTAATGGTAGCTTGGGATCGCAATGATAACCGGGAGGGTACAGCGAGTGCGGAACTACATACGAGGGCATATTATAACATAACTGCTGTTCAAAACCTGCCGGGATATGATCGCCAATGGCTTTCCAGAGCGCTGCTATCGGCGCTTTTCGATCATCCGGAAGATTATCAAAATAATCCTGAACACTCATTATTATTTAATTTTCTTAAATACAGCCGCGCCCAAAGGCGGTATAGTGATGTTTATAGAATGCTCTCTGCCATGCCAGTTTACAACTTCACTGTGTACAGCCTTGCTATTGGTCACTCCGCTTCCCCAGAATTTTTGGGCGTCCGAGTTAAATATCTCTTTCCAGTTGCCACCTGATGGTACGCCAACTCTAAAATCATGACGTATAACCGGGGTCATATTCAAAACAATAACTAAATCGTTTTTAACATCATGGCCCTTTCGGGTATATACTAATATGGAGTCGTTGGCATTACCCCCATCTATCCATTCAAAGCCGGTTGGGTCAAAAGCTTTTTCATAAAGGGCAGGTTCAGATCTGTATAATTTATTCAGCGCCTTAACAGCTTCGCTCATGCCATTATGGTTTGGATATTCGAGCACGTGCCATTGTAGCGAATGCTGGTAGCTCCACTCATCGCCCTGTGCAAACTCATCACCCATAAATAATAATTTAGCACCCGGATGAGTAAACATATAACTGTATACCAAACGCAAATTAGCAAACTGCTGCCATTCATCACCCGGCATTTTACGCAGCATAGAACCTTTACCATATACTACCTCATCATGCGAGAAAGGCAGCATAAAGTTTTCGGTAAAGGCGTATATCAAACTAAACGTTAGCTGGTTGTGATGATATTTACGATTGATAGGATCTTCAGAAAAATATTTTATCGTATCATGCATCCAACCCATCATCCATTTCATACCAAAACCAAGTCCGCCTAAAAATACCGGGCGGCTAACGCCTGTAAACGCAGTCGATTCTTCGGCAATAGTTTGTATATCGGGGAAATGACTATAGCAGGCTTCATTAAATTCTTTTAAAAACGATATAGCGTCCAGGTTCTCGTTTCCGCCATATATATTAGGCTCCCATTCGCCAGCCTCGCGCGAGTAATCCAGGTAAAGCATAGAGGCAACCGCGTCAACCCGTAAACCATCTACATGGTATCTATCCAGCCAGAATAGCGCATTGCTTATTAAAAAGGCGCGTACTTCACTGCGGCCATAATTAAATATGTACGATTTCCAATCGGGATGGAAGCCTTTGCGCATGTCGGCATGCTCATATAAATGTGTGCCATCAAAATTGTATAGTGCCATTGCATCTCCGGGGAAATGTGAGGGCACCCAATCCAATATCACGCCTATACCTTCCTGGTGAAACCGTTCTATCAATAACATTAATTGCTGCGGTGTACCATATCTTGACGAAGCGGCAAAATATCCGCTAACCTGGTAGCCCCAGCTTGGATAATACGGATGCTCCATTATGGGCATTAGCTCGATGTGGGTAAACCCCATTTCCTTAACGTAAGGAACCAATTTATCGGCCAATTGCTCGTAGGTATAAAAGTCGTCCGGGCTTTCCCAATTACGCGCCCATGAACCTATGTGTACTTCGTAAACGGAGTATGGTTTATCTAAAGCATTATGCTGATAGCGGTTAGCCATCCAGCTGCTATCCTTCCATTCATAATAGGTATCGGCTACTATAGAACCGGTAAGCGGCGGCACTTCCCAGCGCAGGGCAAAGGGATCGCTTTTTTCCAGGTCCTCGCCGGTTGTTGAGTTGATAAAATATTTATAAACCTCGCCAACACCAACGTTTGGTACAAACCCTTCCCAAATACCCGAGCCATCCCAGCGGATATATAACCGGTGCGAACCGCGGTTCCACCCATTAAAATTGGCTATTACCGATACATATTGAGCATTTGGTGCCCAAACTGCAAAATAAGTGCCCACCACACCATTATGCTCCACCACATGCGAGCCGAATTTTTCATATAACTTATAATGCTTACCTGATTTAAACAGGTCTATATCAAAATCGGTAAAGCGACTGTATGGTATAACCGCTTTATCTTTTTCATTATTAATTAAGGCCGTAGGTTTGACAACTTTTTTAACCGCCACCTTTTCTTTAACAACTTTTTCTTTAACAGTTTTGATTTGTTTTGCAGGTTTTGCTTCCGCAGTCAGGAGTTCGGTATTGGTTGCTTTTTTTGCCATGATGAGTAGCCCTAATGGGATTTATATTTAACTCAGCTTATTAGCTCAGTAAGGTTATAACAATCAAATATATCATTATTGTTTGGTGCTAAGCAAAAATCGTCAAATACTTACTATAGCTTACCACGGTACAGGCGGCGCAGCGAGGTTTTGTTACACGAAAGTGTGTAACAAAATGTAACAAGTGAAACAAGATTTCGACTTAAATTATTGATTATAAGTTATTTATGAAAAAGTGATGTAACAAAATGTAACAACTTATTCGTCAGTATTTTTAAGTATGACTTTGTTTTTATATATTGATAATCAGATAATTGCCAATTGACTGATTTAGGAGTGATGTAACAAGATGATGAATCATGTGAAACAGCCACTTCATCGCTAGCGTGGCGTGTGGCGATCTCTGCGCGCCATGTCACCCGTTTAACTACCGTGTAGAGATCATCACACCCGTACCCGTTCTCGATGATGCCCGGGGTTTACCCCCTGCTTGTTGGTGTTATCACAACGGGCGTCCGGAAGATCCCTCCCTCTCCAGAAATAAAAAAGCCTTACAAAGTATAAAAACTCTGTAAGGCTAAATCATCGTAATCCTTAAATCAGGAGTATTCGAAAAATTCTAACACCTTTTTTGTCATCCTGAACGAAGTGAAGGATCTTATTTAATCGATAAGTATAAGGGCAGTCATTCAGATAAATGTGTTTACGTATAAGATTTTTCGCTACGCTCAAGAGAATAGTTCTTCACTACGTTCAGAATGACAAATTAATCTTTCGAACACTCCTATGCTATTAATCCAATGAATCTTAGTTTATTTTGTCAATACTATCTTTTTAAAGTTTTTACTGTATTTAAACTCCAGCACTTTATCAGCATTCACACTAAAATCGGTAATAGTTTTACCGTCGGCTATAATTTTTGATGGTGTAAACGGTAAACCGGTTACATTAAAATTGTAGATTTCGTATCTTGGTGTGTACAAACCTTCCATACTTTGCTGTATGGTAAAACTGGTTTTGGTACCGTTAACTGCGAATTTCTTTTCAGAATATATATCCTGCTCATAGGCAAAAGTTTCGCCATAATCTTCAAAGAAGAATGAGTTAGCCAAGTAATCGCTGAAATAAACATTCAGCTTAACTTCCTCTATTTCTTTTTCGCCCACGTATTGCATTACGGGGTATTCTGGTATAACAGAACCGGCCTTAACAAAAATAGGTATAGTATCTAAAGGTGTAAGCACGTCAAGTTCCTTGCCCCCGTCTATCAGCTCCAATGTCCAGAAATTATACCACTTGCCTGCAGGCAGGTAAACTATACGGCTTTTTTGCCCCTGCTCTAATACCGGGCATATCAGTATTTTATCGCCATAGGTAAATTCGTCCTGGCGGAAATGGTTATTGTGCTGTTCCTGTTCCTGCATTACAACCGGCCTTAATATGGGGAAACCATAACGGTGATGCTCCCAGAAGGTAGAATACAAATAGGGTATCAGCCTGTAACGCAGTTCGATAAATTTTCTATTGATGGAAGTATAGGGTTCGCCAAAGCTCCATGGCTCACGCTCTTTGGTATCGCCGGCAGAGTGCGCGCGCATAAATGGCGAAAAAGTTCCCATTTGTATCCAGCGGGTAAACAACTCGCCATCAGGCTCACCACTAAAGCCGCCTATATCTGTACCGCAAAACGGAATGCCGGATATGGAAAGACGCTGTAACTGTATATTACCCAATTTTAAATGTTCCCAGGTAGCCACATTATCACCCGTCCAAACAGACGAGTAACGTTGTACACCCGAGTAGCCTGCCCGGGTAATAGTAAAAGGGCGCTTATTCTTCATAATGGTGCGCAAACCTTCGTAAGTAGCGCGTACCATTTGCATGCCATAAATATTATGCGCCTTACGGTGCGATCCGCGATGCCCGTCATATTGGTGGCGCACATCATCCGGAAAAGTGCCGGTGCCAAACACAGCCGGCTCATTCATATCGTTCCATACACCTGCAACACCCATTTCTACCAAGCCTTTAAACAAACCACCCCACCAGGTACGTACATCCGGGTTAGTAAAATCCGGGAACTGGCAACGGCCCGGCCAAACGTGGCCCTCCATAAAATAATCATCACTACGGCGGCAGAAATGCCGATTCTCTTTTCCTTCTTTAAACACCCAGTAATTATCATCAACGCGTATTCCCGGGTCAATAATTACTACGGTTTTAAAACCATCGGCAGCAAGCTCACTTATCATCTTTTTAGGATCAGGGAAGTATTTCTTGTTCCAGGTGAAGCAACGGTAACCATCCATATAATCAATATCCAAATAGATACCATCACACGGAATTTGTTCTTTACGGAACGTATTGGCTATCGCCCTAACTTTAGCTTCAGGATAATAACTCCAGCGGCATTGGTGGTAACCAAATGCCCAAAGCGGTGGCATAGGGTGCGTACCGGTTATAATATGATAGTTTTTAACCACATCCATCATATGCGGACCATGAATGTAGTAGTATTGCAACTCGCCTCCATCTGCCCAAAAACTTGTTTGGTCTTTCTTTTCGGCACCAAAATCAAAATGTGATTTAAAGGTATTGTCAAAGAAAATACCATGCGCTATACCTTCATTTACGCTTATATAAAAAGGTATGGTACGATATATCGGGTCCTGGTTCCATTGAAATGAGTAAGCATCCGTGTTCCAGTTTACAAATCTTTTTCCGCGTAAGTTAAGTTCGGTCGCTTTATCACCTAAACCAAAAAAGCTTTCTTCGGGCGCGCACGTTTTAGTACAAAAAACATAATAACCACCAAAAGAAACATTCTCTTCCCAATGCATGGGCACCGCATCCATACTGGTTACATGGTCCTTACTATCAGAAAATGATATAAAAAAGTCTTCCTTACGGATATGGCAATTTATACTATTGGTTGATACGCGATACTCCTTCTCATTCTCTAACAAAGTAAATGCTGTAACTTTTTGTTCAAGTTTTGGTACAGCGTACGAGAATTCGTCAAGGAAAACACCATGCGGTGCCAGTCTTACACGTATAATTTCGGGTGTAACTACAACAATCTCAACCTTAGCTTCGCCATCTGTAAAGAAAAATTTATTGCCCAGTTGGTCTGCATGATTAGGTATCCCGAGATATTTTTTTATGATGGGTTTTATTCCGACGATGGGGTTATTAACGTGTTGAAACGTATCATCATCTAATATTTTATTTAGTTCTAATTCCGGATCTATTGGATTCTCTTCCATATCAACTATTAAACTATTTGTTTATGCCCACAAACAGTTTTACGCTACTACTAAATAATAGGTTGGCAATTACCCGTTTCAAAGGCTAATAAACGATTTTTATTCAACAATTGAGCCATAATGGGGCTAAAATATCGGTAACAATGAAAAATTATGAAAGTCGTAATTTTTAAATTCATAAGTGAAGGTTTTTTATGAAGCGTTCATTGAACAAAGCATGAACGTGGGGGTTAAGGGTATATCACAACAAACGAAACTACAAAATATCACCACATCCTATCGCCAAACATCATCGCGAACGAGATGCGAGTGTGACGATCTCTATACGATAGGTAACCAGGCGTGACCTGCCGCGCAGAGATTGCCACGCTGCGCTTATAATGACATGATTGTAAGTTATTGATTATCAATATAATTAAAATTGTCATCTAACATAGTGAGAGATCTATATACGCGCTAAGCAGACGGATTGAGATGTATAGATTTCTCGCTACCGCTCGAAATAACAGCGGTTTTTTTATATAGTTTCCATTTTTTTACACGTCATTACGGTTTTTTCAGGGTTGGCCCTGATGGGTACTCGCGATGACGTGACGGGGCTTGTATATTTACCCATTCACCCCGTCCGTTTTGTCTCACTCCCTTTGCGGGACGGACACCCGTCCGTCATCGCGAACGAGGTACGAGTGTGACGATCTCTATACGATAGGCAAGCGGCCCGTCCACTATCAGTAAATATTAAAAATTCAATAACACGCCGCTCATTTGCGCTATGGTAATGGTTAAACCCATAGTCGCAATATTTTTTGTGCCAAATTGAGTTCCCGTTAACAAGTCGGTAAATGTTACTGCGCCGCTTACGTCAAGCCAGGTCAACAGCTCCGGCGGAAAATTAACATGAATGTTTTGATCATTACGGTCAAAGCTGGCAATTACCAATATCCGCTGTTTATCGGTATAGCGCATATACAGATAAATGCGTTCATTAAAGTTGTTTTGATATTGGTTAGCCAACAGCAATTCATAAAATTTGCCTGCATATAATGCCTCATTACTGCGTGCTGCATTAAATAATTTGGAATAAAATGCGCGCAGATATTTCTGATCGGCAGACAATTGCCCGCCGTCATATAAGCCATTATTTACCCATTTTTGATGTTCGGGTACGCCCCAATAATCAAAAATGCTGGTGCGGCCGTCATTATCGCCAAAACCCTCAATACCATCTCCGGGCTCACCTACCTCTTGCCCGAAATAAATCATTACCGGCCCGTTTGATAGGGTGGTGCAAACTATCATTCCTGGTACCGCATACCGGGCATTGCCCACATAACTGTTGGATGCAACGCGCTGCTCATCATGATTTTCCATAAAGCGCAGCATGTGTTGATCTATGCCGCTGGTTTCGTTGTTCCATACGTTATTAATGTCCCAAACTGTTGCACCGTATTGGTTAGTGGATAACTTTCGCACGGCATCAAACATTCCGGTTTTATCATACAGGTAATCAAACTTACCATCAAAAATATAATTGCGGTAATCTCTGATGTTGTATGCTTCTCCTATAAATATTAAATTAGGATAGTTTGCTTTTAGTTTGCCGATCACCCATCCCCAAAACTCAAACGGAACATTCTCTACCATGTCGCACCGGAAACCATCTACACCCTTCGCGCTCCAATAGTTCAATATAT
The DNA here is from genome assembly GCF_028287845.1 of Mucilaginibacter sp. GTDB lineage: Bacteria > Bacteroidota > Bacteroidia > Sphingobacteriales > Sphingobacteriaceae > Mucilaginibacter. Next base: position 8,415 of record NZ_JAQBOW010000032.1, read on the forward strand.
CGTATAGCTTATACCATAACGGCGGCGGTGGATCATAATGCGTACTGTTATTATCCAGCACATCAATACCATAATTCAGCTTAACAGTCTCAAACCAATCAGCTAAACCGGGCGTTGGACTATAAAAATTATTGCCGGTTACTTTAGCGGGATACTCATCAAATCTGCCATCCTTAAGCTTGCTTTTAAAATTATCGCCCCCGGCATTGTAGCCTGCCGGAACCACAAAAGACTGTCCCGGCAGATAATAAAAATCATTTTTAACGTCGAATGCCTTAGTTTTATCATCATCCTGCCCAATATCTTTTACTCCTGCGGGTTTGGTATCTGATGCATAAGTGCGCGCCACGTGATTAGGCACAAAATCCATCATTACTTTTAAGCCATTTAAGTGGGTGCGTTTTATCAATGCTTCGTACTCGCCCATGCGGTTTTTAACATCAACAGCCAGGTCGGGGTCCACATCATAATAATCTTTTATAGCATAGGGTGATCCCGCAATACCCTTAACTACATCCGGGTCATCAGGTATTATGCCGTATGCCGAATAATCAGTCATTGTAGCATGTTCAATAACACCTGTAAACCAAATATGGGTTATACCAAGCTTTGCAAGTTCCTGCAAGGCCCTGTCGGTAATGTCATTGAATTTTCCGGTGCTATTTTCTTCAATAGTGCCATAATATTTATTGGTAGAATTAATATTACCAAATAAGCGGGGTAGCAATTGATAGATGACCAGTTTATTATCTTGTGTAGAAGAAACGCTCATATTTAACGGCTAATATACAACGCTATACTACTTAACAAAAATGCCCGAACAAATAGCCCGGGCATTTATTGAATACATTAATAATATTACAATGCACTTAATGTTTCCTTTAACATCTTTACAGATTGATCATCGCTTTTTCCGGTTTCAAATATTTCCTGCGAGGTCATGTTGTTGCCGTAAAACGCTGTATTGGCGCTTTTATCAATAGATAAATTTGAACCATGGATAGATATACCTGCAAATAATCCGCGGCTGCGTGAGTAAGAATATACTTCGGCCTCCAGCTTATAATCTGTACTGGCTGTAGAGCTGCGCCCAACCGGGCCTGCCGCTGCAGATATATCGCCGCCAATGGTAAAATCGCCATTCTTAACCTTGGCAAGCACCCCTTTATGACGGAACACCAATACCATATCAACAGATTGCATACCTATTTGAAACCCGAAACTACCGCCTGTTAAGGTAATAAATACCGGGTCGCTCCATTTACC
>NZ_JAQBOW010000053.1 GCF_028287845.1 Mucilaginibacter sp.
GTCTGAAGTTTACTGCCCAGGGATACATAAATATCACCTCCACATCAAACAACACAAACAATATGGCAACCAAAAAATATTTAATTGATATAGGTGTACGGGCATTACCTATAACCTCAATGCCCGACTCGAACGGGGTTAACTTATCTTTTGTTACACGCTTAGGGCCTATTTTATGTGTTACAAACATTGTAGTAACCACAAAACCAACAGCCACCAGCATTTGAAATATGATGGGTAAATAATTAACCGGTAAACTTTGTACTTCCATGGGTGCAAATATACAAATGGTATATAAATAAAAAAAGGCCTCTATGGAGGCCTTTTTTTATTTATACTGTTTTGTTATTATTTTTTTTGAGGGGTCGGCTTTGCCGATGTACCAGGAGCTGCTTTACTATCAAAGTAAAATTTAGCATATCCGTTATCCGGGTTAAGCTCTTTAGCTTTAGTAAAGTTATCTAAAGCTTTTGCATCATCCTTGTCATGATACTGATAATAGTTACCCAAATAGGCGTATGCATCTGCTAAGGTTCTTTTATCAGCATCAGCTAATGGCGTTTTTGCGGATAAAATTGCTATTATCTGCTCATAATAAGGCTTCGACAATCCTTTTAGTGTAGCATAGTCCTGATCCTTATAGTCACTTATGTAAGCACGATACGTTGGCACAAGCACGCTTGGTGTAACTTGCTTTTGCTGAACATAACTTAATGCAGAATCTGCTTTTACAAGTAATGTTGAATCTGGTTTAATTGATGGGTCTTTTTTTGAGGCACCAGACTGGCTTCTAAATGCTAAATAATCATATACCCCTACACTAAGATGCTCAGTAAGCAATGCTTTGCCATGTACTTTTGCAATAATAGCTTCATAATTATTAGCAACATTAACATAATCCCTTCTTTTCTTGTAAACAGCAACTATTTCACTATAAGCATCCTGTATTTTTGTCGTATCCAACTCAGCATACTTTTTAAGGTTTTCAATTCCTTTGGCAGTATCCTGTCCGCTTGCGATTTGCAAACGACCTAAGTATAAATAGTCCCTTGGTAAAATACGGTTGGGTTGTGCTTTGGCAAACCAGTTGTTTATTGCGCTTAAGCCATTGGTATAGTCCTTATTTTCATAAGCAGCATAACCCAAATAACGATACACACGTGGATTTGTAGTGGCCGATTTAGAAAGTTTGGTAGTTACTTCCTGCAGGGCCACATAATCGCCGGCATTAACCAGGAAGTCGGCATAACGCATTAGTGACTCTAACGACTGATCTGTTAAGCTTAAATATTTCTTATAATTTTCAACACCTTCTTTAATTTTTACCGAAGCTACTTTTAAATTGGTTTGCGCTTCGGTCAAATCGGTTTCAGCTAATTCGCGGTATGCCGGGCCATAATTAGGATCGATAGCTATAGCTGCCTGGAATTGTTTTTCAGAATCTTCAAAGTTGTCAGCATATCTCCATAACACACCTTCGGCAGTATTTGCTACGGGCGATTTTGGATCGAGCGCTAATGCTGCCTGGTAAGCATCATAAGCGTCATTACTTTTTAATTGCGAACGATAAGCATTACCTAACTCCACCAACAGTTCTGCATCTTTAGGATTTGCTGCCTTTCCTTTGTTTAACGCATCAATAGCTGCATTTGCTCTATTAACCGGAAACTTACCGTCTTTGGCGTCTAATAAATATCCTTTACCTATATATAAATATGGTTTACTATCTTTTTTAGCTGCGAAACCAAGTGCCTGGTTAAAACTCGCTGAAGCACCGGCGTCATCTTTATTTTGAAGCGCTACTACCCCTAAACCTACGTAGTTTAAAGCTGATTTAGGGTTTGCTGCCGTACCTTTTGTGAAAGAAACTTTAGCAGAATCTGTATACTCTTGCACTAAATATACCCATCCCAGGTAAAAAAAGTTCTCATCATTGGTTGGCTGTGTAACCGTAAGATTTTTAAGCATCCCTTTTGCTTTTTGATATTGCTCGGCGTCGATAGCTTTCTTAGCGTCCGCAAGGCTTTGCGCAAAAACTGATGACCCTACAAATACCAGCCCTAATGCTACCTTAGCTATTTTACTGATCATTTTCATCGCTTATTATAATTTTAATTTTAATTATGTAATTTAATAACTGTGTTTAATATTAATCTGCCTTTGTGGTATTGAATCAGGTAATATACCTGATCGTAAAATAATTCTTTGTCCCCGTTCACTCAACATAAAATAAGTAAACCCGGCGCCTAAACCCATCCTTCCCGTACTATTTATAATATACAAGTTCCTCATTAAAGGATATTGCTTTAATGCCAATGTTGTTTGGGATGGTTTAAAGTATTGATTAGGAGCATCTTTACTATTTTCATCCCTTACAGCAACTATTTTAACTTTACTAACAGCATCAGCATAATCTGCATCCGGATCGTTTAGCCAGCTAAAGCCGGTTATACCTATTGCCTGTGGATGCTTGCTTATATATTTTATTACTTCCTTATTTGTTTTGACAGCGTAAATATTTTTAAGTTTAAAGTCTTTATTGCCCGAAAATTCTTTCAGGTATCTTACTAAACTTGAGTTAGGATTATCAAAAACGATATTTATATCCGTTTTCGTCTGTCCATTCAACAATTTCTTTATTTCACCTACTGTCATCAACGTGTCTTTTGACGCCTGGTTTACAATTAATGCAACCGCATCAATAGCGAAACGGTGACTAACCGGTGGTAAAGTCCTGTCAGTTAATATCTTTTTTTCACTCGCATTTAACTCGCGTGTTAAAATCGCAAGTCGTACACTATCATTTAATAAAAGCCTTAAAGCGTCATTCTCCGTCCTGTATAAAATATCAGGTTTGGCTCTAAGGTTTAGCTTTTCAAAAACATAGGCCTCCTCATCCACTATTGGCTGACATGATTCATCTGCAACAAATTTAATTGTGCCGGAATTAACCGAATCATCCGGGGCGCTTACTTTCTCTTTACAGGATTGAAATCCTACAAGCAATAACAAGCTTATTAAAGCTAATATAGCCTTATTTTTCATCCTCCTCTCCTTCTTCCTTTCTTAGCAAACGTGCAAAGCGTACTACCGCATAGATAATTATTAAACATCCAAACAGTATTTTTTTGTATCCATAATCTGGTAATATCTGATCCCAAAACATTACCATAAGCCCCAGGGCAACGAAGCAAATGAATGCTATTGCTCCTAAAATAAGCAAAAACCGCCTTTTGAGCGATTTCTGCTTATTATGAACCTTAAACGGCATTTTTAGTTGTCGCTACCTAATGTAAAACTAATTGGAACGGTGTACATTACACGTACCGGGCGGTTATTTTGTATGCCCGGCTTCCATTTAGGAGATGCTTTCAATACGCGTATAGCTTCATCCATAGTAGTTTGGCTTGGGCCACGTAAAGCTTTAATATCGGTTAAGCTGCCATCTCTTTCAACAACAAACTGGCAAATAACTTTACCTGTAACATTGTTTTCGCGGTCAATAGCAGGGTACCGGATATTTTTACCTAAGTATCTGCCAAATGCATCTAAACCACCTGGAAATTCGGGTTGTTTTTCTACCTGGCTAAATATTTTATTTTCATCCTCTGTAACCGCTTTTGTATCAGAGTTGCCTACCGGCTCATCTATATGGATATCGGCATTCGGATCGCCCTTTTGGTCTTTCTGACCAGGATCAGCTACCTTTAATTCCTTAACTGTAGGCGGTTCTTCTTTTACCTCATTATCCGGCTTTACAATCGGAGGAGGGAACTTAACCTGGTCAGTTTTTGGCTTAGGTGGTTCTGGTGGTGGCGGCGGTGGAAGTTTCTTATCAATCGGTGGCGGGGTTAATACCACATCAGTGATCTTTACTTTCGGTTTTTCTTTAGGTATGAATCCCTCAATTTTATTGATAATTGTTGGTAACGATATAACAAATACAAAGAACACGGCACCGAAAAGAAGCGCGCGGCTGGTATTCCGCGGATTGTTCTTTCTTAGTGTATAAGCACCGTAATCTTTATTTCGTCCGCTAAAAACAACGTCGATCCACTCCTGCTTTAATATATCTAATTTAGATCCTAGCATTATTTGAAGCTTTTAATTTTTACGTTAATTTTTATTAATTATAAATGTTATCTCTTTTCAACAAATCAATTTCAACCGGGGTAATATCAACTATAGCACGTGATTGATTATTAATTATGTTTAATTCATCCATCATGGTTACCATATCATAATAAGTAGACTTATCGCTTGGTTTTACCAGCACGATCATGTCTTTACCTGATTTAGCCAACACTTCCTGACTTTGTTCCAATAATGCTTTACGTATACCATTTTTACCAAAACCTACAACAGTTGGAGCAGTTAAAGGCTTGCTGGGCATACCCATATACCATTCCACTTTGTTGTTTGATCCTAATAACACGGTCATTGTCCTGGTTTCAGGTACCGGTAAATGCGTATCTTGTTTTTCATCCTTATCTGGCATAACCAGGTCCATTGCTTTTGGCTTTTGGAGCGTAGTTGTAAGGATAAAGAAAGTGATCAGCAGGAAAGCAAGATCCACCATGGCTGTTAAATCCACACGGGTTGATGCTTTTTTACTCCTTACTTTACC
>NZ_JAQBOW010000070.1 GCF_028287845.1 Mucilaginibacter sp.
CGTTACCGTGCAGATCAGTTACTGGAAGATAAAATAGACCGTTACGATAAAGACGGCAAAACAGATAAAGCCGAAGCATTGCAAATTGCAATGGACGAAGCCTTGAAAAATGAGGACCTTCCCCGCCTTAAAGAATTAATAATTGAGCATGAAATAGCCTGCCCGGTTAGCGGCACCCGCAACTGGACAGATGTGCGCCAGTTTAACCTGATGTTTAGCACCCAAATGGGCGCCGTAGCTGATGATGCCGACGTAGTTTACCTGCGCCCCGAAACCGCGCAGGGTATATTTGTAAACTATTTAAACGTGCAAAAATCTGGCAGGATGAAAATTCCGTTTGGTATCGCGCAAATTGGCAAGGCTTTCCGTAATGAGGTTATTGCGCGCCAGTTCATCATACGCATGCGCGAGTTTGAGCAGATGGAGATGCAATTTTTTGTACGCCCCGGCACCGAAATGGAATGGTACAAAAAATGGAAAGAAACCCGCCTGCAATGGCACCTGGCTTTGGGTACCGATGCTGCCAAATATCGTTATCATGACCATGTTAAGCTGGCACATTATGCCAATGCCGCGGTTGATATTGAGTTTGATTTCCCTTTCGGCTTTAAAGAGGTGGAAGGTATACATAGCCGTACTGATTTTGATTTGAGCCAGCATCAGCAATTCTCGGGCAAAAAAATGCAGTATTTTGACCCGGAGATAGACCCGGCTACCGATAAACCTTATGGCAACTACATCCCTTACGTAATTGAAACCTCTATAGGTTTAGACAGGATGTTTTTGCTTACCATGATGAACGCTTACGAAGAAGAAGACCTGAGCACCGATGAAAAGCAGGATAGCCGTACTGTATTACACCTGCATCCATGCCTTGCCCCTGTTAAGGCTGCTATATTCCCGTTAACTAAAAAAGACGGGCTGCCCGAGAAAGCGCGCGAGATAATGGATAAATTAAAGCTCGACTTTAACCTGCAATACGAAGAGAAAGATGCCATAGGCAAACGCTACCGCAGACAGGATGCCATTGGCACACCTTTTTGCATAACGGTTGATCATCAAACGTTAGAAGACAACACCGTAACCATACGCCACCGCGATAGCATGCAGCAGGAACGTGTAGCTGCTGACGACCTGGATAAGATAATTGGCGCTTTGGTGAGCTGGAAGAATTTGTTGAGGTAAGAACAACTATAAGAATTATCGAAGTTTTAAAATGTTGTAAATAAGTTAAAAAATACCTGTAATTTAAGTATAGTCCACGCGTTTGGAACACATTAACTCTCTCTTACTAAACAAAATAAATATAAAGCCCGTTTAAACAACCTTTAAACGGGCTTTGTATTTAACATATATTTTTTTTAAATTATGCTTTTAATAATTAATTAACTACTAATTGGTACGAGATTGAACCCTTTTTGCGTCTTATTATTTTTTTTCAATCTGTTCAGTGTTCCGCCATTTGCCGGACAGCAGAGCGCTGCAACCGATAGTTTGAAAAAATTGACCTTGCCTGTTTTAAAAAACACTTCAAAAGCACCCGATACACTTACCATAAGCCGTATAAACAAACTTGCCGACGAGTTTTTTAAATCTAACCCTGATAGCACTTATTATTATGGTAACCTGGAAATTAAGCTATCAGAAAAGATCAATTACCAAATGGGTATTGCTGATGGAACTAATCAGTTGGCTGTAGTTAATACTTTCCATGGCAATTATGCAACCGCTGCTAAAAATTACAAACTTGCCTTAAACATATATCAAAAAATAAATAACATACGCGGTATAAGTAAATGTTATATTGGTTTAGGCAGGATACAGAATTATTTAGGAAATTATGATAATGCCATTAACCTGTATAATAAAGCATTAGTTTTAAGCAAAAAAGGTAACGCAGCCGATCTGTCTGAGTGCTACAACCTGCTTGGTATTACTTATGATAATAAAGGAGATTTTTCTAAAGCGCTGGATTATTATTTCAAATCACTTACTATTGATATCAGGCTTAAAAACAATCTTTCGGCAGCAAACAAGTACAGCAATATCGGCACTATTATGCAACAATTAGAGCTTTATCCAAAAGCTTTAGGCTATTATAACCACGCGCTTCGCCTTTGCGAACAATTAGATAACCAGCAAGGAATTAGCACTGCCTGCCGAAATATTGGCGAAACATTAATTGCCCAAAAAGATTATAAATCTGCTATTGGTTATCTTAACAGGGCATCGAAAATTTTTAATAAACTGAATGACTATGAAGGCACAAGCCTGATTTATTATAACCTGGGCCTATATAATTATTACACCCACCACACCAATTCGGCTATTCATTACCTAAAGTTTTCTTTAAAAACCGCTAAACAAAACAAAATTAAGTATAACAGGGCCAATACCTACGTAGGATTGGCCCAGGTATATAATGCAGAAAAAGATTATCAGCAGGCATATAACTATGCTGTTAAAGGGCAAATTATAGCCACCAGGCTAAAAAGTTTAAGCGTTATGACCGATGCTGCTTTACAGGCTAGTGAAGCATTGGCTGGGTTAAAACGTTTTAAACAGGCATATCGTCAGCATAAATTATATTCAGTATTAAAAAGCGATTTGAAACACAATGAAAGTATTCATAAAGTAATGCTATACAATCTGGAGATGGATTTTGCAAATAAGCAAAAAGATATCATTAATAAACAATATCAAACCGAAAGTATTTACCAAAAAAAAATAGCCCGCCAAAAAAATCAGGACATTATATATGCTATTATTATTGTTGTTATGGCTACACTGGTGGTGGTGTACTATAATGAAAAGCGTAAACAACAAAAAATTAACAGCCTTTTAGCTGAAAAGAATAGAGAAACAATATTGCACCAGGAAAATCTGAGTATACAAACAGCCAAATTAAACGAACTTAATTTATTAAAAGATAGGCTAATTGGTGTGCTGGCCCATGATTTAAGGGCGCCTATTAGTACCCTACGAGGATTATTTAATTTAATGACCGATGATGCCATTACTTCCGAGGAATTTATTGAAATGACCCCAAAGGTATTTAGCACCCTTGAGCATACCTCTGACTTTTTAGATACCTTATTATTTTGGATAAACAGCCAGGTTGACCGTTCAGAAAACACCATTAAGAGTTTTTATATTGATGATTTAATTACCCGTGAACTTGTACACATGGAGGATAAATTAAAGCAAAAAAACATTAGTGTACACGTTAAAATGGCAACTGACGCTATTGCATTAGCTGATCCGAATGCCATAAGGATAGTAATTCATAATTTTTTAACAAATGCCATTAAGTTTTCAAACCGTAACGGTATTATTGAAGCAACATCATACGTACAGGATGCCGAAATAATGTTCTGCTTAAAAGACAACGGGGTTGGAATGAGTGACGAGTTTTTAAATACCCTGTTTAAAAGCCAGGTTAACAGCTCGAAAGGTACCGAAAACGAAAGTGGTACAGGTATGGGCCTCATGTTCTGTAAGGACCTTATCGAAAAACATAATGGTAAGATTTGGGCAAAAAGCACTTTAGGGGTTGGTACAGAGTTATGTTTTAGTTTACCGGTTGGTGATAACTCAGAGTTACGATACTAACCAGGCTAATAATATTAGCGTAACTATCAAATCGTCCAAAATTGACCAGGAGCTAATGGATTGGATACTTTCGACTGATAAAGAGGCTAAATCCGGCCAAATAATTATAACAGATGGTGAGTCTGGTAAAACATCAAAAACAATTACGTTTACCGATTTAAAAGCATCATCCTATACAGAAAACATGTATAATAATGGGGCATTTAATATCAACATTCAACCTACTACAAGTTTTAGTATGCATTTTAAAACAGTGAATATTAAGTTTTAATATTACTGTTTTAGATATTGATCGAGCTTTCTGAACCCCTCACTACAGCAAGCACCATGTTGCTAATTTTCAACATACGTTGGCTAACAAACTATTTTTGAACACTTGCCAGCCTGGACATCATGGGAGAAGACCCGGTATATTTTTTAAAGAAGTTGGCAAAGTAAGCCGGTTCTTCAAAACCAAGGCCGTTGGCTATCTGTGCAATACTCCAATCGGTATGCTTTAATAAAGCATAGGCCTCTTTTAAAACACGTTCGGAGATATGCTGGGTAGTGGTTTTTCCAGTGACCTCTCTCACCGATCGGTTTAAGTGGTTGGTATGCACCGCAAGGCTTTCGGCATAATTAATGGCTGTTTTCAGTTTAAGAAATTGCCCCGGCGAATCAATGGGGAACTGCCTTTCCAACAGCTCTAAAAATAAGGTGGTTATTCTTGCCGCGGCACTCGCATTGGTTTCATAGGTGGTTACCGGCGCTATCTTTAACGCCTCGTGCATCAGGATGCGCAGATAGTTACGCAACAGGTCGTATTTATAGACGTAATCTGAATCCATTTCTTGCATCATTTTGCAAAGTGTTGCAGACAGAGATGCTAACTGTACTTCATTTAAAAACACGATGTGGCTGCCGCCCACCTGAAACAGCGGAAAATTTTGCAGGGCGCTTTTATGCTCGTATGATTCAATAAAGGCTTGCGTAAATAAACAGAGCCAGCCTTCTTGCGCACCGGGCCCTGGTTCCCAGGCCGAAGGTACCGAAGGACTGGAAAACACCAATGCAGGCCGGTCTATAGTAACCCATTTATCCGCGTAATGTATTTTTCCATTGCCGATAACCAGCGCTATTTTATAAAAATCGCGCCGGCTGAAAGGCGATATGTTATCACAGGCCCGGCGCAAAAATACGTTGAAGTGACCCTGACCTGCATTGTTTTCGGCAAATACCTTTTGATTCTCAACAGGATGGCGCAGGTAAAATTCTTCGAGTGTTTCCGTGGTTAACATGGAACAAATATAAGTAATTGTTTGATTATTATAACCAAATATGACTATTTAATGATTAAAAAATATATAATGTTTGAAAATTATAAATATCTGCTTGAAAACTATAAATAAAAAACAAATAGTCGCCACTACTTTTGCATCATGGAAACCGGGTTTAGAAAATGGATAATTGTGGTAACTATCATTACCTCTACAATTATTGAGCTGATTGATACTACCATAGTAAATGTATCTATTAATACCATGAGCGGTAATTTAGGCGCTTCATTAGAAGATACCGCCTGGGTCATTACTTCTTATGCAATAGCCAATGTAATAATTATCCCCATGACCAGCTTTTTAGCAGAAAAGATTGGCCGGAAGCAATATTATATAGGTTCTATTATTTTATTTACGCTGGCCTCCGCCATGTGCGGGTTTTCTCATAGTTTAGGCGAACTTATAGCGTTTCGTTTCTTACAGGGTATTGGTGGCGGTGCTTTATTATCTACATCACAATCCATTCTGTTTGAAACTTTCCCGGTTAAAGAACGCGGAACAGCAAGCGGGATATTTAGCCTGGGTATTATTATTGGTCCATCTATAGGACCCGTGTTGGGAGGATATATTGTGGATAATTTATCATGGCAATGGATTTTTTATGTAAATATCCCTATAGGATTAATAGCAGCAATATTATCTTATATCTATATCAGGCCCACTAAAAGATCCACTGACGGGCGAAGTATAGACTGGTTAGGCATTTTCCTGCTAACAATTGGCATTGGTTCATTGCAGATTGTTTTGGAAAGGGGCGAAACCGATGATTGGTTCTCTGCAACCTATATACTTGTTTTAAGCATCATCGCCGCTGTTGCCCTGGCCATATTAGTATGGTGGGAACTTCGAATTAAATTTCCGGTTATCAATCTAAGAGTTTTAAAAAGTACTACCTTGTCAATTTCGGCCATTATGACTTTTGTGCTTGGATTCGGGCTTTTCAGCGCAGTCTTTGTTTTTCCACTGTATGCCCAGCGTATTATTGGTTATTCTGCATTTCAAACCGGTACAATGCTTTTACCGGGCACATTAATGGCTGCAATGATCTCTCCGTTCCTTGGAAAGTTGTTACAAAATGGCCTCCGTCCGCAATACCTTATCATTACAGGATTTGGCATGTCAGCCATTTTCGGATTCCTGATGTCTGGCTCAAACCTTGAGTCGGGTGCTGCCAGCTTTTTCATTCCATTGTTATTCAGGGGTATTGGCGCCGCGCTACTTATTGTTCCGCTTACTGCATTAGCAGTATCAGAGCTTAAGCCGGCAGATATTCCGCAGGGAGCGGCCCTAAATAACATGATGCGACAAATGGGCGGTTCGTTTGGAATAGCCATGATAAACACCTATATCGCGCATAGGGCCGCAGCCAACAGGACGGCTTTAATCTCCCATGTTACTTCGACCGACCCGGCTACTCACGAAAGGATGCAAATGGGAATAAAGAATTTCATGGCACATGGCGCCAACTATATGCGGGCCGTACAGCAAGCAATTGGGGCTTTGGAGGCGGCCGTGGCTAAACAAACATTTTTGTTGAGTTATATGGATGCCTTTCTATTACTGGCTATCATGAATGCTGCTTGCATACCTTTGGTTATTAGCACTATAAAAAAGAAATCTGCTCAAAAACCAAACGTTAAAATGACTATACCAGACCATTAATCATCCAGGATCTGCGATCCGGGGGTGCGGTGGCAATTAATCTAAAAGCCGATGCAGGGTAGGTCAGGTGGGATCAGGTAGATCAGGTGGCGCTGCTACACCGCTCACTCAACAACAATGCCATGAGTTGCCCCATGGCATTGTTATACTAACTATTGGTAGCTTACGCCCAAAGTAATAGGCACGCTCAATGCTTTTGAAATAATGCAATTGGCTTTGGCACCTTCTGCAATGTCCTTAAATTGTTCTTCGGTCACGCCATCAATAGCCGATCCTTTTAACTCTAAATGGATGCCGGTAATTATCAGCGCCTGCATATCAAGGTCAAGGATAGCGTCGGTGCTTAAATCGCCAGGCGTAAAACCAGCCTTAGATAAAGCAGCACCAACAGCCATAGTAAAGCAACCCGCGTGCGCGGCAGCTATTAACTCTTCGGGGTTGGTTCCCACACCATCCGCAAAGCGGGTCTTAAATGAATATTGGGTATTATTAAGCGTAGTGCTTTGGGTAGATATTTCTCCCTTACCTTCGGTTAAAGTGCCGGCCCAATGGGCATGTGCGGTGCGTTTCATATAGTTTATTGTTTTAATTGTTGTGTGTAAATATATAAAATTGCTAATCCTAATCTCTAATCTTTAATCACCAATCTCTAAACTCTTAATGCCATTTGGCACGTTCATATTGTACCGGCCATTTAATATCTTCAAAACCCAGTTCATGCGCCGCGCGTAACGGGAAATATGGATCGCGTAATAACTCGCGGGCTATAATTATCATATCAGCCTGACCTGTTTGTATAATATCCTCGGCTTGTTTAGATTCTGTTATTAAGCCTACCGCGCCGGTAAGTATACCGGTTTTGCGTATCGCTTCGGCAAACTCTACCTGGTAACCGGGCTTTAACGGAATTGGCACCAACACGTTTCCGCCCGATGAACAATCTACCAGATCAATCCCCTTATCCTTCAATATTTTAGCAAGCGCGACAGAATCTTCGCCGGTCCAGCCGCCCTCTGTCCAATCGGTTGATGATATGCGCACAAACAGCGGGTTGGTTGCCGGCCAAACTTCTTGTACAGTTTCAACAACTTCCAGCAACAGCCTAATACGGTTCTCGAATGATCCGCCATACTCATCCGTACGTTTATTACTTAACGGCGAGTAAAATTCATGCAGTAAATAACCATGCGCGGCATGTATTTCAATCACTTTAAAACCGGCCTGTATGGCTCTTAAGGTAGCGGCTTTAAAGTCGGCTTTAACCTTTTCTATGCCGGCTTTATCAAGTTCAATGGGCGCCTCATCTATTTCGTTGAAAGGCACAGCGCTTGGTGCTACTGCCCTCCAGCCATTAGGTTGATCTGATGGGATTTGCGCCCCACCGTCCCATGGCCTTTGATGACTTGCTTTGCGACCCGCATGGGCCAGTTGTGTGCCGGCTATTGCGCCATGTTCATGTATAAAATCGGTTATTTCTTTTAGTTTAGGTATATGCTCGTCTTTATAAATACCCAAATCGGCATAAGTTATACGCCCCTCTGCCGATACAGCATTTGCCTCTGTAATAACTAACGCGGCACCACCAATGGCCCTGCTACCTAAATGCACCAGGTGCCAGTTGTTTGCAAAACCATCCACGCTCGAGTATTCGCACATTGGCGAAACGGTTATGCGGTTTTTAAATTCAATATCTTTTATTTTTAATGGGGAGAATAGATGTGGCATGTTGTTTTTTATGCAAATATGGATAGTAACAACTTTAGTAGTCTCACTGTTTTGTAAAATACCACAGGCAGGTTAGCTAATGAAAATCTACTCTGCTTTTTCTTCGCGCTTTACCAGTAAAACCTCATCGCCCTCTAATGGCAGGTAGCCATATTCGTAGCAAAAATGATAGGTTTTTCCGTTTTGTGTGTCGTATTTATTGGTGAGGTATTTAAAGTTAAAACCTTTAACAACCATTTTTGCAGTGGTGGTTTTTGTTTTCCCGGTTGGATTGAGCTCCTCTAATATCCGGCGGTTGCGCTTTAGGATATTATTGATATTGCGCACCATATTATAACTTTCGCTATTCAGCTGGTTGTTGTAATTATTGCGGCAAAGGTCGTTGCAAAACTTTTTATCGGCACGGCCATGTATCACGGTGCCGCAATCAAGGCATGTTTTTTCGGTATCCATAAGGCTAAGGTAGTCAATATTATACCCGCTTGCAAACGTTTGCAAATGTATATTGTCGACTATAAACGCTTAATAACCGACTAATATTTGGAGCCATCTGCACATTTGTACTGTCAATTAAACACGTAGAAACAATAAAACTTAAAAACATGAACTCATTAAAAAACAGCGTACGCCTGGTAGGTAACTTAGGCATGGATCCGGAAGTAAAAACATTTGACACGAACAAGAAACTTGCAAAGCTATCATTAGCTACAAGCGAAAGCTACAAAAACGATAAAGGCGAAAAAATAACCGACACCCAATGGCACAACTTAGTGATATGGGGCGCGCAGGCCAAAATAGCCGAAGACATACTTAAAAAAGGTGATGAAATTGTTATTGAGGGCCGGATAAATAACCGGAGCTATATAGATAAAGATGGCAACAAAAAGTACACATCAGAAATTGTGGTGAATGAATTTTTAAAAGTAAGCAGCAGGAATTAACAACCTATTTGATATAAATCCTAAACCTTTATCATTATATTTGTTATGTACTTAGAAGCAAAAGAAACCGCCCGGCTATACACCTTGTTATCTGACAAGTTAGGTAACGATACCACCGAGGCCATGTTTAAATACATTGATAACAAAACAGAACGATCTGTGGAAAATGCTATCCAGACATTAGCTACTAAAGATGATATCGCAAATGTCCGTAAGGAAATTGGCGAATCAAAAGTTGACATCATTAAATGGATGTTTATTTTTTGGATCGGCCAGGTTGGTGCTACATTAGCTATAATTTTGCTATACCTGAAGAAATAACTTAATCCATTGCTGTATTTCTGAATAGCCTATACTTAGATATTTTCAACCTAACGCATCAACACCATTGATGCGTTTTTTTTATGGTGTACTTACCGCCACAGGCAATATCTTCCCATTAAAAAACTTATGGCCGGTTAAGGCAAAATCGGCAATATACTTACCCATTTCGAACGCCATTACCGGCGATTGATAACCCGGGAAAGCCTTCTCCAGCATTTCGGTTTGTGCCGAGCCTAATGCCAGGCAGTTAACCTTTATGCCAAGTTCGGCAAACTCCTGCGCCAGGCATTCTGTAAGCGTATGTAACGCGGCTTTACTTGCAGAGTAGGCTGATAGCCCCACAAACTTTGCGCTCCCCTGGTAGCCGCCCATACTGCCAATATTTACTATGTGCGAACCTGCGGGCATAAATTTATGCAAGCTTTGAATTATGCGCACATGCCCTATAAAATTACTTTGCAGCATTTCAACAAAGTCCGTTTCTTTTAAATCTATAAATGGCTTGTTTATTAAAACACCTGCATTGTTTATTAGTACGTCTATATTTCCGTCTAAATTACTGGCAATAAACTGTTCCAGATCCACATAATCATCATGTACAATATCAAAAGCGATGGGGTATAATATACAATCGGGATTTAAGCCCGCGCATATTTCGGCCAGGCGCTCCAGTTTATCCTGCGACCGCGCCAGGGCAATAATTTTATGCTGACCTGATAATATCAGTTCAATAACGGCTTCAAAACCTACCCCGCTGCTGGCACCTGTTATAATGATATTCATTAGCTAATAAATATTAAACTGATTTTGGCCGATCTTTATTTTCTTCTTCAGTTGCTATATCGCCTTTAGGCAAACCTTCTTCTAAACGGCTTGGCCTTAAAACGTAATATGCACCAAGCAAAGCAACCAAAAGAGATATAATATAAAAAGATCCCGGCAAGAAAACAGCCAGGGTATTATCCATCGGGAAAACTTTGGTAAGCTGTGTAAAAACGGTTTCACGTATACCTGCCCCACCCACACTTATTGGTATAATAGTAGCCAATGCCGATATTAAAAATGACAATAAATACGGTGAGAATTTACCATGAAAATCTTGCCCCATCAATATAAATACTATTGCCAAAACTTGCAAACCCTGTACTACAACAGCCTTTGCATGGCCGGCAAAAAAATATTTAGTGTATTCTCTAAAGAACTTATAGGCAACAAAATAATATACACCCGATGCAGCCGCGAAAATGCCCAATGGAATGCCGATATGAATATCAATTTGAGGTATTAAAAATATCAGACAAACAGTTATCAAACCAATTGCCCAAAGGCCACTTAATCTGTCGAACATTATCGCCCAAAAAACTTTTTTACCCGGTAGCTTATAGTTTTTATTCAACATCCATATTTTATAACCATCGCCGCCTATGCCACCCGGAAGCAGGAAGTTATAGAATAAGCCGAGCATATATAATCTGAAATTAAAACGTGGGTCGAGCTTTAAATTAATAGAATTGAAAAAACTCATTAATCGCCATGACGACACTATTATTGAAAGGAAAAAACTTATCAGTGCTGCAAGCATCCACCAGTAATTGGCGTGCAACAACCTGTATTTTACATCTTTAAAAGGCACATGCCTAAACACAAAGTATAGTAAAACGGATGTTACTGCAAATTTTAAAAGTGTTTTGGTAACGTTCCAAAGAGTGTCTTTCCAGGTTTTGGGCTTCATTTCGTCCTCAACCTCATTAATGATACTTTCGTCTATTTCTGTCATTGGCTGCAAAGGTAATAATTTAGAGATTAGTTGATTGGTGATTAGCGGTTAGTGTTTGGTTAAGAAATGTTAAACCCTCTGTATTACTAACATAATGTTACAATAACTATTAGAAACCGGTGACCAAATCTATTGCAACTAATCTTTAATTAACTAACCTCTAATCTCCAGAAAACCTTATTTTTGCACAAATTTTAGGTGAATGAATAAAGTACAGGTAGGTATAGTGCAGATGAGCTGCACAGCTAACAAGCATGATAATTTACAAAAAGCTATTACCAAGGTAAAAGAAGCAGCTAAAAAAGGTTCGCAAATAGTTTGCCTGCAAGAGCTGTTTACATCGCTTTATTTTTGTGATGTGGAGGATCATGATAATTTTTTGTTGGCCGAAACTGTCCCCGGCCCCTCTACCGACGAACTTGCCAAAGTTGCTGCCGAATTAGGCGTAGTCATCATTGCCTCGCTATTTGAAAAGCGCGCGCAGGGCCTTTACCATAACACTACTGCTGTAATTGATGCTGACGGTGCTTATTTAGGTAAGTATCGCAAAATGCATATACCCGATGATCCGGGTTTTTATGAGAAATTTTACTTCACTCCCGGCGATCTGGGCTATAAGGTTTTTAAAACCAAATTTGCCACTATAGGCGTGTTGATTTGCTGGGACCAATGGTACCCCGAAGCTGCACGCATAACCGCTTTAATGGGCGCCGAGATACTGTTTTATCCAACCGCTATTGGCTGGGCAACTACCCAGGATGAAGCTACCAATACGGAGCAATACAACGCATGGCAAACCATACAACGCTCGCACGCGATTGCTAACGGGGTACACGTAGTCAGCGTAAACCGGGTTGGCGAAGAAGCGGGTGTTAAGTTTTGGGGCGGATCGTTTTTTGCTAATCCGTTTGGTACGTTAATACATCAAACCTCGCATAATGATGAGGAAGTAATTGTACAGGAGTTGGATTTAAATAAAACCGATTATTACCGTACGCACTGGCCGTTTTTACGTGATAGGAGAATTGATTCTTATCAACCGATAACTAAACGTTTGCTCGACGAATAAGGTAGTCGATGGTCCATAGTTAAATAATTCACATTTTATATGGCATTTAAATTCGAGAGCCTTCAGGTATGGCAAAGGGCATTAGACCTAACCGTCGATGTCAATTAACAAAAATGATCACCGCTTTAAGAAATACACTGTAATTATGGACCATCGACTATCGACTATGGTCAATCCGGCCAAAGCCGGATTCCGCTTTCCTGCCGAATGGCATCCACACACCGCTACCTGGTTAAGCTGGCCGCATAAGGAAGAATCATGGCCGGGTAAGCTCATGACCATCTACCCCAAATATTGCGAATTTATTAAGGTATTAACCGAGGGTGAGCTGGTACGAATTAACGTTAAGGATGAGCAAATGGCGGCGTTTGCCAGGCAGCAATTGCAATTAGTTGGTGCTGATTTAAGCAAAATAGAATTCTTTGAATTCGCCACCAATGATGCCTGGTGCCGAGATCATGGGCCAGCGTTTTTGATCAATGCTGATACTAAAGAAAAGTGCATAGTTGATTGGGGCTACAACGCCTGGGGAGGCAAATATCCACCGTTTGATCTGGATGATGTTATACCTACAAAAATTGGCAATTACTTTGGTTTGCCTGTTTATAACCCGGGTATTGTGATGGAAGGCGGATCGGTTGATTTTAATGGGAAAGGCACAATTTTAACTACTACTGCGTGCCTGTTAAACAAAAACCGTAACCCGCATTTAAATCAGCAGCAAATAGAAGAATATCTGTACAATTATTACGGCGCGGAGCAAATTTTATGGCTGGGCGATGGTATAATTGGCGATGATACCGATGGGCATATTGATGATATTACCCGTTTTGTAAACGAAGATACCGTTGTTACCGTTGTTGAAGAAAATAAGAATGACGAAAACTACCATATCCTACAGGAAAACTTACAGACATTAAAAACTATGCGCCTGTTAAACGGCAAGCAATTGGATATAATTGAGTTGCCAATGCCCAATGTGGTTGTTTACGACGGTCAGCGTTTACCAGCCTCATACGCTAATTTTTACATTGGTAATACCGCGGTAGTGGTGCCCACTTACCGTTGCAATAATGATGATAGGGCCCTCGAAATTTTACAAGGCTGCTTCCCCGAAAGAAAAGTTATCGGCATTGATTCTACTGATATTATATGGGGATTAGGCAGCTTTCATTGCTTAAGCCAGCAGGAGCCGGAGGTGTAATTATTTGGTGATTAATAATACTGTTGATATAGTAAATCCTTTGGCATAACTAATTGTGATTTTAGCGTAATAATTTTAATTTTATTCAAATTAAAATTATGAAAAAACCAGTTATTGTTTTTGCTTTATTGCTAAGTTTTGTGTCAATTTCTTTTGCGCAGCAAAAGCCGCTGCCAATGCGGCTAACCTCATCAGCATTTCCTGATGGTACTGTTATTCCAATAAAATATACTCAGGCATCAGCTGTTGACCCGGTATCACCAGATTTTACCTGGACCGACGCGCCTGCCGCAACACAAAGCTATGTACTCTGGATGCATGACCTTGATGTGGCACTAAATAAAACTACACATGATAATTTACACTGGCTGGTATGGAATATTCCCGGCCAAACCACCTCACTATCCGAAAAAATACCCGTTGGTGCACAGCTTCCTGATGGCACCTACCAGATAAGTTATGCCGGGCCATGGTACCGCGGCCCGGGTGCACCGGCAGCGGGCCCGTTGCATCATTATATATTTGAATTATTTGCATTAGATATAAAGCTTGATGAAAAGGCCGGTAGTAACGGTATTGAAACCCAAGCTAATATTTTTAAATTGATGCAGGGCCATGTTATAGGCAAGGCTGCGTATACGGGGTTATTTCATCGCCCACAATAAGCGTGCAATATTTTACCACATTGCCATGCAATATGGTAATGTGGTTTTTTGAGTGATCTTTATATCAAAAACCAAATTCATTTCCGTTTTGTCCGTCCGCTTTAGATGCCGACAAGCTTTTGGACAGAATGGACAAACTTTTTACCAAATCACAATTGATTTGCCTGCCTGCTATTTTTCACCGAAAAAATACCCGCCTTTACCGAGTTCTTCTAAGTAAATGGCCAATTTTAGTTTTGGCTCACTATATTAGTGCCTTACTTTTGAGTAAGATTTAAAATTACGATCATGAATAACGACATCAATAACGACATCAATAATATAGAATATCAAAATGGCCCCCGCAAAGGGAAAGTGTTAGCAGGCATAGTTTTGCTTGTAGTAGGTGCATCCTTGCTGTTAAGGCAAATGGATTTTTTCTTTTTCCCAAGCTGGTTGTTAAGCTGGCCAATGTGGTTAATTGCATGGGGGCTTTACATGGGTGCCCGGCATAACTTCCGCAATTCAACATGGTTAATAATGGTAATTATTGGTTTCGCTTTTTTGCTCGACCGTATCATCCCCGGCTTTAATGCCGGCGCGGTTTTTTGGCCGATTGCTATTATAGGATTTGGCGCCTTTTTAATATTAAAACGTAATAACCACGGTGCCGATTACTGGGATAAAAAAGACTGGAAAAGAAAATGGGACTCTGGAAAATACAACTTTGGCAACCCCAACCCTACCAACCCCAACGACCCCATAGTTGATTATACTGTTGGTGCTACAACTAACGACCCATCGACCCCGCCAACGCCGGGTACTGCTTATACCGGCGACGACCATTTAGATGCCGTATCTATTTTCGGTGGTGTAAAAAAGATCATCTTCTCCAAAAACTTTCAGGGTGGCGAGATTGTAAACATATTTGGCGGCTCTGAGCTTGATTTTACACAAGCCGATATCAATGGTCGCGTTTATATTGATGTTACCCAGGTATTTGGCGGTACTAAAATAATTGTACCTTCACATTGGATGGTACTGTCAGATCTGTCGGCGGTATTTGCCGGCTTTGATGATAAAAGAATAAGAACCAGCACTCCGTTAGATAATAACAAAATACTGGTACTAAAAGGCATCTCCATATTTGCAGGGGTAGATATACGCAGCTATTAATAAATCAACCAATCTTACTATAAAATATAAGTTTTGGCGCTATCATCATTAACATTTCAAAAAATACGTGTGGCATTTGTAGCCTGCGGGCTTGCATGGGCAGGCCTGCAAACCTACATTATACACGGTTTTGGATTTGTATGGTATACCGCTATAACCGATAGCCTGGTAAGCTCTATACTGCTTACGGCGGCTTGCTGGCTCATCAACAATAACCTGCGCTATTATCAACCCGGTAAGGGTAGTTATATTAATATATTAATATGGTGCGTTGTGCTGGCTGCCAGTTGTACGGCGGGTTGCAAGTATATCCTTCCGTTTTTAAATGCCGATACCGTATATGCCAACTTTATGGCACAATCGTTAGTAATAAGGTTTTTTACTGATTTTTTGGCGATTGGCTGGATGGCCATGATCAGTATGATATGGTACTCGCAAATAGACCAAAAAGAAAATGAAAAACGTAAGTTGGAAGCCGAGCAACTGGCCCGCGATGCCGAGCTTTACAACCTGAGGCAGCAGCTACAGCCCCACTTTTTATTCAACAGCTTAAACTCTATTAACGCGCTTATTGGCTTTAAGCCCGATGAGGCGCGTAAAATGATACACCAGCTATCCGACTTTTTACGGGGCACCCTTAAAAAAGATGATCAGTTACAGGTTAGCTTAAATGAGGAATTACAGCACCTAAACCTATATCTCGAAATTGAAAAAGTACGCTTTGGGCATCGCCTTAAAACCGAAATAAGCTGCGATGCGAAATGTGGCGACTGTATTATGCCCGCCATGTTATTGCAACCACTGGTAGAGAATGCTATTAAGTTTGGATTGTATGATACTACCGAAGATGTAGTGGTAAGCATCCGTGCAGAATTGGAGGGAAGTTATCTGGAACTGATTGTTCAAAACCCTTACGACCCTAAAACTTCAAGGCCGCGCCAGGGTACCGGTTTTGGCTTAAGCGGGGTGCAGCGCAGATTATATTTGCTTTTTGCACGTAATGACTTGATGGAAACTCATACAAATGATAATATATTTACAACTATTATTAAAATTCCGCAGCAATGATACGTGCTTTATTAATTGACGACGAGCCTTTGGCCCGTATGGTTGTACAAGAATACCTGCAAGGCTATCCGCAGATAGAAGTTATACAGGAGTGCGGCGATGGCTTTGAAGGGCTTAAAGCCATACAGCAACACCAGCCCGACCTGATATTTTTGGATGTGCAAATGCCCAAAATAAACGGTTTCGAGATGCTGGAGCTGGTTGATGACCAGCCCGCCGTTATATTTACCACCGCTTTTGATGAGTATGCCATAAAAGCCTTTGAGGCACACGCTACCGATTATCTGCTAAAACCATTCAGCAAGGATCGTTTTAATAAAGCTATAGAGAAATACCTGGCGCAAGCACCACACACCGCCGCGCCAAAGCAAGAAAGCTTACTGGAAACCGCCGCCGCATCGCCCGCCCAACATGAGCGTATTGTGGTAAAAACCGGCACCAAAGTAAAGATAATACCCGTTGCCGATGTGCAATACCTGCAAGCCGATGATGATTATGTAAGCGTATTTACGCAGGAAGGCTCATACCTTAAAAATAAAACCATGAGTTTCTTCGAGCAAACGCTGGATCCGCGCCAGTTTGTACGCGTACACCGCTCATACATTGTAAGCGTGCAGGAAATAACCCGTATAGATCCTTACGAAAAAGATAGTCACCTCGCCATCCTCAAATCGGGCGCTAAAATACCGGTAAGCAAAACCGGGTACGTTAAGTTAAAGCAGGTTTTGGGGATATAGGTTGATGGTCGATAGTTCATTGTCTATCGACTATGGTCTATGGTCTATCGTCTACGGCACTTAACCGGACGGACAAATAAATATATTTGCATATCTCAACTATCAATCGTAATATTGCGATACAATGGGGCTAACCAAAACAGAAATATTTACCGAGGAGCAAAATAAGCTGGCAACCATGCTTAAAGCAATGGCGCATCCGGCACGTATTGCTATTTTGCAGTACATTATAAATGCTAATGCCTGCATCTGCGGCGACTTAGTTGATGAATTAGGTTTGGCGCAAGCTACCATATCGCAACACTTAAAAGAGCTTAAAAACGCCGGGCTAATACAAGGCACCATAGAGGGCGTAAGCGTTTGTTATTGCATTGAACCCGCCGCGTGGAGTTTATTAAGTAAAGAGTTAGGCACCTTCTTCGGCTCGTATACTGCCGCGAGAAACTGCTGTTAAAAAAATTTGAGTCAATATATCGTAATATTACAATTAAATAAAAAAGTTATGAATACAACAGATGTTATAAACTGGAAATCATTTAAAGATACATTGGTGGCAAACCCCGAGTTGGAACTCCAATTTCAATATGCCGAAAACAAGTGGGTTGATGCCTCTTATCATATCACAGAAATTAAGCAGGCCCCTATTACATCTGTTGATTGTGGCGGTGTGATGAATAGCTGGACCGAGATCATCGTACAACTTTATGAACCGGCAGGTAAAGATGAGTTAAGGGCGATGAAAGTTAACAAAGCTTTATCAATTATTAATTTGGTTGAGAAATCTCTGCCGCTAAATCCGTTGGGTATAGTTAAAATTGAGTTTGGCAATACAGAGTTTGATACCCGCCAGATGCTGCCTAACAACCTTATTATTGATGGCGACAGCCTGATAGTAGATCTGCGCCCAGATTCGGTACAATGCAAAGCCATTGATAGGGGCGGCAATTGCGGTACACCTGCGGCCAAACCGGTAACCCAATTAAAGAACTTAGTTACTGCTGCCGCCAGCTGTGAGCCGGGCGGAGGTTGCTGCTAAATCTTAAAAATCATGAACCTGCAACAAGCCGAAAACTACAGGGAGCAGATCATCGCGCTACTATCCGCAGAAAAACTGCCTGTAGATGATCTGCCCGAAACTTTGGAGAACTTTATAGTGGCCCTTAATGCCGATGAGGTAACAGGCGCTATCGGTTTAGAGGTTTATGGCGATTATGCTTTGCTGCGCTCTATGGTGGTTTCACCACCCAATCGCAACAAGGGTGTGGCTGGCGATCTGCTACAGCAATTAGAAACCATTGCCAATACCAAATCAATTAAAGAAATATACCTGCTTACAGAAACCGCGCCCGGTTATTTTACCGGCAAAGGCTACCAAACTATAACCCGCGCGGATGTGCCTGCAGAGGTGCAGCAATCATCAGAGTTTAGTTATGCCTGCCCGCAGTCGGCAATTGTAATGAAGAAAATTTTAAACCCATCATGAAAAACATATTAGTACTATGCACCGGCAACAGTTGCCGCAGCCAGATAGCCGAAGGCTACCTAAGGCATTTTGCAGGCAGTAAAGCAACCATTTACAGCGCCGGTATAGAGACGCATGGCGTTAACCCCAAAGCTATACAGGTAATGGCCGAGGATGATATCGACATCAGTCATCATACCTCTAACCATGTGGATGAGTATGTAAATATTCCTTTCGACTATGTAATTACTGTGTGCGATAACGCCAAAGAGAATTGCCCCTACTTCCCTACCAAAGCGCAACGCCTCCATTTCAATTTCCCCGATCCGGCAAAAGCTACCGGCACGCCTGATGAGGTAATGAACGAGTTTAGGCGGGTGCGGGATATGATAAAAGATTATTCGCGCAATTTTATCAATCAAAACTTACCCAACTAATGGCTATAGATCACTGTGCCCCCGCCGAACGTAAAAAGTTAAGCTTTTTAGATCGTTACCTTACCCTATGGATATTCCTGGCGATGGGGATAGGTGTAGCCGTGGGTTATTTTATCCCTTCATCCTCCGGATTTATTAATTCATGGTCAAGCGGAACCACCAACATACCGTTAGCCATAGGGCTGATATTAATGATGTACCCGCCCCTTGCCAAAGTGAAGTATGAAAACATGGGCGAGGTATTTAAAGACACCAAAGTATTAAGCGCATCGCTTATATTAAATTGGATTGTTGGCCCTATCCTCATGTTTATATTAGCTATTACGCTTTTACGAGATCATCCGGCTTACATGGTTGGCCTGATACTGATAGGCCTGGCACGCTGCATAGCGATGGTAGTGGTATGGAACGAGCTGGCAGAGGGCAACCGCGAATACGCAGCAGGGTTGATAGCCTTAAACAGTATCTTCCAGGTGTTACTTTACAGCGTATACGCTTATGTATTCATCACCGTTTTGCCGCCTTTATTTGGCCTTAAAGGATTAGCCGTTAACATTACTATTGGCGAGATAGCCAAAAGCGTAGGTATTTACCTGGGTATCCCATTTGCCGCCGGAATTATCAGCAGGTATACGCTGATTAAAATTAAGGGCGAGGCTTGGTTCCAGCAAAAATACGTAC
The DNA here is from genome assembly GCF_028287845.1 of Mucilaginibacter sp. Taxonomy (GTDB): domain Bacteria; phylum Bacteroidota; class Bacteroidia; order Sphingobacteriales; family Sphingobacteriaceae; genus Mucilaginibacter. Next base: position 19,836 of record NZ_JAQBOW010000070.1, read on the forward strand.
CTGTTATTTCACCCATAACGCTTATAGCATTGCTATTTACTATTGTGACCATGTTTAGCTTAAAAGGAAACCTGATTGTGCAGATACCGATGGATGTAGTACGTATCGCTATACCGCTGGTAGTATATTTTACCGTCATGTTTCTGTTAAGTTTTTTTATAGGCAAATCATTTGGGGCCGATTATTCCAAAAGCACCTCCATAGCCTTTACAGCTACCGGAAACAACTTTGAATTAGCCATTGCGGTTGCTATAGGGGTATTTGGCATAAATTCAGGCGAAGCCTTTGCCGGGGTAATTGGCCCGTTAGTTGAGGTACCTGCATTAATTGCTTTAGTAAATCTTGCTTTTTGGTTCCGTAAGAAATACTATACTTCTAAAATAAACGTATAATAATGAAAATTGTACTTTTTTCGGATATACATGCTAACCTACCGGCGTTAGAGGCGTTTTTTGCCGATATTGAATTTCAAAAGCCTGATGCCCTTTATTGCCTCGGCGACCTGGTGGGCTATAATGTACATCCCAACGAAATAATTGCAGAAATACGCAAACGCCGCATACCTACTATTGCCGGCAATCATGATCTGAAAGTTATTGGTTTAGCACCGGTAACAGATGATCAATTACAGGCATCGGGCAAAAATTTCGCCTACCATATCATCAGCGCCGACAACAGAAATTATCTATCTACACTTCCGGCTCATATCCGTTTAGAGTTTCAGGTAAACTCAAATCCATTAAATATTTTATTGGTTCACGGCAGCCCGCGAAGCGTTTATGAATATATTCTGGCTGATACCGATGAGACCTATATTTTAGAACTGCTGCAAGAGACAAATGCCGATATACTATGTGTTGGTCATTCGCACAAGCCCTATCATCGGGTTATAAAGCGGGATAACGGAACGGTTGCACACGTTATCAATATCGGCTCGGTAGGCAAACCTAAAGATGGCAATCCAAAGGGTTGTTATGTTATATTAGACATTAATATTGACTCGGACCTAATCAATAAAGACAGCATTGAGGTAACATTTATTCGGTTTGAATATAATATAGAGCAAGCTGTAAATGATATCGAACAAAGCCCTCTTCCAAATGAGTTGGCTGATATGTTGCTCGGAGCTTATTAACAGAACAAACTTACCCAAAAACAAAGCAACGAGGCTGTATCAAACAGGGCAGACGCATTAAAATAATAATACAACTCATTAGGAGGCTCCCATGGAGCCTTTTCTAACTTTTAGCTTATTTCTATAAACAGGCGACTCCTACGGAGTCAAATATCCGCTTTGTTTTAGCAAATTATTGGCTCCGTAGGAGCTCCCTGTTTATAGAAGGACAAAACAAAACCCTGTTTTGGCTCCTATTGGAGCCTCCTTATATAGGTGATACCCTTTGAGTTATTTTAATGCATCCTCCCTGTTTGATACAGCCTCGGTTTAGTGTATTATGCAAATTGGGCCATCTTTTCCAACTCGTCGGCACTTGGGCCATAGCTTCCGGGGATAGGTATATTCAGCAAGCGCAAGAATACGCCCAACTGCGCCCTGTGATGTATGGTTTGGGCGATGGATATGCGCACGGTTTCGTATTTGGTCAGGTTGGCTATTATGTGCTTGCCGTTGCTTAGGGTCCACGGTTTTTCTAATTCGGCCTCATTGGTGGCTTGCAGGTGCGCGCGGCCATCAGTATAAGAATTCTCGAAGATCTCTAACACATCGGCTGTATTATTTACTACGGTTGCCTCATAAGGGTTAGCGGCAAAGTCAAGCCCATCGGTAGTAATGGCCATGCTTATCCAGGCGGGCAATTCGGCAATGTGGGTAGTGAGTTGCATAATGCTCATGCTTTTTGGATGCGGTTTCCAGTTGTACTTATCGTTTGGTACAATGCTTAACATTTTGCGTGTAATTTGAGCTTCCTGCTCAATTTCCTTTAATAATAATTGAATGATTGACATAGCTTTATGATTTTAGTTTGTACCACAAAGAAACGCCGGGGTAGTGACAGCCCTATGTCAGCAGGAATTGAAATCTAAAAAAATCTTTTTATTTCCATCCGTCTGCTTAGTGTTCGCACGCCACCCGTCCCCCAAAGCGGACGGACAAATCAACCTCACTCACCGTACCTCACACCGGAAACGCAAAAAGGTGGAAATTACATCCACCTCATATTATCAAATCCACAATTATAAATGGTTTATTCTTCGTCTTCGGGATTAATTTTCTTACTGCTTTCGTAGTGCTTTAATATTTTGGCTTCTACGTAAAAAATTATCTCCTCTGCAATATTTTTAGCCTGATCGCCTATCCTCTCCAGCTTACGAATTATAGATAAGATATATAGCGCTTCGGGTAAAGAATTTATATCAGCTTTTATTATTTCACCTACTGTACTTGGCGAATTATCATTGATAGCATCCAACACATCATCTCTTTTAAATATGCTGCGGGCCAGCACGGTATCTTCTTTCTCAAAAGCGGTGCGGGTATCCATCAGGATATTTACGGCCTCATCATACATTCGTATCAACGAGGTTTTTTCTAAAGCGGCTGCATCAAAATTTACGGATGATTCTACCACATAAAGTGCAATACCGGCAGCAATATCGCCAATACGTTCCAGGTTGGTATTTATCTTTAACGCGGCTAATAAAAACCTCAGATCAATAGCTACCGGGCAATGCAGGGCAAATATATTCTCGCAGTCGCGGTCTATCTTCAGCTCGAAAGAGTTAACTCGTTTTTCTTTAACCAGAACTTCGCGGGCAAGGTCTTTATCAAACTGTACCATGGCATCTTTAGCCTTATTTAATTGCGACTGAACTAATATCCACATATCAACCAGCTCTGCTTTAAGCGCGGTTATTTCATTTTCTAATGGTGTCATATAATTAAAAATTAAAAAGTCAAAATTCAAAAGTGACGTGGATTAACTAACCTCTAATCACCAAACCTCTAATCACTCCCGAAGGGCTTAGCTAAATCTGCCTGTTATATAATTCTGTGTACGTTGATCTGTTGGATTGGTAAACATTTGCTTGGTATCATCAAACTCAACCAGTTCGCCCATATAAAAAAACGCGGTTCTGTCGCTCACACGTGCAGCCTGCTGCATGTTGTGGGTAACAATAATCAATGTATAATTAGCCTTCAACTCATGAAACAATGCTTCAACACTCGAGGTTGATATGGGGTCGAGCGCAGATGTTGGCTCATCAAACAATATCAGCTCGGGTTGCATGGCAATGGCACGCGCAATACACAGCCGCTGCTGTTGGCCGCCAGATAGGAATGTACCTTTTTTATGTAATGAATCTTTAACTTCTTTCCATAAAGCAGCGCTGGTTAATGATTTTTCTACAATAACATCCTTATCAGCTTTTGATACCTTAATACCATTTAACAGGTAACCGGCAACTACATTTTCATAAATACTTAGGTTTGGAAATGGATTAGGACGCTGAAACACCATGCCAATTTTTGCTCTTACGTATATGGCATTCATATCGTACACATTTTCGCCATCAAGCAGTATTTTACCTGTTGAGGTAGCTCCGGGAATTAGCTCATGCATACGGTTAATGCCGCGCAAAAACGTGGTTTTGCCACAGCCCGAAGGGCCCATTACCGCTATAACTTCATGCTTGTTTATGCTGATGTTTACATCCTTTACAACATGGTTATCCCCAAAATAAGAGTTGTAATTCTCAGCCTTTACAATTGTATTTTCCATTTTCTTGTTATCACTTTCGTGATTATGTTTAGGGTTAAAACGAACATTAATAGTATAAACGATGCACCCCATGCCAGGTTATGCCAGTCGTCATAAGGGCTTGTAGCATAAGTGAATATCAGGTGTGGTAAGCTCTCCATTGGTTTACCCAAAGCGGCCGATACAAACGGGCTGCCAAAAGCGGTAAACAACAATGGTGCAGTTTCGCCTATAACACGGGCTATTGATAGCGTAATGCCTGATAAAATACCCGCGAAGCCGCAAGGTATTGTTACTTTTAAAATTACCCGGTGATAAGGCACGCCCAATGATAATGCTGCTTCTTTTAATGAGTCGGGTAATAACTTAAGCGTTTGCTCTGTTGATCTGATCACTATCGGCAACATCATAATAGCCAAAGCTATACTACCTGATAATGCCGAAAAGGTACCTAAAGGCTTAACCAGCCAAAAGTAAACTACAATACCAACTACGATGGATGGCACACCCTGTAATATATCAACACACAAACTGCTATAATAAGCCAGTTTTGTGCGCGGATTTTCGCTAAGGTAAACGCCTGCCGCCATACCCACAGGTATAGCAACTACTGATGCCGTCATTACCATTACAAAACTGCCTACTAAGGCATTGGCAATACCACCACCAGCTTCGCCTACCGGCGCAGGCGTACCGGTTAAAAATTTCCAGTTAACCTGGCCCGCACCTTGTTTAATTATATACAATAGTATAATTACTAAGGGCACGGTTATTAAAAATGCAAAAAACACAATGATCCCTTTAAAGATATTGCTTTTGATATTCCTCATTCCTATTCTTGCTTCCATGTTATTAGTTATTTGTGAAGCGTGTTATTATTCTTTTACCTATAAGGTTAATTACAACCGTAACAAAGAATAGTACTAAACCCAATTCAATAAGTGCCGATAAATATTCGGTGTGGTCGGCTTCTGTAAATTCATTAGCAATTACGCTGGCCATTGTATTACCCGGTGCAAAAATACTGCTAGGTATAGTGCTGGTATTACCTATCAGCATAGTTACTGCCATAGTTTCGCCTAAAGCCCTGCCTAATGACAACAGCACACCTGCAAATAAGCCAGAGCGGGTATAAGGCATAATTACACTACGGATAACTTCAAACCGGGTTGCGCCTAATGCATAAGCACCTTCTTTTAAAGGAGAAGGCACCATTCTTATTAAAGATATTCCTAATGATGCACCATAAGGGATTATCATTATGGCTAATATTAATGATGCAGTTAAAATGCCTATACCATATGGCAATACATGAAATTTCATTTCGAGCTCACGTACCATTGGTACTAATACAAACAAACCCCAAAAACCATAAATAATAGATGGGACAGCTGCAATCAGTTCAACGGTGTTTTTAAGCAAATCAGATAGCCATCCTTTAGGATTATACTCGCCCAGGTAAATAGCAATGGCGTATGAAAAAGGCACCGAAATAATAAGTGCTATAAACGAGGTAAGTAAAGTGCCTATTAAAAATGGATAGGCCCCATATATATTTTGTACCGGGTCCCATACTTTCCCCCATAAATACCCAAAACCCAGTGCTTTAATTGAGGGCATGGATTCTATAATCAGCGTTGCTAATACACCTAATATAATGAGCACCAATAAAATGCTCATGGCAATTAATATCCGTTTAAACAGTATCTCCCATTTTAACTGGCTGTTGGATAATTTTAATCTTTTATTTTCCACAAATTTTGGGTTTCGTATACAAAACAATTACCAGTCCCTTATTTTATAGGAACTGGTAATAGTTAGTGTTGAGAATAAGGGGGCAAGATAATACTATTTGAAACAAGTTTTGTTTCATGGTAAGATTATCTATCGACTCATATTTTAATTATAATATCGCTTTACCACCGTAAGTAGCTGATTTTAAAATTGTTTCAGCAACTTTTACAGCTGATTTTGAAAGCGGTGCATAATTTAAAGGAGCGCAATTAGCTTGTCCCTGGTGAATGTTCCACCATAATAATTTAACTAATTCGGTAGCTCTTACTTTTGAACGGCCACCATAATTTTGCTCTTTGTATATCAATGCCCAGGTAAAGCTGGCAATAGGGTAACCTTTAGGATTATCGGTATTAGTTATTGATACTTTTGAATCAGCAGGTATTACAACATTACTTGCTAAAGTTGTGGCCTCAAGAGTTGGGGTAATAAATTTACCGCTTTTGTTTTGGATGGCAGCAAAAGGCATTTTATTTTGAACGGCATAAGCTAACTCAACATAACCAATAGCACCCGGAGTTTGTTTAACTAAACCGGCAACACCTTCGTTACCTTTTCCACCTAAGCCTGCAGGCCAGTTAACCGCACTTGCTTTACCTACTTTTGAAGCCCATTCAGGATTTACTTTTGTTAAAAAATCAGTAAAAATGAAAGAGGTACCGCTACCGTCTGAACGGTGAATAACCACGATAGGAAGATCAGGCAAACTAACACCCGGGTTAGAATCTTTAACCTCAGGACTGTTCCATTTAGTTACTTTACCTAAATAGATATCAGCCAAATCTTTACCTGATAATTTCAAACCTCCGGCAACACCCGGTACATTATAAGTTACTACTACAGCACCAGAAGTCATTGGGATATGCAGAACCTGAGCACTCATTTTTTTGGTTTGATCGTCATTTAAAGGCGCATCAGAATCACCAAAATCAACCGTTTTATTGGTTAGCTGCAATATACCGCCACCAGAACCAATTGATTGGTAATTAACCTTAGAAGCTGTATACTGTGAAAACATTTTTGAGAATAACGGGTTCACAAATGTACTGCCGGCACCTAACAAGACATTGTCTTGCGCCGAAGCAGCCATTGTTACACATGATGCTGCTAATGCAACAACCGCTAACTTTAAACTTTTACTTAATTTCATAATTTTTCTTTTTTATGTTTTGTTTGTTTGATTATTTACCAAAAGTGTAATAGAATGTAGCTCTATAAACTAAGTTATGGTCATTACCTACATAACCAGTGGTAGTAGATGAACGTTGATCTTTATATTCAATTAACCAAACATTTGGCGAAAAGTGAATTTTAGGAGCAGGTGTAAAATCTAAACCGGCAGTGTAAAATGTTTCTTTAACAGTTGGATTGTATGATCCGTAGTTTGTGTTAACTGTATAAGAATTAGCACCATCAAATTTGGTATCAGGGTTGTAACCATCACGACGGGCAAAGAAATTGATCTTGTCTTTAACAACTGCACCTTTTACCCATATAGAAAAGCCGTTTACAGTTGCATCTTCAACGTTTTTGGTACCACTGTTTGTTACGCCGTTGGTTATCTTTTGGGTATATGCTTCAACACCAACAGAGAACTTTGGATTAACGTAAGCTGCGAATACTTTTTTCATGCTGTGTGATTGGCCGCCGATAGCAGCAGTAGCAGGTGCAGTTGGTGCATAATCACTATAAAGATCTAAATACAATTGTTTGTTAAAGAATTTACCCCATAAATCACCATAAAATATTTTGTAGAAACCGGTATTAGCGTTGGCAGCCGGCAGTAAGCTTGCTGTGCTATTATTGCCAACCATAAACACATATCCAAAGTTTTTGGTTGCCGGATCAAAGGTTCCCTGCAAAGCGGCACCTAAATCGTAAGAATTGTTTTTATGGAAGTCGGTTATTGTTTTTTCTATAAAACGATTACCCCATGTAGCTTCTGATAATGATGTTGGAGCGTTGGTGCCCGGCTCATTTAACGCGAATCCTGGAGTAGACATTTCACCAACAACTATGTCGGTTCCATTCCAGATATTTCTATATCTTAAGTTAAAGTTTTTGATAAAGAAAGCCATTTTATTATCAACAAGGTTATCGCCATTTTGTATAGAAGTGGTTCCATTAACACCTGTATTTGCATTTGGCTCAGATGCCAATAATACTTCTGCAGTAAATTTCTGGTCAATATCATAATCATAACCCAGATAAACCCGACGGAACTGGAAAGCATTTCTGTTGGTGGGTACACCATTATACATAGATTCAGCACCTCTGTTTGTCGCATCAGCATGTTGGTTATAATAAAGATCGCCGAAAGCATATCCCCATAATCTTCTAACAGGCACCCATACGGCAGCATCCGCTTTTGGCGCAACCTTTACAGTTGCAGGTGCGTCTGCTTTAGTAGTTGTAATAGAATCGGCTTTTACATCAGTTTTTTTATTTTTTAATATATTAACTGATGCTAATGTTGTTTCTTGGGCTTTAGCAGTAAAGCCTGTTAGCACTGAAGCCATTACTAAGACTGTACTAAAAAGTTTTGTAAACGTTTTTTTCATGATTGATTGAAATGAGTGAAATAAATTTTGACTCAAAAGTGCGCATGCAGCATTATCTAAATGTTAAGAAATGATTAACATTTGATAATGTTATTTTAATACATGTTAATTTTTTAAAATAATAAAATAGTGCCTGATTTTGAGCAAGTTATTTGCTTAGACTATTCATTTTCAATTGATTAAACCAACGAAAATCGGCCATTTAATACCTAACAAATAATTAACATAGCATAACTTTTATTTAATATTAGATTAACATACCGCGGTTAATTTTAGACGTTCTAAATATTATATATAAATGCGCAGCTTATTCCGCAATTATTTCTCAAATAGGTCACTGTTTTACAATTTATTCGATGAGGCCGCAAAAAACGTGGTTCTCATGGCCGGTTTATTAGTAACAGCAGTAAATACAAGCGAAGCCGTTGAAAGGGAAGTAATTTTTAAGCAAATTGATAAATTAGAGAATACCGGCGACGAAATAACTCATAAAATTTATCTGGCTCTTGATCAGGTAATATTTACACCGATAAATCGCAGTAGTATTCATGTTTTAGCATCGTGCATTGATGATGTAGCCGATACCATACAAGAAGCAGGCGGAAGAATGTATCTATATAATATATTAGATTTTGTTACACCTATTAAAGAGATAGCATTGTTAATACAAAAAGCCAGTATAGCGATTGAAAAGGTAGTTAATTTGTTAAGAGAAGTTGGTAATGCCGATACCTGCAACGCCGCGTGTAAACAGATAAAGACTTATGAACATCAGTCTGATCAAATTTACTATAATGCAGTTGCCGAATTATTTGCGAACGAGACGGATGCTATAAATTTGATCAAATACCGCGAAATACTATCATCCTTAGAAAACACGGTAAATCGTTGCAAGAATGCCAGTGATGCTTTAGAGGCTATTTTAATTAACAGGTTACATTAACCTGCTTTTTGCTGATCGGCTGGATGACCGTCTTTTAATTCTTTTAATTCCATTTCAAAAGCACGCATACGTGCATGTAAAATATCAAGCTCAGTGCGCATCATTTGTATTTCGGTGATCAATTTAGGCGATTCGGCTTTGTTTATATGTTTCTCGCCGGTGCCCAGGATGAGCCATTCGGGCGAGTATTTTAACTGGAAACAAAGTTTACGGATAAGGTAATAGCTTACCTCTTGTTTTTTATTAATCACCTTGCTTATAAAGCCCTGATCTACACCAATAGCACCTGCAAGGGCCAACTGTCCGCCGTGCTCCTTAACAATTACCTTTAACCGCTTTACAATACCTTCGTCTGCCATTTAGTTACAATTATAAACAAAGTAGCCATATAAAAGTAACTACAGGTTTATCCCACCTTAATAATTATCCAAAATACCCGGCATTAAGCATTGCCTTGCTCTTCGGTTGGCACCCCGGTGTCAGAAAATCGGTTAAAATAAGATAACGCTGTGTTATAAATATTTCTATCATTGCCTTCAACCCACCTTAAAGAGATGTAGATTTGCGATCCATGGTCTGATTCCCATTTTAATTGAACATCTATCATTGACGAGCTCCTGGTACGCTTAAAATCTATGGCTTTAATATCCTGCCAATCAATTGTAATGTTTCTCAAATAATCAACAATACCCTTTTCATTAAATTCAAGCGCTAAATCACCATTAAGCGCTGGCCGTAATCTGGTAGCAATAACCATCACCAATATGAAGACAAGTAATGCTGTTAACACACCAAATACAATCATATCTATCCTATCATTATTATGATAAGCTTTATAAATATTCGATATAAAAAGCAAACCTAAAATAGTTAACACCCCAATTGTGACAAAACTATTTCGTTTACTGTAAGGATAAATAGTTGTAGTATCCATTAATGATTATGCTTTTTATGAATATCCTTAACAAGGCAAAGCTTTTTAATATCGGCTATTTTAATAACAAATGGAGCATATTTAAGATGATTGCCAATCATTTCTGTAGTGTTATCAGAATGAGCTATAACCTCCTCATTATTATCGCCTGCCAAAAGCCTTTTATACATACGGTATTCGCCCCACTCAATATAATAAACTTCGCCCGGTAAAATTTTCTTATCGTGTATAACTTTTAACGCCACCCAGCAGCCATTTTCTAAATAAGGATACATAGAATGCCCCCAAACCGGCAAAGCAAAGTCGCAATCCTCAATACCCGGAAAATTCATGCGACCCACCGGATGAGTATCATTTATATCATTGTACACCTCTACCCCGGATGCTGTAGCCGTTATTTCATACATCGGTATCCCCTCTGCAACTTTAGATACCTGGCTAAATTCTGTATATTTTTTACCATCCAGGAAATCTTTATATTTTTCTTTAAAAATTTTGAATTTTTCCGGATCAATATTTTGTCGGCTTTTAATGATCTCGGTTATAGAACTGGTAGAATTAAAGCCAAGTACCTCGGCCAATTGCGCGTTGCCGCTAAAAGCTTTTCCTTTTAACTGGTTATATAAAATAATAAACTCAAGTGTTTCAGGGCGAACCGTTTTTATTTTATTAGTTTTTTCGGGAAATTCCATAATCTTCAAATTTTTTTTAAAACTTCTTGATTTAAATAAAGATTTTTCTTTATATTTGTAATCCAATCCGGAACGAATCTAATACATAATTATATATAAACCAAATTACAAATAAAGAATATACAGAATAATGAATACAGAAATAATTAAATCAAGATTTGGACCTCATTTTATAACATTAAAATGGCAATTACGCGAATACACGTAAAGGCCAAAAGCGAAATACATGCCGACCCATTTTAATTAACATCAAGCCACTACTAAATCTAAACAAAATGCATATCGCTTACTCCGCATTACAAAATACAACCCGGCCAATAGCCGCAGACAAAATAACCGAAGAACAATTAAGCATCCGCTTTAAAGCCTACCACGCAACCTGCAATAAATACATTAAAGAAATTGCAGCAATACAAAAATATATACCTGGGTGGTTACCCGCCTGCCCTAATCATGGATAAGTAAATCTTATTCTGAATAAAAATTTCATGTCCCCGGCTATCATAAAGACCGATAGCTTTTAACTCTTTCAAAATGATAAAGATCACAAAAAAATTAAAAGACAAACTGTGGTGGATGATCATATCTGTAGATTATGATTATAGCCGTATAACAGTTGCAGACCATGAACTTAATGAAGACGTTCTTACCTTATGGCTTGAAGACAAACATGACTTTAAAAACTCGCTCGAAGAATGTTTGCAGGTTGATATAACAACCAAACAATTTGCCAGAATAATAAGAGCCGAAAACATGAACAGTTATGAAGGAACTAAACTACACCCGAAGAAGAATTTTATTTATAAGGACCGCATAGAAATAAATGAGCCAATAAAATGGTATAAAGAAGATGCGTCGCTTATTGAGCAGCAATGGGCGCGCGAAGCAGTAGTAAAATTACTACTTACCGAATTGGTAGAAAATGAGGTTGCAGCTATTGAGGTTTGGTAATAATTATGCCAATTAGCATATAAAACATAAATGTTGAAAGTTCAGCTATATAGCTGTTATACTTTAATTGATTGCAAAATTATTTTATACGAAGATCAAAACTACCGCGAACTTTATAGGTAGATGAATTTGGCTTTCCATCTTTAGCCATAAGTATAAAGAAAGAACCTTTAGTTAGCACACTGTCTTGCATGTATTGCAATAAGTCTATTTTATTTTGTGTTTCAGAATTTTTGGTCAGCGTGTATTGCATCCCGCTTTTACTATCGGCACTAAATAATAATTGACCGCCGGCAATAGGTTTTGTCAAATCAGAAGCTGCAGAGCCTGGTGAACTAATGCCAAAACTCATGGTATGTGCCTTATTAATAGCAGTAATGCCAAAATATTTATTGCTGTCGATATTTAAATTAATAAAAGCGATGGAATCTTTAGTGGCATCAAAAGTATATATAGAATCATTTACAGAAACCTGCAGCGTACCGCGGGTGGCTAATATGTTACCTGAAGCATTAACAGAATCAGTTTTACTTTTTGATTTAAGATTTAGATCAACAGCCTGTTCTTTCTGGCAGGAGATAATTACCCCCGAAAGAAGCAAGATAAATAAGGTAAACCTTAAAAAATTCATAGGCCGTTTAGTTATACTTATTATAATACTTATAATACGAATATTAATAGCAAACAGTTGCGTTATTTAATTATTTAACTTTTAAATTACCGCATATTAATGCTATTACTACAACAACTATTAATTGAAAGAGGTATAAGTACAAAATTAAATAAAAAATTCGGGCTAATTACTTTTTAAATGTCAGTTATTTTTCTTACATTTGAATAGATTTATGCCAATCAGCATTTAAATCATAATGAGAAATCTTAAACCATTTTTTTCTGACAAGCACGCTTTACGCGATCTTGTTGATGCATACTTTAAACATATCGAAGGCGAATATCATCTCGAAAAAGTACCATCAAAAAAACCCTCGCAAACTGATTCCATTGAGGAAAAAGTATATAATCGGGATTCTGAAGTTGCAACAATTACGGGGCTGGCGCTTTTTCTGGGGTTTAATAGTCGCGATGAATTTGACGAGTACGAAAACTCAGGTAAGTATGCCCCTATAGTTAAGCGCGCCCGACTGCGTGTAGAAGCGGCTTATGAAAAGCTGTTACATCGCCCCTCGCCTACCGGAGCAATATTTGTTCTTAAAAGCATGGGATGGAATGAAAAGGTTGAAAAAACAACAGCCGCTGATAGCATAAGATCAATAAAAGTTAAGATTATCGAATCTGGTCCGCAGCCTGCATTCAGCGAAAAAGAAGTAGTTATATAACGTTAAACATTTTAATACACTTAATAATGACTGCTAATGAATACGAAGCTTCTATTTTGTTTAAGCAAAACTATGCATCAACCGCGCACATAGTTATTAACCAGGGAGGCACCAGTTCTGGGAAAACTTACGCAATAATACAGGTACTATTTTGCCTGGCCTGCGAAAAAGAAAAACAGGTAATTACTGTTGTTGGGCAAGATATTCCTAACCTAAAAGCAGGCGCCTTACGCGATGCTTTAGGCATATACAATGGTTCGATCCAACTAAAAAAACTGGTAAAAAATTTTAATAAAACAGACAGAATATTTGAATTTTATAATGATTCAATCATCGAATTTAAAAGCTATAAAGATGGACAGGATGCAAAATCGGGTAAGCGCGATTATCTTTTTATTAATGAGGCTAATGGTATTGAATGGAATATTTATACCGAATTGGCACTGCGTACAAAAACCCGGATATTTATTGATTATAACCCCAATACGGAGTTTTGGGTACATATTAATTTAATAGGAAAATTAGGGGTACAGCTAATCATATCCGACCACCGGCACAACCCATTCCTGGAGCAAAATATGCGTGATAAAATAGAGAATACTAAGGATATAGACCCAGAACAATGGAGGGTATACGCACGTGGCCTTACCGGCAAAATAAACGGCCTTATATTTAACAATTGGTATGTTTGTGATGATATTCCGCAGGATGCCAAACGAATAGCGGTAGGCCTTGATTTTGGATTTACAAATGACCAAACCGGGTGTGTGGATGTGTATCTGCAAAATGGAGAACTTTGGATTGATGAACTGTTTTATGAGACCGGCCTAACCAATAAAGATATAGCTGCCAGATTAACAAATTCCGGTATAGGCAAAAGCATAGAAATTATAGCCGACAGTGCCGAACCAAAATCTATAGAAGAATTAAAGCGATTGGGTTGGCATGTAAAAGGCGCAAAAAAAGGCGCAGACAGTGTTAACCACTCTATTGATATATTAAAGCGTTACAAGATAAACATCAGCCGGCGCAGCATTAACCTGCACAAAGAACTGGGACGTTATAAATGGAAAACGGACCGATCTGGCAAAACCATAAATGAGCCAGTTGATACCTGGAACCATTTAATTGATCCGTTACGCTATGTAGTTCTAAACAAATTAAAAATCAACACACTGGCTATGCCTAAATCGCGCTTGCCTTACAGGGATAATAGCTGGAACAATACATTTAAAGATCTGATTACTATATGATAGCAACCACACTTAAAACTACTAAAGGCAAGCTACTGGTTAAAATACCAACAAACATTAAGGAGGTTACCTTAGGGCAAATGATGGCTATGCAGGCCGAGCCCCTATTGAATGACCTCGATGCTATAAGCATACTTTCTGATATACCGGTAGAAGAGCTGCAAAATGTATTGGATTTTAGAGATTTTAATATATTCGGCGAGGCGGTTGTGTTCTTGTCAAATCAGATAAAACACTTGTATAATAGCGATAACATTCCGTCAAAAGTCGCCTTTGATATTGATGGTAAAATATTAAATGTAAATGTTATTCGCAATTTATCTGTTGAACCCGCAGGTGCGTTTATGGCCGCCAGAGACATTATTGCTGAGGAAATAAATGAACATATTAGCCTATATGGAGAAGAAGATTGGCAGGAACGTTTTAATCCGTCATTAAAAGCCAGTTGCAAGGTACTTGCCCAATATTTTTATTGCAGAGTAACCGGCGAGAAATATAATGAGTATAAAATAGAGGAGTTTTGCGAAACCATAAAAAAACTTAGGGTAACGGAGGCGCTGCCCATAGCCAAATATTTTTTTATGAGTTATCCAAACTTATTGAAGCGGAAAACAAATTACTTTCGGCAGCTTCATCTGTTTTGGAAAAGAAAGCGGGCGTTCAATCGTTTGAAAAGTTCAAGTATATAAACACGGTCAATGCCCTTTCGGGGGGCGACATTACCAAATGGGATGAAATCCTAAACACTCCCTATGATCGCGTACTAACCAAACTCCTGCTAAATAAAACCGAAGCAGAATATCAGCGAAAATACGCTGAGCTATTACAAGCACAACGCTAAAATAACCAATTAACTGATGATCAATTAACCAATGACCAACCATGCCCATACGTAACCAAATTGAAGCCGTAGCACAAACCTTAACAACAAACCCAACCTTTGTATACGGCACCGCTAACGAACTAAATACACTTGCAGATGATGTTTCCTCGTTCCCTTGTGTGTTTCTTTATCCATTACAGCCCGTTAACCTGTCGCCGCAAATTAACGGCTCGGTTGATAATACATTTTCAATCTCGATTGACTTTCTTTTTAAGACCGATTTTGATAGGTATACCTCGGCCAATGAAACCTATGTTAGCCAGGCATTACGAATGGCTAACGAATTTATTGTCAAGGCCTCTAAATACCGCGAAGGCGACGGGCGCTATTTTAAAATAAAAGCCGGCGACAAAGCCAAATGTACTCCAGTATACAATAAGTTCGATGCTAATACAACGGGGGTTAATCTAACAATCACTTTGGCAACAATGTATTTTGATAATTACTAACCTATATAAACACTAAAAAATGGGATTAATAGCTAATATAGCCTTTGCAAATACGCATACCAGCTCAGATGGAGCTACCGACTATGCAGATGATGTTTACATAAATATAATTGATGCAGCTACCGGGCTACCTACCGATGGAAACAACGTAGTTATAACTTATTTGATCAACGAAAACGGGATAAACACAACACGTGATATAACCATTGCCGGGCAACGATCAGCAACAATAGATGCCGGGATAATAACTCAGCGAACACCAGACGGAGTTGGAGGTTTTACAACAACCTATTCAAAAACTTATACAATTATCAATATTAGCAATGTGCCGGATTCGGATCCCCCGGTAAACTCCTGCGACCTTCTAATTACTAATATTGATATAGATAGATCAGAATCGGCACCGGGAGCGGGCGATGCACAAATAATGGTATATGCAACATCAAGATATTTGCCTTTACAGTACAGTTTAGACGATATAACTTTTCAATCATCAAATACTTTTACCGGTATAACAGGCGGATTAAAAACTATTTACGTTACCGATGCCAATAGTGCCGGCTGTGCGGCAAACCTACAGGTTAACATACCTGTGCTTAGCAGGCTTTTAATAAGTGATCCGTCTACAACAATTGGCAATAATATAAGCCGTTGGAATGCCGCGTTTAACCCGATAGTATTTACTTATCAGCGTAAAGATTTTGAGGTAATTTCTGTTACATCAGATAGCTTGACCGGCAATGCCAAATTCATAATCAATGCAAATTTAACAGGTGTTTTAAATGATGACCTGGTATATGTAAATACAGGGAGCTATAAGGGAATATATAAGGTTAAAACAGACGCCGTTAATTCACTTGTTTTAAACACGCCTTATACTACCACTGCAACAGGTTATATCAATATAAATCGCCTGCGCCCATATTATAAATTACTAACCGATATTACCTACCAGGACCCGGAAACTAACCAGGAAAAAATCATCCGCTCTACCAACAGGCCAGATAACACCGGTTTAATAAAAGCAGATCTGTCAAACTTTTTGCAAAGCATTGTTGGGGTAAAAGATAAAAGCGATTTTACAAAAATCAACTTTCGTGATAATAATCTGAGTGCCAGCTATCAAATAGCTTATGCAGAAGATTGGGATAACAATCCTCTGCCGGATAATTGGGTGACAATAGCCGATCCGTATTATGTGGTTTATGCCGCCAAACAATTAGGCGAACGTTACGGTGGTAACCTGGCTGCTTATGTGCCCTTTGCATCAGTAACCGCCGGTATCCCGCTGGCCCGATGGGTATCAGATTTTGCAGAGCCCGTTTATTCAAACGGTTATCCTTTTGATATTGGATTTATTTATAGCGAAAGTTTATTGGGTTTAAATTTGTACTATGAGCTTACATTATTAGATATTAACCGAAACCCGTTATCGGGCCAACTTCTTACCAACGCGCTGTTGAATGACAATGGCACGTGGCTGTTTAATGAAGATGGCAGCAAATTAATTATCGCTAATCAAACTATATCCAGCGGACCATTATCAGACCAACTTGGGTTAAACCGGTTATTAATCAACAATGATTTTCCGGCTGATGCTTATTATTTTACAATCACTTTAAAATATGATGATGCAGAAGGCACCCATGCTGTTACACAGACACAAACCATCCGTATTGATGATGCGGTGGATGAACGATCGGTGTACTTGCGTTGGATAGGTTTAAGCGGCTCCTGGAACTATTACCGTTTTGTTTATAACCAGGAAGTTTCTTTAGATGTACAAAATGCTACCATCATAAAAAATTATGTATCCGACTGGGAAAACCAGGATAGCATTGAAGAAGTGATCAGCAAAACCGCGGGTCAAAAAATGAAAGTACTGGCCGAGGACCTGTCTGTAGCTGATATTAAAGGATTACAATCCATAAAATACTCGCCAAAAGTGCAAATGTTGGTTAATAAAAATTCGGTTAAATGGCAAACTGTAGTGTTAAATACGGCAACATTTAGCGAGTACGAAACCCTTAACGGCCAGGCCCCTTTTAGCGTAACATTCAATTTACCCAGCATAAATATTCAAACGCAATAAAGGATCATGAACAATATTCAATTATTTATTAACGACCAGTTAGTTGATCTGAGTGATGACAGCCCTATTGCTTTAACCTTCCAGATCAACAACCTGGCCGAGGTGCAAAATCAGCAGGGTAATACATCCAACCAGTTTAAACTGCCGCTAACACAGCGCAACAGGCGGATACTTGGTTTCCCGGATGACGTAGCTTTTTGCACAGGTTTGCCTTACACCCAATATGATGCAAAGTTGATGCAGGATGGCTTAGAGATAATTCCATACGGGATTGGTGAGCTAAACAGCATCGACCAGGATTCGGCCAGCATAACCATTCTATCAGGCAATGTTGATTTTTTTGATGCAATTGATGGTAAACTTTATGATATGGGCGATAGCACCAGCCAATGGAGCAATTATGTCAAAAGCCTGGTTTGGAAGCCCTATGATCATGCCTGGACACTTGATAATGTTGCCCACTCGCAAACCAAAACCGATGGCTGGATATACCCGGTGATAGACTATGGAAACTTTAGTGAAAATTTTACCGACCCGATAAACATTAATTTCCTGCGTCCGGGTTTCTTTATCAAAACAGCTATTGAGCTTTTGGTGAAAAGCGCCGGTTACAAAGCTACCGGGTCATTGCTTGCTGATCCATTATATCCCCTGTTGATTGCTCAATTTAGTAACGGCACATGGGAACACGGTACCGATTATCAAAATTCAACTGATGCAGATCCGCTGGCTATACAGGTAAAAACAAGTTCGGATATGAATTACGGTAACGTGGATCAATTTGCAGGCACCATTCCATTTCATACAATATCAAGCGGACAACCCACACTCTGGAATGTTCCCGACCAAAGCTACCGCGCTCCGGCAAGTGTTTCGGCAACAATAGAGCTGTTGTTTTCTGTTGCGGTAACCGGCGATGCTAAAAAACATAATAAAGCAGGGCAAACCATTGGTATTGAAATTCGCCTTAAAAAATACAATTCCACTGGCAATGAGTTACTTACCAGTACTATTATAGATCTGAGCAATAACCCGCAGCCAATTGGCGGTGGCTTGAGCCAAAACGTGGCTAACAATGTTAAATTGTCTGTAGATATAGACCTTGTTGAGGATGAACATATTTATGTAGAGTATAATATCAACAATAACAAAAGCGGCGGGTTGGTTACCTTAAAGGCTGGTTCGACCCTTACCATTACTACCAAAAGGCAAAAAATACTGTATGGCCAGCAGATACAATGCGAACGCATTTTTCCTGATATTTCGCAAAAGGACCTGCTTAAAGATACCCTGCAAAGATTCGGGATAACCTGCCAAACAGATAACGCCAGTAAAACCATATCATTTAACTCGTTCCATGATATTGTAAACAATATCCCTGTAGCTAAAAACTGGACCAAAAAATGTTTGGACCAGGGTAAAACCATTAACTTTCAATTAGGCGGCTATGCCCAGATTAATAACCTGAAATATAAAGCCGATGACGCTGTTTTACCTGCCGGCTTTGCCGATGCTGTAATTAATGTGGCCGATACTACCTTATCTGCCACACCTGCCAACCTATTTGAGAGCCAGTTTGCCCCTACCCTTAACCGGCCATATATTGGCGGTACCGTTGCGCAAATAAAGATGATTGATGGCAATAGCGGCGGCACAGATTTTAGCATCGGTGTATCGCCGCGTATTTTAATTGACCAGAAACTGAATATTAACGCTCTGGGCAAAACCGTAACATTTACTGATGGCAACGGCAACAACATTGTGGTGAACGATTACATAAGCACACCCTATTTTTACAAACCGGATGCGCAGCAACTACCGGGCTATGGCCCGGCTAGCTTAAAATTTGATTACCTGCGCATAAAGTATTACCCCGAACTGGAAAAAATATTGAAGCAAACCAAAAAGGTGATACGTTATTTTTTACTAACCCCACGTGATATATTGGAGCTTGACCTGTTAATACCCATTTATCTGGAGCAAGACAGCGCTTATTATTACATCAATAAAATTGACGCCTGGCGCAAAGGACAGCCTGTAAAGGTAGAATTAGTGAAATTAGAATAATATATATTTAGTTAACTCATTTAGTGGAAATATTAACAGTGATGGCAACAACAAATTAATAAGCATGTTCCTTATTTCATTCTTCAGCATAATAAAAAAGCGCATATCGCGGATTATTACTTTTATAAACAATTTTCAAGATATCATCTTTCTGAATATTATTTTCATTTACAAAAATTACTAATTTTTCTTCAAATGATATCTTACCAAATAATTCATTCTCAAATAATTCAACCTTTAACTTTTTCATAATCAACATAAATATTAATAAACATCCAATAATAATACTTTAACATGGCAGATGAAAATAAGATATCAATCGATATAAGTATCGATAGTCAAAATCAGATCAATCAATCTATAAAGGCTTTTGATAATTTACGTAATTCAATAAATAGTCTTTCGCAGCCCTTTAATTCATTTTCAAACAATTTGAATGATTTAGATAAAAACCTATCTAAATACACAGATTCTTTAACGAAATTAAGTACTCAAAATCAAGAATTTGTTTCCACAAGCGGAAATGCTGTTACTAAAGTTTCAGAATTATCAACCACTTTTACGGCGTGGGATAGTATTCTTAAATTTTTAAATATAACCATAAAAGGATGGACAGTGGCATTAACTGGCGGTTTAGCCATTGTAACTGCATTTCTTCCCGAAATTATAAATTTCGCTAGCGCTTTATTTAAAGGCAAAGACGCCATAAACGCAATGGCGTCAAACTTTAAGAATTTAAATGACGTAATGAAAACCTCAAATACAGAAGCCGCATCGCAAATTACTAGATTTCAGGTATTATATAAATCGGCAACCGATGTTAATAATACTTATGCCGACCGTATTAAAAGTGTAAGAGAATTAAAAAAAGAATTTCCGGATCATTTAAAAGGGCTACGGGACGAAGACATCTTAAACGGTAATGCAAAAAAAACTTACAAGGAACTTACCCAGTCAATTATAGATACTGCAAAAGCAAAGGCAGCACTTAGCAAAATAACCGATGAAGAAAATAAATTATTAGATGCCGATTATCAGATCGAAAAAATTAAAACTGCAAACCAAAATGAGATAAAACGCGCTAAGAGTGATTTTGCTAAACAACCAACACCTTACAGGGGTGGCCGCTCAGACAGTAATTTAAAAATAGACATAAATAAAAGTAATGACCGTGCACAAAAAGCACTTCAGGAGCAAGAACAGTTAAAAACTGCTTTGCAAGCTAACATTGATTTCTTAATGAAATTTGCCGGCGGGGCAAATGCAATTGCAAAATCTATCACCAACAATAACGAATCAGAAAACCACTCATTTACTAATACCGAAAATGCTAATAAAACGTTAAACCATAATTCGGCAAAAGAGCTGCAATCAACGGCCGACAAACTTACCAAACAAGCTGCCATTGCCAAAAAATATCACGAAGCAGAACTTATAGACTTTAAAGATCAATTAGCCAAAAAACAAATTACACAGGCCGAATATGACGAAGTAAATAAACAACAGCAAGATAAATATCATGAGGATATAAAGGCTGCGATAAAAACATTTAATGACCAGGACTTGGCCCAGACATTACAACATCAAAAAGACCTGGTTGAAGCAGAACAATTAAGCAAAGATCAGCAAAATATTGACAAAGCCATTTTACCTGCCAATAAACTTGCAGCCGAACAGCAATTGATAACAGATAAATACAATTTTGAGATACAAAAAGCCGCAGAATCCGGTAAAGATACGGCCGAAATACGAGAACGTTATCAACAGGAAATAACTACTGCGACAAAAAAGCATGAGCAGCAACGCAAAGATTTTGAACTGCAAACAACCCAGCAAGTATCAAACGCTGCTTTTTCTATCCTGCAAAACAGTATTAAATCAAAAAGCGGCTCGCAGGTAAAACAACTGGAAACGCAAAAACAGGCCGAATTGAGTAACAGCAGTTTAACAGCCTCACAAAAGCAAGCCATTGAAGATAAATACAAGAAAAAAGAAGCTGAAGTAAAAGTAAAAGCATTTAAAGATGAGCAAAAAGCATCTATACTGCAAGCCGTTATTAACGGCGCATTAGCCATAACTAAAACTACAGCACAAACCGGTGCGTTTGCTGCTTTTGTAATTCCGGGCATTATTGCCGAAACCGCTATACAGGTAGCCACCATTGCCGCCCAAAAACCGCCGCAATATGCTAAAGGAGGTTTACATTACCAGTCGGATGGTAAAGGCGCGCTCCTGTCCGGTTATAGCCGTACGGATAATACCAATGCTTATCTGCGCTCGGGCGAGGCTGTGGTGGTTTCAGAAGCTATGCGTAACCCCTGGGCGCGTAATTTGGTTAGTGCCATTAATGTGGCGCATGGCGGTCGGGATTTTTCGATAACTAATCCCGGTCGTGGTTATGCCATCGGCGGTATATTTACTGATGGCGGCAACTCTAACCGCTACTACAACCAACCCATGAACGACCAAAAAGATCTGGCCAATACCATAGCTTACCAGATGATCAATAACTTCCCCCCTGTTTATGTTGATGTGAAGGATATTAACAGCCAGCAGAATATATTGGCGCAAACGGTTAATAGGGTTAATTTATAATAGCAAGTAATTAGTATCAAGTAGCAAGACATTGCGCTATGATACTATTGAATACTTGATACCTGATACTCACTACTTGATACTAAACAAACTATGAATATAAAGATTGCAAACACGCTCTTTGACGAGGGCACATTTTCGGCCATGTATAAGGCTGGGTTTATCACTACCAAAGTTTTTATTTATCGCGAGATCTATTTATGGGTGCAGGCCCAAATTAAAACACGCGACATTACTAAAAACCAGGCTGTGCTTGAAGCTGAAGTAAAATTTGAAAAAGATGAACGCACTATTTGGCGGGCCATGAATAGCTTTTGTGATACTGACAAAGTAGTGTCACCATTCCATCAAAATAATTTTCCGACCTTTGATATATGCCAATCAGCATAACAAACATGACTAAGATTCATAGGATTTAAAGAATTATAGGATTAATCAACAAATCAAAAGTACTGACAAACTTGCGTCACCACCAGTTAAATGAATAACCCCGATATTTGACTAAGATTTATAGGATTAAAAGATAATCAGCGAAATCCAGCAATCATTAAAATCAACGGTTCAGACTACTGACAAACTACTGTCACCACCCAATTAAAGAATAACCCGGATATTTGTATATCCAATCGCCGGAATTAGCTCTGGCAAAAATCGATCTCAATTCTCATATCTAAAATCTCACATCTCAAAAAGCATGAGTTACAAAATCTATTTATACGACACAGATACCGACTGTATAGGCTCGGGCAGTTTATCATCATCCTACTTACAATATCAGCTGGAAGCAGCGGCCGGCCAGGATGTAGAAGTTCACATTAGCTCGGTAGGTGGCAGCGCGTTCGACGCCATAGCCATATATGACCTGCTGAAGAAATACACCGGTAATGTAACTACCTACATCGATGCGCTGGCCGCCTCGGCTGCCTCTATAGTGGCAATGGGCGGTAAAAAAGTAGTAATGAGCAAATACGCCCTGCTCATGATACACAAACCAATAGTAGGCAGCGGCGGTAACGCTGATGAACTGCTAAAGGATGTGCAGATGTTGAATGTAGTACAATCGCGCCTGGCGCAGATCTACATGGACAAGACCGGGTTGGACGGCGTTACGGTTAATAGTTTAATTAACGCCGTCACCTGGTTATCTGCAGACCAGGCGCTCGACCTTGGTTTTGTTGACGAGGTGGATGATTACCAAACAGACATCACTAACAGCGCCATCATTAAAAACTACACCAGTACCGCCCCTGTATTTTATCAACGCTACATAAATAAAATCTTAAACAAAAACAGCAATATGAACATCGAAAACAAGGAACTTATCGAAAAAACCACGTCGGTTCTGGATAAGATTATGAACTTCTTTAAGAAGGTGATTAACAAACAAACCGTTACAGACAAGGGCACCCTGCACCACGCCGGCGAAATGGAAGAAGGCACAGAGGTTTACCAGGATGAGGATATGACTACCCCCGCTCCTGCCGATACCTACACTACATCTGCCGGTAAAAAAATTGATGTTAAAGGCGGCCAGGTTGAAAAGGTAATACCTGCTACCGACGACGATGAAACCGACGTAGATGATGAATTACCGACAAACAAATTTAAAGACGCAAAAGCCGGCGATGTGCAAAACAAAGTCTTAGAAATCAAAGCCAAACTACATGCACAAAACCAATTACTTAATGAAGCCAAAGCTGCCCTTGAAACTGCAAATGATCGCCTGCAAAAAACAAGAGAGGAGGTAAAAAATGAAATTAAATCAGACTTTACCCCAGAGGGCTCCAAACGAAGCAACAAAGCCAAAACCGAAACACAACCCTTTTTTGCACCGCAAACAACTTTAGCCCAAAACGCGGTTAAACGCGCAGTAGCCCCGTAACCCTTAAAGAGGGAACAATTATCCGAAATCAATCTTATTATACACACCTCATCCCTATACAAGTAAACCAAATTAATCAAAAGCTCCCCCTTTAGGGGGCTGGGGGGCAAATATTTTTATGGCTCAATTTACATTTACAAACAACACTTATGCCGGCGAAGCGCTGGCAGGATTTATGGCCAGCACACTTTTGGAAGCCGATTCGGTAAAGCGTGGATTATTGACCGTTATTAATGACGTAAAATCGCGCAAGGTTATCCTTGATGTAGACGACGACGTTATATTGCAAGACCCATCCGGCCTGTTCAATGATCAGGGCACAACCGCATCGCAAACCGAAAGTTACCTGGACCCGGTAATTTACGAGTTCATGAAGCAGGAACAGTGGGATAAGCTGGCCCAGTCATGGGAAGCACAAAGCCTTAAACCGGGTGCCTTTATGGACTACGAAGGCGTGGTTGATCTATCAGACTTTATGGTGCAGCGTTATCTAACTAAAATACAAATTGCTAATGAGCGCCTGTATTGGTTGGGTAAGGCATCAACCAAAGAGGCAACTTTTACCGCAGCCTTCCCCGGTTTATTGCCAACCATTGCAACAGCATCAGGAGTTTATAAAGTAGGCTTGGGTAAAGCTGCAACATCTATGGCTGCAACAGCTATTAGTGCATTAGGAGTTGTAACCGTATCAAGCACTGCAACTTTATCTGATGGCGACGTAGTTACAATTACCGGCGTAACCGGTACCAGCAAAGATACCACCAATGGCACCCCGGGAATTGATGTACAAGGGCAGTCTTACTTTATTCAGGTATTAAGCGCTACAACATTTAAACTGGTACGTAATTACAATGAGGTTAATACACGTAAACCGGCAACTTTTTCAAGCACATCAGCTGCGGCAACTGTAAGCTATATTAACGCCAGCAACGTGCTTGATGTATTAACAGGAGTTTACGCGCAGCTTGACCCTGCAGACAGAAGCCAGGAAGATTTTAACCTGCAAATCCCTTTCCATGTAGGCTATGCATATGCGCAGGCACAAGCCAACAAAGCAGTTAATGTACTTAACGCGTTTACAGACACCAAAAAAATGGACTACCTGGGTGTACCGCTACAACTAATGAATCACTGGCAGGCAAATACCATATTAGGCGCACGCTCATCAAACTTATTTTTAGGAGTTGATTTGTTAGGTGATGCTTCAGAGCTTTCAACTGTTTATATGAAGCCTTATACTAACGATAATATAGTACGCATGAAGGCCCGTATGAAAGCTGCTGTGAACTTCAAGTTTGCTAATGAACTATTTTACCTATCAGCCTAAAATTAAGGAGTGAATTAGTGAATAACTCCATTTCGCCAGCTCCACTAATCGCTCTTTACTAACCATTCACTCACTAATTCAATAATCACTAATTATTAATCACACATGTCAATTTACAATAAAATAAATGCAGGCTTTAGCCTGGGTACAAGCCAGCCTGTTACATCGGGTATAGAAGATGTTATCTATCTATTTAATGCTGATGATATCACACTTACCTATGATGCCACAAACCCGCTTATTATTACCGGTCTCACAGCGGTTAGCACAGCAAAGGTTTATAAGTTTGAAGGCACTAACAATAGCTTCAACACTATATCAAAACTGGCTAAGACCCAGGTGGGCCCGCGTTATACAGAAGAGATCGATTTCAATATTGCCGGTTTATCAACTGATGTTAAAACGCAATTAATGGCTATGGGATATGGCCGTGTACGTGCCATCGCTATAAACAATTATAAAGCAAGTGATTCATCAATTGAATTATTTGGCGCGGTTAACGGTTTGATATTAACCGATGCAGAGCGTAATGCTGCTGATGAAACTGTTGAAGGTGGTTACAAATTAAAATTAACTAATCCTGACAAGTTGAAAGAGCCATATCCTCCAAGAGCAATATCAATTGCACCTGAATCAGGAAGTGCTACTTATGCCAGTACAATTGCAGCCATAGAAGCTTTATTAGTATAGGACATTATGTCATTTGGTCATTAGTCGAACTATGACTAATGGCCAATCAACAAACAAAATTGACTACTTAAATGACTAATGACCAAATGACTAAAAAATACATTTTAAAACCAGGCAAGCATCAATTCACACCCGGATCTGCAGCTATTCATGACAATAATAATCTTAGCGATAAAGAGGCGAAATGGTATCTGGATAGATACCCCCATATTAAATCATTATTTACACAACTCCCAATAAGGTCAAAGCGAAGATCAAAAAGAAATGAGGTAACTATATGAAAACCTATTTACCACAAATTGAACGCAGAATATTAGTAAGACCGAATCAAACATTTGGCATATTAAATTTTGACCTTGATAATGCTTATCCCCAACGCATGCTGGAGTTAGTTGCAGCATCGCCGACAGCAAAAGATTGCTGGAACAAACGGGCAAAATTTATTGCCGGTAATGGTTTCGAAGAACAAGATCTAGGCAAACAGGTTATAAATTCAAGAGGGCTTACATTGGCAAAGCTTTTAAAAGCTATAGCTACCGACAAGGCCTTATTTACAGGTTTTGGCATGCATGTAAATTATAATGCCAATTATAAAATAGCCTCGGTAAACTATGTTAAGTTCGAGGATATACGTATGGGTGATACGGATTGCCCGGATACTGCAGATAAGTTTGCATTATATTCTGATTGGGGCCGTAAGACATGGAAAAACATCATGCGCAGCAAGATTACTTTCCTTGATAAATATAATCCTGATCCTGAAGTGATAAAGCACCAGGCAGCTGCTGCCGGTGGATGGGAAAACTACAAAGGACAGCTCTATTACTTCAATCCCGAAGTTGATGATTATCCCCTTATAGAAGCTGATAGCGTTTGGGAAGATTTTGAAACGGAAGCCGGTATTAAAATTTTTAATAACCGCGAAGTTACTACCGGCTTTTTACCATCAACAATGCTTTTTATGCAATCAAGGCGTGAAGAAGCAGATAATAGTAAGCCAGAAGGTGACGAAAAATACAATAATCAGCCGTCGCAATTAGAGAAAGATCTTGGCGCATTCCAGGGTGCTAAAAGCGCTCAAAAAATTATTGTGATAGAATATGAAGATGAAAATCAAAAACCCGAGTTTCAGCCCTACTCTATCCAGAATAACGACAAGCTGTTTGAAACCACCGAACGATCTGTAGAAGCACGTATCATCAAAGGTTTTTCAGTGCCAAAGGAATTAATTAATGCTGAAAAATCATCCGGCTTAAGTAATGGCAGCGAAAAGAAAGAAGCGATACGCGAATTTAATGATAATACAGCACCCGATAGATTAGAAATAGCTGAAGCTTTTGCTGAGATTTTCAGTCATTTTTACCAGGATATCAACTCGTCAGTCAACTGGAACATCATACCGGTACCAGCTACAGTTGCCGACGACAAAGCCGGGATAGCAGCCGGATCAAGCATTAACCAGTTGTTATTATCAAACCTGCCTACGGCAAACAAAATAGCCATACTTGTTTATGCCTACGGATTTAAACAGCAAGAGGCGGAAGAAATGGCTTCGGCTGAAACATTAAACTAACTCTTTATATGAATCCAATTTTAATTGACCAAAATACATTTCAGCGATACGAGGATATCTCGGTAAATGTGAAGCCCGAACGCCTTAAAGTATTTGTTAATAAAGCGCAGGACCTTGATCTGAAACCATTTTTAGGCTATGCCCTTTATTACGATTTCATTAAACACTTTAATGAAGACGGCACCATAAAAGATGACGCGCCACAACTTTATAAAGACCTGTTAAATGGCAGCGAATACCTTGACCGCGAAGGGCATATTGTTTTGTATGAAGGCTTACTCCCCACCTTGTTATATTTTTCGTTTGCCCGATTTATTGAAGCTGATGCTATTCACTATACGGCAACCGGGCCAATAATTAAGCATCATGATAATGGTGATGCTGTTGCCCCGCAATACCTTATAAAGCTGGTACAACAGCAGCGAAGCGTAGCAAACGCGCATGCCAACGAAGTTGAGAAATTTTTATGGGATCATAGGGCTGACTTTCCGTTATGGCGCTTTAGTAATAAAAACAGAAGCGCCCGGCAAGCCGGACCGCGTATACGTAGCATTGATAAAACCGATTTTAATTATTCCGGCGGCAGTTATGCACAAACCAATTATTTACCAATTACTGAAATATAACAAGCAATGTCTGACAAAAAAATAAGCGAATTACCTTTAGCATCAGCCATTAACCCAACCGACATTTCTGTATTGGTAAGTAATGGAACTGATTACCAATTTGCATTTACCACCTTATTACAGCTTATTGGTTCAAGTTTAACTGTTGGAGCAAATATTTCATTTGGCATTACGCTACCTCAAAACACTACAGGTAAAAATGGCGATGTATTTATAAATACAAACACGGGATCATTTGCACAAAAAACATCCGGAACATGGGCAGTAGTTTACAGCCTGCCATCAACGGGTAATTTAACTGATGGCACCGTTTTATATGGGATAGGCGTACCGGGTTCAGGAACAGGTAGTAATAATGACACCTACATTAATACCGGCACAGGTGTTTTTTACAAAAAATCAGCAGGTTCGTGGAGCCAGGTATTTTCTATGCAAACAGGTCCGCAAGGGCCACAAGGCACAGCCGGAACAAATGGCAATAATGGAACTAATGGTTTCAGCATATTGCATGGCAACTCCAACCCTTCCAATATAAGTACAGGTGTAAATGGCGATTTTTATATTAATACCACAAACTTTACTTTCTTCGGCCCCAAAATAGCCGGCGATTGGGGGGCAGGAACATCATTAGTAGGTATTGGCCTGGAAACAGGTGGTACAACTGGCCAGGTGCTAGCAAAAAGCAGCAATAATGATTTTGATACCGCTTGGGTTAATCCACTTGTTATTAATGACGCCTCCGCCTCAACTACTAAGGTGTATAGCAGTAATAAAACGGCCGATTTAATTACCGGAGAAGCTTCTATCAGATCATCAGCAGATACAGCGCTGCAAAACAACATCAATGCAGAGGCTACCAATCGCGGAAGCGCAGATACCACATTACAAAATAATATTAATAGTGAAGCAGCAACCCGGGCTGCAGCTGATGTTACCTTGCAAACCAATATTAATGGCAAGCAAAATATTTGGGGTTTTACGCCTGAAAATATTGCCAGCAAAAACATAGCAAATGGCTATGCCGGATTAGACAGTTCTACCAAAATACCATCGTCTTTACTGCCGTCGTATGTTGACGATGTATTAGAGGTAGCCAATTTTGCTACTTTGCAAGGCACAGGAGAAACTGGTAAAATTTACATAACACTTGATACCAACAAAGAATATAGATGGAGCGGCTCTACCTATATCCAGTTAGTGGCATCGCCGGGCAGTACAGATGCAGTGCCCGAGGGAAGTATTAATTTATATTTTACAACTGCGAGGATATTAGCCACGGTACTTTCAGGCATAAGCTTTTTAACAGGCACCCCGGTTGTATCAACCGATACCGTTTTGGCAGCAATGGGAAAGTTGCAGGCTCAACTAAATGGATTGCCATCCCTTTTTCAAGCTAAAGAAGATCAGCACTTAAGCACATCAAATTCACCGCAATTTGTTGATGTAACTACTACCGGTATGTTTATAGGCGGACGTAAAAATTTAGGAGCATCAGGTTTACCAAGCAGCTTTTATGGCAATGCTTATGGGCAAATGGCTATAGGATGGAACAGAACAGTAGGGCAAGGCGAAACAGACTTTCTTAATAATGGCGGAACAGCTGTCGGCGCGGTCGGTGGGTTTCAATTTATTTTGGTTGATAACGCCGGTGCAGAAACCGTAATGTTCAGATTGGCCGGCAGTGACAACGCTGCAATTTTTGCAGGCAGGATTTCACCGGGTATAATTGACGCATCCGCAACCCCGGCTACAGTATATCTAACCTATGACCCCACAACCAAGGCATTAATATCAAGAACCGCCGCCCAGGTTGCGAGCGATATAGGTGGCGGTGGTGGTGGTGGCGGTTCTTCAAGTAAAATATCTTATAACTTTTATCAATCAGTATTATAACGGCGTCAGCCCTCTTGAGTACCCTTAAAAACCAATAACAACACGAGAAACTATGGACAGTTCATCAAATCAATTATCATTTGCCACGCTTACTGGCACCTATCCCGCAACCAAATTAGCCTCAGGTCTATCCATCAATACAGATACTTTAATAGCTACCGGTGCAAGCCATGCAAGTATCGTTTTGGATGTGCTTTTCAGAAGTAAAGAAACCGTTACGCGCAATTTTGATATTATCATTTGTGCAACGGGCTCAAATGCTACAGCCGAAAATAATCGGGCGCAAATTATTATCCCGGCTAACTCAGGCAATAACGGCAGCGCAGCACTTTGCTCATTAGCTGCTTTAGCACCATTATTATTCGATTTGGATTTAGCAGGTAATAGGGTATTAACGCTTGAAAGTGGAATATCTATTTATGTACGTAACCTGGCTGCATTAACAGCTGATATTTATGTAACTGTTAAACAAAGAAATTTCTAAACGGCATTAGCCCTCTTGAGTACAATTAAAAAAAATAATAGAACGAAAAAATGATAGGCGTATCTACATCACCATTTAATTTATCAATGCTCAGGAAAAGAAATACCTGGTATACGGTAAGTAGTGGCAATTTCAGTAATCCTGCTATATGGATAAGTAATGGGAAGAAAAAACACAATTATCCGCAAGCTGGTGATGATGTGATTATAAATCATGATGTAACGGTAGATTTAGGTTTTACTACAGTTAATAATCTCTACGTATATGGAAACTTGAATTTTACATCAAGCTATGGCACAGCGCTAGCAATTAATGGAAATTTGAATGCAACCGGAACTGTTGATATGTCTTCAACAGCGAATTGTATTTTACGACTAAATAACTCATTTAATTATATTAATAATTTCATCCCCGGTAGTCATTCAACCGTATCCTATGCAGCAATATGGGATCAGGATATAATGGATATAACCTACCAAAACTTAGCCTTAGGAGGATATGGTAATAAAAATGTAATTGCCCCTCTTACGGTTAATGGTGTTACTACATTTAGTCCCTTACTGGATAATGGCACTGTAACATTATTAAACAAGTCGTCGGCCAATAAGTTAACTTTTATTGGGGCTATTACTTGGATTAGTTTAGCTGGCAATATAGATAACAGTGTAAATGCTGATATAGAAATTAGAGGGGGTATAAGTTGGGACTATCGCTTTGCAAATGTAAACTTAGGATCAGGTAACTTATATTTCAATGGCACACAATCAATTAATATTGGAGGAAATAGTGGTTATGCCGGTGTTGGTTGGAATAACTTTAATACCATATTAATAAAGGGTTCTTCAGTTGTTACTTTTGGCCCAGTTAGTACTCCAATTATTATAAACGGCTCTATTGATGGAGAAATCTCCAGCAGCACATTGAATGTTTCTGGGACTTTATATCAAGCTACTAATGTAGCACCTATGGCAACCAACGGTGTATATAATTATAATTTTGGTGGTACTTCAATTATAGGTTATACATATAATGGTAACTATACTTTACCTTATGGTTCTTATAATGGATTAGTCATTGCAGGAACAGGAACAAAAACCTTGGGGCAAAACACTACGTTAACTGGCCAACTTCAATTAGCAACCGGGACATTTGAACTATCAAGTTTTAACTTTACAGTAAATGGGGTAACAAATTCTTCTTCTGGAACCTTTAGTAAAAACAGTAGCTCCGGTTCAACAGTGTTTAAAGGAATGTTGGGTTCAGCCGGTGTCTTTGGTACAGCTAATTTTAATGTTTCTGGAACAGTTATAGAATTTCAAAATGGTTTTGGCTATGATATGCGCTCCTTTGTTCTAAATACAAGGGCAGGTGTAACTATAAAATTTACAACAAATAATCAAACTATCTTCTTTGGTGGTGGTGTACAGGTAATGAATGCTGATGTTTTAATATCTGGTGCCATAACAGTAAGTTATACTAGTTCCTTGGGTTGGATATGTAATGGTGTAATTAATGGTGATAATGCATCTTCTAAACTTCTAATAAACCAGACTAACGCATCGAGAGGACTAACCTATAATAATGCCCAACAACCTATGCAAACAGGTATTATGGATAGTTCAATTGCATCCATATTTGTATATGGGTTATTGAGTGGGCAAGATATTACACCTGGTACTTATTATAACTTAACATTAAACGGTAGTGGTGCTAAGAAGTTGTTGGGTAATGTGAGTGTTACGAATACTTATACTTTAACTTCTCCAGCCACTTTAGACAGTAACAGCTTTGCTTTAACAAATCCATAAAATGATTTTCGAAACAACCAATTTAATTACCATCCTTTCCATGCTTTGCTCTGCTGGATTCGGCATGACGGTTTCAACTATTGCGTTACGTAAAAAAACGAAAGCGGAAACTATGCTTTTTAATACGGAAATGTACAGCACCATGTTGGGCGACCTCCGCGCGCAAATTAATTTGCAGGGCGATCAGCTTAAAAACCAGGCGCAGCAAATATTGAATCTGCAAAAAAAAGAAATTGAGAATGTAAAGATCATTAAAAATCAACAAAAGCGCGAAAGTGACCATCTTAAACGCATCAAGGAACTGGAAACAACAATTAAACAATTGGAAGCCAAAATATTAACACTTCAAAAGCAGATAGCATGATAAATAAATTTAAATTATGGCTCATTAATAAATGGGCTACATTAGAAAGCTTAGCCCGCAAACACCGTGAATATATTGGCATCATGGTTGCCTTATTAATTGTATGGGTATCCCCCTACCTTATAAGAGATATTGATCCATCAGCAGCTCCCATTGATCCTGGAATATTGAGCGGTATAATATTGGCAGTAGTAGCGGTACTGGTATTCAACTCAATAACCTGGTGGCTCATAAGATCCATCTGGCCAGTATTCTCTGAATATTCAAATAATACATTTATCATAGATTTTCAATCTCTTCAACCATGTCAACGAGTACTTATTTACCTAGGGTTCTTCTTATCATTTGTTACTTTTCTCTTAATAGCTTTAGTAGCGATAGTTTAAGAACCAAGGTAAAACACATATATGATGCGGAAGTAGGTGTACATGAACAAACAAATCATAACGATGGTGTGCGGGTTGAAGCCTATTTGCGGTATTGCAGCCTTACTAAAGGTAATCCATGGTGTGCTTCTTTTGTTTGCTGGGCCTATGGGCAAGCCAAAATTAAAAATCCACGGAGCGGATACTGCCCGGATCTGTTTAATTCAAACCATACTATTTACAAACGTACCATTAGATCACCGCAGGCACATCCCCAAACCGGCGACGTATGGGGCTTATATTTTCCCGAAAAAGGAAGAGTTGCTCATGTCGGTTTTGTTGACCAATGGCAAAATAAGTATGTCATAACTGTTGAGGGCAATACTAACGAAGCCGGCAACCGAGAAGGCGATGGTGTTTACCGTAAACGCCGCACAATTAAATCAATTTATGTAGTAGCTAATTATATCCACAAAAAATGAAAAGATATTTATTAATAATAATTACCGCCGTAATGTTTTTAGGATGTGCTGAAAAAACACATGTTATTAACACCGCTAAAGTGTTAAAACAAACTAAGAGTTCAAATGATAGTATAGGGCAAAAGAAAATAGAAACAGTCGATCGGAGTGTGACAACAATTTACAAAGATATAGACACCAGCGTAAATACAACCGGTAAGCCTTT
Organism: Mucilaginibacter sp.; assembly: GCF_028287845.1. GTDB lineage: Bacteria > Bacteroidota > Bacteroidia > Sphingobacteriales > Sphingobacteriaceae > Mucilaginibacter. Next base: position 53,805 of record NZ_JAQBOW010000070.1, read on the forward strand.
AACCGGATATATTACTACCACAGCTTTTAACAATAAAGATACAATGGTTGCTCTTTTTGAAAACAATGATGTTGGCCTATATCTTAAAGTTGATAAAAAAACTGGTATTACAACAGCTATTGCTACGCCAAAATCCCAAAAAACAAGTATAAAAATTCATGAAAAGACAACCATCAGTAATGATATTCACATTATAGAAGCTGTAAAATCAGACTTAAAAACCAGGACTGAAACCAAAGTAGATTCTAACGACAAGCATGTAATTGATCACACTTACCCATCAGCAATTAATAACAGTTTTAAAAAAATAGCTATTTGGCTCCTGGTGATTATTATAATAGCGGGAATAGCCTTTTGCCGGATTAAAAAGTTTAGCGTTATTGGCTTAATTATCGGGTGGATAAAAGCGTATTAAGCAGAGTTTAAAGTGCCCGGAACGAGATTCGAACTCGTACATCCTTGCGAATGCCACCCCCTCAAGATGGTGCGTCTACCAATTTCGCCACCCGGGCATTAGTAAGATTAGATGTTAGAATTGAGATATGGCACAAATATTAACTTGTATTTCATATCTCAATTCTAAAATCTAAAAGGATGTGCCCGAAGAGAGACTCGAACTCTCAAGAGACAATTCTCAACGGCTTCTGAGACCGCAACGTTTACCAATTTCGCCATCCGGGCAGGACGACAAATATAAGTCTTTCGGTCATATTGCTTAATATAAATATAAAATATATACTCTTGATTAGATCACTTATAAAAAGATTAACTTCGGATAACCAAATTATAAAATCATGTACAAGAAAACCAGATTGATTTTACTGTTTTTAGCAATTTTTAATTTTTCAGCATCTGCCCAAAAGGCCGATGCCATATTAGGCACCTGGGTTAACCCGAGCGGAGAGGATCATATACTTATCTATAAAACAGGTAATAAATACTTCGGTAAGCTTGATTGGATAAAATACCCTAACGATGAGACTGGTAAACCTAAAACTGATAAGAAAAACCCGGATGCTGCATTAAAATCACGGCCGGAGCTTGGCTTGGAACTGCTAAAGGATTTTATTTTTGATGGAGATAATGTATATGTTGACGGCACTATATATGATCCTAAAAGCGGAAAAACTTATAGCTGTAAAATGACCATAGATGGCAATAAGTTAAAAATACGTGGTTATGTTGGCATCTCCTTATTAGGCAGGTCAGAAATATGGACCCGTGTAAAATAATGGACAAACCACTATTGTTTATTTCGCATACAATTTTATTATTGCTTATTACATCGGGCGTAATGGCCCAGCATGTTGATGTATTGCAGCAGAATAAACCAACCAGCATACGCGGCTTATCAGTTGTTGACGATAATGTAGCCTGGGTAAGTGGTAGCAAAGGCTATGTAGCCATGACAGCCGATGGCGGTAAAAACTGGAATTGGCAGCAGGTAAAAGGTTTTGAAAAAGCTGAGTTCAGAGACATTGAAGCTTTTTCTGATAAAGAAGCAGTGATAATGAGCTCTGGTACACCGGCATTAATACTAAAAACTATTGATGGTGGAGCAAACTGGAAAATTAATTATCGAAATACCGATACAGCTTACTTTTTAGATGCGATGGATTTTGATAGTCGGCAGCATGGCTTCGTTATGGGCGATCCCATTAAAGGAAAATTCCTGCTACTGGAAACCAAAGATGGCGGCAATAACTGGAATACCTTTAATGGCCCCGATGCTTTACCTTCACAGGCTGCGTTTGCAGCAAGTGGCACTTGTTTAAGAACTAATGGCCTATTTGCTATAATAACCGGCGGTAGTGTTGCAGAGGTCATTACCCTTAAAACAAAAGGCACCTGGAAGCATTCACGCGTTCCTATTATACATGGGCAAAGTGCCCAAGGAGCATTTTCTATTTCAGCAGGGCCCCGCCAATATGTTGTGGTTGGTGGCGACTATCAGAAAGATATGCTACAAGATTCTACAGCATGTTACTCAACCGACAACGGATTAACCTGGCATTTAGCAAACATCTTTCCGGCAGGTTTTCAATCAGCTGTAGAGTATATTAAAGAAGATACTTTCATATCCACAGGAACATCAGGAACCAATATGACCACCAATGGCGGTATAACATGGACCAAAATAGACGCAACCAGCTATAACGCATGCCGCAAGGCAAAACATGGAAAATTGGTTTTGTTAGCCGGCAATGGCGGAAAAATCGGCATTTTAAAATTGTAGAATACTGGCAATGAACTAATTAATAATGCTGAAAAATAAATTCAAATAAGGCTTGCGTTCATAGTCAAATACTTCTATATTTGCACCACTTTAAACGGAAACGCTTAGATGATTTCGTAGCTCAGCTGGTAGAGCATAACACTTTTAATGTTGGGGTCCTGGGTTCGAATCCCAGCGGGATCACAAAAACGTCCCCAACGACGTTACTGTTAAAGAAGAAAGTCTCTTGAAAAAGAGGCTTTCTTTGTTTAAAAGCGTTTTTTCAATATAAAAAAAATCAAGCAGAAAATTGGATAATGCGTAACAATAAATTTCTCTTGCTGGGAAATGGATGTTCCATATCAAAAATCTTCAAAACGCAGCTTAAAGGCCCCCATTAATACTGTGCGGAAAATCTCTATGCCTCGCTTTAGCTTATTTGTTCAACAGGTAGTTCTGTCACCGTGGTCGCCTGGTTATAAAAATTTTTAGTCAGTATAGTGATCTGCTTTTTTAACCGGCTATCCTGCTTTTTTAGCTTGTTAAGCGCAACTTGATCTATTATCTCGTTAGAAAATAATTTGATGGCCAGCATATGATCGTGCCAGTCTCCGATAAGGGCTTGTACCCGCTCCAGGTAATCCTTGTTAAAACCGATGGCAGGCACAGTATGGGCCAATTTATAATTATAGATCAGCATCTTTACCTGTTTACGGCATTGATGTAAGCAATCATCAAATTTAAGTATTGCAAGAGAATCCCCAATTTGCTCCAGTCGGGTTTGATAAAACAGGCTAATATGCAGATTACTTACCGGCTTGATTTTACCTTTTAATATCCGGCGTGTAACTTTTACTCTTTCCAAAAATCTTACTTTGTTTGATTTAAATTTCTTGCCTGCCTTAATTTCCAATTGGTGTTGAGTGTCTATAAACGCATCATTGTGAATTTGCTGCGCCTTACCTAATTCCTGGTTCATATATGCGTTCCGTATCTCGCCCGCCTGTTTAAATATTTTGTTGATGGGTTTGAAATACCCGGCCAATTCGGGGAGGTCGCCCATGCTATCAGATAAGATTAAAAAAGCACGTAATTTTTTAACCTGAACCCTAAAATCGTGCAGATCTTCTTGTTGCGCTTTCTTAAAAAAAGACTTCAAATGAGATTTCATATCGGCCCATTCCTGATCAAAATATTCCCTTGCTTCCTTTTTTTTCATCCTGGCATTATAGAAAAAAATATAACAAGTATTTCATTATATTAGTTTTAAACAATCATTTGAATGATACACAGCTTCGTCACGGCTATTGAGTACCTGACCAGCAATGCCACAAATTCCACCTATGGTGGCGTTTCTAAATTATGATCGGCAACAGGTTCGACAGAGGTTAACGGGTTTTAGCAACAATCCCATTACAGGATGCTTTGGTCGCTTTAAAGGAACACGATCGTTTACTGAATAGATTATCTCCTTTTTGTCTCTTTACCTAATACATCCCAAAAAGCAAGATCTTCCCTACCCAGTGCCCATACAGATATGCCTCTCAATTTATATTTTGCCAGGATAGATAGTTTGGGTTTTAGCGACTGCGCATCTTCAATATAAAGATATTCATACACGCCATCGTTATCCCAAACTGCATAATTGCAACCTGCTTTTTCATTCCAGATGGGTTTTACATTATATTTCCCAAGCAAATATTGCACGGTGTTATATCCTATTTGCTGCCCGTTAGAAAACCCTCCTCTTTCTTCGGTATAATCCGGAAACCAATGCACAGAATAATCAGGAATGCCTAATGAAAGTTTCTGTGCCGGCACCCCCTCATCCAGTAAATATTTAACAATACGCTCCATCCAATCTACACCTGCCACGGGCCCGGGTGGTGTGCGCCTGGTATGCTGATCATAAGTCATTATAGACAAGAAATCGCCGACAGCTGCAAGTTCTTTAAAATTATAACCAGCGCGCCAGTTCTCAAACAAAAAACTATGATAAGCAGTTGGCCCGCCAACATTCTCTATAGTATGTACCAGCGCTGCAGATAATTGTAATTTTTCATGATGCAAGGCTTCGGCTGTCTCTTTAAAAAAAGAGGTAAAATTATCACGATCAGTAATGTTAAGACCCTCCATATCAAATTGCCATCCATCAAGCCCATATTGTTTGGCATACAGCAGCATCATATCAATTGCACGTTTACGCGCTACCGGGTTAGTAACTATATTATGCAACAACAGGGCATTAAAACCTGTATTTACTATTAAAGGCATAACCTTTATATTATTTGCTTTTGAAATTTCTAATAGCCTGGGATCAACAGAGCCCGACAATACACCTTCTTTACTGATGAAAAATACCTGCGGGCATACAATGGATATCTGGCTTACATTTTTTCGGAAACTTTCAAAGGAATCCGGGCTATCAGTCATATAAAACAAATTTTCGGATCGTTCCTGCGCCTGAATTTTAAACCCTGTTACCAGAATGACCAGAATTGTAAAAAGCTTTCTCATAGAATTAATTGTTAAATGTTATTACTGTACTGTACCACGAACACGTTGATGCATTGCGACACATTCTGGCACGCCAAAAATTACAATATACTGAAGACCAACGTATTAATATTCTGTTTTAATAGTTCCAGCGTACAAAAGCTTCAATAGCCTCATACTCGGCTAAGCCAAGCTGATTATAACCAAATGCAGTCTCTTTTGTCCTGTCCTCTGCACGCACCCAAAACTCCCTTGAATCTTCTCCGGGGAAAACAGGCATATCTTTTTGAGATTGATGTTTAAATATAGCTAACCGTTTGCGCATAACCTCTTCGGGTGATAATGGAACGGCCATTTGAATTTCATGGATAGGAAATTCATGCCATGCCCCCCGGTATAACCATAACCAGCAGTCTTTTATCCATTCTTCTGTTTCCCGCAGCCGCTTTAACGCGTTTATAATAATGTCAAAACAAACCTTATGCGTACCATGCGGGTCGGCAAAATCACCGGCAGCGAATATTTGATGAGGTTTAACTGCATTAAGCAAATCCATTGTTTGTTTTATATCATCCTCATAGCTTACACTTTTTTGCGATTTAAAACGATCATAAAATGGCAAATTCATAAAGTGAATACGCTCATCAGGTAAACCTGCATACCTGGCGCCTGCAATAGCTTCGCCTTTTCTTATCTGGCCCTTTACGGTAAGTATTTCATCAGAATCCGTTTGGTTAGGCTGCTTTTCTTTTAAAAAGTTGCGCATCCGCATATACAAGTCTTCTAACTGTGTAGTATCAATTTTTTGATATCTATTAAAGTCGATACTAAACTCAACGTATCGCAATGCATCATCATCCCAAACAGCGGTATTACCCGAAGTCTGATAAGCTACATGCACTTCATGGCCCTGGTCTGCCAGGCGAATAAACGTTCCTCCCATAGATATAACATCATCATCAGGGTGCGGAGAAAATATAACTGTTCTTTTTTTGGCCGGTTCGGCGCGCTCTGGCCGCTGGCTGTCATCGGCATTGGGTTTACCACCGGGCCACCCGGTTATGGTATGCTGCAACTTATTAAATATGTTAATATTTATATTGTAAACGGGCCCTTTTTCTGTAGCCAGTTGCGCCATACCATGGTTATTGTAATCCTCTTCGGTAAGCTTTAAAATTGGCTTTTTTAAGGTTAGCGCAAGCCAGGTTACCGCCTTTTTTATAGCCTGCTCATCCCATATACAATCTTTTACCAGCCACGGTGTATCTAAACGCGTTAATTCTGAAGCAGCATCCCGGTCAACTATAAATTCTACATGATCAGAAAGCTGCAGGTATGTTGCAGGTACATCCGCAGAAATTTCGCCCTCAACGGCCTTTTTTAAAATAGAAGCCTTTTTTTTGCTCCAGGCCATTAAAATAATTTCGCGGGCTTTAAATATGGTACCAATACCCATGGTTATAGCCTTGGTTGGTACATTTTCCTTTCCGCCAAAATCGCGCGAAGCATCGCTTCGGGTAAGGTCATCCAAAGTGACTAATCTGGTACCTGAGTTTGGTGCCGAACCCGGCTCATTAAAACCGATATGCCCGGTACGCCCTATACCTAAAATTTGCATGTCCAGGCCCCCAAGGGCCGTTATTTTACGTTCATATTCCAGGCAAAAATCAGCTACTTTATCTTTTGCTAAAGTACCATCAGGAATATGCACATTGTTAAGGTCGATATCAATATGGTTAAATAAATTATCTTTCATGAAAGTAACATAGCTTTGCGCTGATGTTGGTCTCATTGGATAGTATTCATCCAAATTAAAGGTAATAACGTCTTTAAAACTCAGACTGCCCTCTTTGTGCATACGCACCAGTTCGGCATATACTTTTATTGGCGTTACGCCGGTTGCAAGCCCTAATACTGTTTTTTCATTATTATGTTGTTTGCTCTTTATTAGCATTGCTATGCGCCGGGCCACGGCTATGCTGGCATCAGCTGCATTATCATAAATGGTTACCGGGAGTTTTTCAAACCTTGTTTCTTCAAGTAAATTTAGTCTGGGCATATATTAAAGTTTTCTTGTGAGTAATCTGTTTTAATTTAGGTTTGTTTAACTATGACCCGCTGCCGCTATAGCCTGGCGTATGCTTCCATATTTTTTCAACAAACCTTCGGCGGTTTCCTCATCTATGCCGGTTTCTTTCATTATTATATTCACTCCCCGTTTGTATAATTTTGAGTTATTTAATTGCATGTCTATCATTTTATTGCCTCTTACTTTGCCAAGGCCTATCATTACCGAGGTAGTAAGCATGTTTAGTACAAGTTTTTGCGCTGTTCCCGCTTTCATCCGGGTTGAGCCGGTTAAAAACTCGGGGCCTACAACCACTTCAACCGGAAAACGCGCTTCGCGCGAAATAGGGCAATCAGCATTACAAACTACGCAACCGGTAACAATACCCTGCGCATTCGCTGCTTCTAAACCTCCTAAAACATAAGGTGTGGTGCCGGATGCTGCTATGCCAACAACTACGTCTTTATTATTTATACCATAAGCTGCCATATCTTTCCAGGCCTGTTTTTCATCATCTTCGGCATTTTCTACTGCTTTTCTTATCGCGCTGTCGCCACCGGCAATAATGCCGATAACCATATCAGCCGGCACACCAAATGTCGGCGGGCATTCTGAAGCATCTAATACCCCTAATCTGCCACTGGTTCCGGCACCGATATAAAACAATCTGCCGCCGGCTTTCATTTGTGTAGTGACAGCGGCCGAAAGTTTTTCTATTTGCTTTATACTTTTCTTAACCGCTAAAGGCACGGTTTTGTCTTCATCATTTATACTTTGCAGTATATCAATAAGTGACAATTCATGAAGGTTGTTATAATTAGAATCTTTTTCTGTTGTTAGTTCCATTTGATTAAAATAATGTTTTCGATCAGGTAGATCTTTATGATTTATATGTATTTAAATAAACATGCAAAACCTTAAATTCGTATAGTCTTTTAAGTTAATTTTTTATTAATTCTTTCCAACAGCTTTGCTGTTAACTATTGCGTTATAATACATATCCAGAATGCGCGGCCGTAAATTTACTTTTGATACGCCAAATGTTTTACCGTCATCAGGATAAGTACGGTTAGATAGGAATATAAATACCAAATTGTATTTAGGATCAACCCATACATAAGTTCCTGTATAGCCGCTATGCCCGAAAGCTTGTTCAGAGCGATAATCGCCGGGTTGCTTATCATTGCTCACGCGATCATAGCCGTACCCGCGCTGGCTAACTTTAGACTGACGGGAAGTGAACATTTTCACAGTACCTGGCTTATAGTAGTTTTTGCCGCCATATACTCCCTCGTTCAAAAGCATTTGGTAAAAAATTGCCAGATCATTAGCATTGGCAAATAATCCTGCATGCCCTTCTACCCCACCGGCCATAGCTGATCCGGGATCATTCACATAACCCTGTACCAGCATATTCCTAAACCAATTATCATTTTCGGTAGTAGGTACAATTCTTGATTTAGCAAAACGATTGCGCGGCATAAACCCGGTAACCTGTAAGCCTAATGGCAAATAAAACTCATTTGCTGCAAAATCATTCAGTTTTGTATGGCTAACCTCTTCTACTACCTCCTTCATCATATACATACTTAAATCGCTGTATACAAATTTACCCCTGGTATGCCCTTCTGATTTTAATGTAACGGGCCACATAACCTCATCAAAATAATTGGCTCGTAAATAATAATTATCGGCTACCTTAGTTGGATATGCTGCCGATGAATCACGACTCATATCTGAAGGCTTAAGCTGCTCATAAAATTTGATATAGGGCGTAAATCCGGCTTCATGAAGTAAAGCTTCTTTAATTTTCACATCCCGTTTATCCGGTGCATCCCTAACTAAGGCAACATACTTACTTATCGGGCTGTCAAGATTAATAACTTTTCTATCATACAAACGCATAATAGATGGCGTAGTTGCCGTAACCTTAGTAACCGAAGCCATATCAAAAAGATCATCAGGCTTAGTTATTTCAGAACCATCATAGGTATGCTTACCGTAAGCTTTATGAAATATTACCTCTCCATCTTTAGCCAATAACACTACTACCGAAGGAGCTGCATGGGTGGCTATGCCTGCAGCAACTAACGAGTCTATCCCGGCCAACAGATCACTATTTACCGCTACCGCTTCAGGAATTGAATAACCTAAACGTATTTTTTGAGTTTGATAACCTGCACCAATCGTAAAATTAGATGTATAAGTAGCTGTAAGTTTACCTTTGGCAGCAACGCCGCCAAATATTAACTGTGCAGCTATAGAAGCACCTTCACTTGTATTGTTTTTGCAATAAATTACGGGCGATTTGGTATTATTTAAATAGTTTAAATTCTTTCCATCGCCGGTTATTATAAATATTACTTTATTTAAGCTCTCCATATCTTTTACAAACCCTAAGCACGCAGGTGTAAATTTGGTGCTGTTGGAGATTGTAAACAAGATTAAGTTATACAATTTCAGCTTATCATGCAGTGCATTGTAAGCTTGGGTAGTTTCAACATCATTAACATTGAAACCTGTAACATGGCTGTATTTATTTGCTATACTATCAAATACCGAAGCAAAACTATAACCGGCATGAACGCTTGCTACTTTTAAACCCTGAACTTCTTTTAAAGGGATAAAACCCGTGTTATTATTCAACACCACCGCGCTTTGCTCAGCCTCCCTGATTTTGCTCAATTTCTGTTGATTTATGGCATGATTTTGTGCTAACCCAGCTGTAACGCCACATACAAACAGTATAACTAATAAATTTTTCATGGTCAAAAATTTAATCGCGGGGAACATTAATCCCCCGCGATTATGATAATTTAAATTGCCGGATCGACCGGTGTATTTGGATTGACAATTCTTTCCTGTGTTGGGTATGGATAGAATATACGGTTCCTTTCGGTAGTGTTAGCGGGTGGCGCGGGGCGATTGAACCTCCGGGTATCTTCCCATTTTAAGCCGCTTAAATACAACTCTTCACACCGTTGTTTATAAATCTCTGCTAACAAGGCATCAGTAGCTATAGCACCTGAATAAGCAGGCAAACCCGCGTTAACTCCAAATGGGTCTCCGGTAGTTTGTGTTCTAACCGCGTTTATTAAAGTTACCGCAGCATTTAGGTCGCCACCTAAACGTACAGTAGCTTCGGCTTTTATTAATTTAATTTCGTCTGTTAAATAAACAGGGATACTTGTAGTTTGACTTACTGCAAAACCAGTCATTGAAACCACTGGGTCTCCATTGACAATCGCTCTTAGTGTTGTAGAAAAGTAAAAATTATACCTTAAATCGCCTACATCATATAAACCTGCCGGAAGGCCAAAATTGTCTCTTGGGCGATAAGATATAGTAAAATTATAAAGCACGTACAACGGGTTAGGGCTCAGCGTGGTATAAGTAAACTTAGATGTTTTGGTCAGATCTACCAAGTTAGCATTATCCAACGCTTTTTGATTATTACCTGCCATTAAATTTATCCGTGCCTCCATTGCATAAAGCGTATTTTTTAAATCAAAATCAGGGCCGGTAACAGTAGTAGTAAAAGTTGCAGAAGGTGGTGTAGCTGTAATTGTAGCAATACCCAGATCGAGCAACCTTATTGCTTCAGCAAAAACCTGCGCACGTGGTACAAATTTTACGGGGTCTGTTACACTAGTAGCCAAATTTGCCTGCTCAAAAGCCATTGCTAATTCTGCTAAAGCCATCGCTTTAAACAAATAAGCCTGTGCCATAATGCCGCTTAGTATAGCAGGTTCTACTGTCGCAACTTTAGGAGCATTAGTTATAATACTCTCACACATGCCCATTTCGGTCTGCATTGAGCTCCAGTAAGCCAAAATATTACCGTTAGCAGTAGGCAAAGCTGTACCGCCGGCTTCTACTTCTAATGTGTTAGTAAAGGTTGCAACACCTTTAACTTCGCGGGCAGTAACGTCAGGAGTAAGCATAATATTAGCTAAGCCCGTTGTTGAATAATATTGTCTTAAACCAACACTTAAAGCGATGATGCCTGCCCTGGTAGTTAATATCTGCTGATCTGTTGCAGCATTAGGATTAACCTGGTTAAGTTTACATGATGAAACTATAAAGGTTAAAGCGACGATGATATATTTATAATTTATTTTCCTTTTCATGATGTTAATTTTTAATATTAAAGCGTGTAACTTAAACCAATTGCAATAGTTCTTGGTATTGGTACCTCGGTGAAGTCAAAACCACGTACAGCATTACTTTGGCCAGCCGCGTTAGTTTCAGGGTCCCAACCACTATAATGATCAATAGAAAGTAGGTTCCTGCCTGATAACGAGACACGTAATGGTTTACTGTTTAACATTTTTAACCTTAAATCATAAGAGGCAGAAAGTTCACGTAGTTTAAGGTATGAGCCGTCTTCTATCCAGTTTTCAAAAATACCATAAAGTGCTGCCGAAGTTCCTTTTGGTACTTTACCCTCTAACTCAGGCATATAACCAGCAAGGCTACCATAAATATCCCTGTCGCCTACACGTTTAGTAAAGTTAAATACTTTGTTGCCGTATGAGGCATCCCATTGCATTCTGAAAGTGAAGTTTTTTCCAACTGCAAACTCATTGGTAAATGATCCGGTCCATTTTGGATTAGGGTCACCAATTACTTTGCTCAGGGTTGATCCGGTTGGCTGACCGGTTACAGGGTCACGACCAGATTTTTCTGTTTGGGGCAAACCTGCTGCATTCAGCAAAATCGATCCGTCAGCTTTTCGGGCAAAATAAGTAGAATAAAATGCTCCCAACGCATAACCGTTAACTGCCGCAACCTGGCCAAATCCACCGGGGAAAGTAACTAAACCACCCGGTACATCACTTACAATATTTTTATTTATTGAAAATATAATCGTTGTGTTCCATTTAAAATTTTTGTTTTGAACAGGTATACCTCTTAATAATAGCTCAATACCTTTATTGCTCATGTTACCAACGTTTTGATATTGTGTTCCAAAACCCTCTGATGGACGTAAGGTTACCAGCAATAAAAGATCTTTTACAGCTTTATTGTAATAAGTAAATTCAAAACCTAAACGATCATTCAGGAAACCTGCATCCAAACCAATTTCCTTTTCGGTTTGACGTTCTGGCTTAA
>NZ_JAQBOW010000094.1 GCF_028287845.1 Mucilaginibacter sp.
CATAAACGAAAATTCAATCCGGAAGATGATCTTGGATTTGGCACCCAGGCCGTTACCAAAAGCCAGCGCCTAATAAACCAGGATGGATCTATAAATGTAAAACGTAAAGGGCTATCTTTATTTGACACTTCAAACAATTACCATACATTAATTACCATGGGCTGGGGTAAATTCTGGCTGCTGGTATTAACCGGGTATTTAATTGCCAATATAGTTTTCGCCTTTATTTATGTATCTCTTGGCCCGGGTAATTTATACGGCGCTATAGGCAATACTTATTTTTACCGCTTTATGGATGGGTTCTTTTTTTCGGCGCAAACCATATCAACGGTCGGGTATGGCCATATTAGCCCCCATGGAATGGCTACCAACAGTGTAGCCGCGTTAGAATCAATGATGGGTCTACTTGCCTTCGCTTTAGCTACTGGCTTGTTATACGGGCGCTTTTCGAGGCCATCGGCAAAAATTAAATATAGCGAGCATCTGTTGGTTGCACCTTACCGCGATAACGGGAAAGGTATCATGTTCAGATTAGCCAATTTGCGCCGAAATACATTGATCGACCTACAAATAGAGGTTATCTTCTCTTACAATGAAGATGTAGACGGTAAAAAAATACGTCGGTTTATATCATTAGAGCTGGAAAGAAAGCGCGTTAGCATACTAACACTAAACTGGACCGTAGTGCATCCACTTGATAATGATAGTCCGTTAAAAGACATGACTGCGGAAGACATGGTAACCACCGAGGCTGGCTTTGCTGTGCTATTAAAAGCGTTTGATGATACCTTTTCGCAAACCGTACATTCACGTACCTCCTATCAATATGACGAAATGATATGGGGTGCCAAATTCAAGCCGGCATTTGACCGGGACGAAGAGGGCCGAATTGTTTTAAATCTGAATAAGATTGATGATTATGAGTCGATTGCTTTATAGGTTAAAGGAAAAAGGTAAGAGGTTATCAAATAAAAGCTTGTTTATCATACACAGCAGATAGAAAAAATTAATCTCTTACTTCAATAACGCATCCTTCTCTTTAGCAAACACATTGTAAACCAGTTTATCTAACAACCCAGGCAACAACTTGCTCAATAAAACAGTGAGTTTACCCTGGCGGGTCATAATCAAAGTACGTTTACGATTTTCTACACCATCGGCAATAATTTTGGCTACTTCGTTGGCTGTCATCATTTTTTCTTCGTGCAAGGTGCTTTCGCCTTGCTGGTTGCCATCTTTATTTAATGCAGTATTACGAATATTTGAGGCGGTAAAACCCGGACAGGCAGTCATAACATGCACGCCTGTTTTTAAATTCTCTACCCTCAAAGCATCCAAAAAGCCATTCATAGCAAATTTTGAGGCCGAATAGCCTGTGCGCCCCGGTAAACCTTTATATCCGGCTATGGAAGAAACGCCTACTATACTGCCCTGTGCTTTTAAAATTTCTGGCAACGCATATTTAGTGCAGTATACTGTACCCCAAAAGTTCACATCCATCAGGGTTTTTAAAACCTGCACATCTACATCTTTAAATAAGGCACGCATAGAAATGCCTGCGTTATTTACCAATACGTCAATTTTACTATAGGTTGTAATGGCCTGGTTAATTAAATGGGCGCAATCACTTTCAATAGCTACGTCGCATTGTACGGCTACGGCTTTAATATTATACTGTTGTTCGAGTGATTGGGCGATTTCGCACAGGGTAACATATTGGCGGGCGCCTAAAACCAGGTGGGCACCACGACGTGCAAATTCTGTAGCCAGCGATTTACCAATGCCTGATGATGCACCGGTTATTATCACTATTTTATTGTTCAACTTCATATTGTGGCGGGTACAGCTGTATGCCTTCTATCTTTATTTCAGGCAATTTAAACAGGTACTTGGCAGCGAATATAAGCATAGCTCCATAAAAATCTCTTATGTACTGCCAGCTAAATTTGGGCTGACTATTGCTTTTAAAATTGATAATATATGTTTTAGGGAAGTAGTAGTTTTTAAATCCGGCTAAACGCATCCTGTATGACAGGTCAACATTGTAACCATACCCAACAAAACGTTCATCAAACAAACCAATTTCATTAAAAACAGATCTGCGTATCAGCATAAAAGCATCATTTAATATATCGATCTCTGATGTTTGAAATTCTTCTACCCATGCTTTATGGTTACGGTTGGTTAAGCGTGATTTAGGTAAATTTTTTTCAAAGCCAATCAACTTAATAAATGCTATCCATTGTTTGGTTAACCCCCGGTTTGATTCGGTTAGGAAAGTCCCTTGCGGACTAAGCATACGCACACCTAAACCATTTGCATCGTCATGAACGTCCATAAAATCAAGCACTTTGCCTAAAGTCTCTTTGCCGCAAATAATATCCGCATTGACCAGTAAAATATACTCTCCTTTAGACACTTCTATCCCCCGGTTACTTGCTTTGGCAATACCTTCATCAATAGAATTAGCAATTACCAGAATTTCCGGAAAATCCACAGTAAGCATTTCAACTGAATTGTCGGTTGATGCATTATCAACTATAACAATCTCAAAATCAATATCATTTGAAGCTTTAATTAAAGAATTTAAAGCGAGTTTTAGCAAATCACAACGATTGTGATTAACAATAATAACCGATAGTTTCATACTTACCTGGATAAAGAATTTTCATACGGAACACGTGTAGCGATAGACCGACCTAATGTGATCTCGTCTACGTACTCCAATTCTCCTCCAAAAGCTATGCCACGAGCTATTGTTGAGATACTTATGTTGAACTGTTTTAATCTTTTATGCAAATAAAAGATGGTGGTATCCCCCTCCATTGTAGCGCTTAACGCGAAAATTATCTCTTTTACTTCTTCACTATTTAAGCGTTCGATAAGGGTATCCACTTCTAAATCTGACGGGCCAATACCGTCCATCGGCGAGATCAATCCGCCCAATACATGATATATACCATTATACTGGCTGGTGTTTTCTATAGCCATAACATCACGGGTATCCTCAACAACACATATCAGACTGTGATCTCGTTTAGGAGCCGAGCATATCTCACAAACTGCTTGATCTGAAATATTATGGCAGATTTTACAAAATTGTATTTCGTTGCGTAGTTTGCTGATAGTAGCGCTAAACTTTTCCACCTCGTCTTTATCCTGGTTAAGCAGGTGCAAAACCAGCCGTAAAGCTGTTTTTTGACCTACTCCGGGTAATTTTGCAAACTCAGCAACCGCATTCTCCAACAACTTTGACGAAAAGTTCATGTTACGAAGATAGGTAATAGTCAGGACGTCCGAAAGGCCGAAAGATTCAATAAGTCTGAAAGTTTTTTGTTTAATGAAGTACTAATACATAACTTGTGAGCAAGAAAGAAATTTACCATAATATCATCAAACGATCGTCAGAAAATGACATTATCAAACTAAATTAGCGTATGTCCCCAGGAGTACTATTATCATTCATTGTAGGTTATTTTTTAGTGTTATTAATCATATCATGGCTTACTTCCCGAAAATCATCAGATAACGATACTTTCTTTGTTGCCAACCGTAATTCTAAATGGTATTTAGTAGCATTCGGGATGATAGGCACTGCATTAAGCGGGGTTACTTTTATATCCGTCCCCGGGAAAGTGGGCGCACCAAGTGGTGATGAATTTGCTTATTTCCAGTTTGTGTTGGGCAATGCAGCAGGCTTTATAATTATCGCAACTGTTTTACTCCCTTTATATTATCGTTTAAAGCTAACATCAATATATAGTTATATTGAGGGGGCATTAGGTACCTGGAGCTATAAAACAGCAGCGGCTATATTTTTAATAAGCAGGGTTATTGGCTCATCTTTCAGGCTATATCTGGTAGTTATTGTACTACAAAAATTCATATTTGATAGTTATAACATTCCGTTTGCTATAACAGTACTAATATGTTTACTATTGATTTGGGCGTATACGTTTAAAGGCGGGCTAAAAACAATTATCATTACCGATAGCTTGCAAACCCTATTTTTGGTTTCATCGGTTTTCTTGTCAATAATTTTCATTTGCCGGGCAATGAACTTTAACATTTTTGAAGCTGCCGATGCGATAAAGAACAGTAGCTACTCAAAAATATTTTTCTTTAATGATTTCTTAACCAGCCATTTCCATTTTGGTAAAGAGTTTATTGGCGGTATATTTATTACCATAGGTATGGTAGGGCTTGATCAGGATTTGATGCAGAAAAACCTGAGCCTTAAAAATATCCGAGAAGCGCAAAAAAACATGTTCAGCTTTACCGCGGTGTTTGTGGTTATTAATATTTTCTTTTTAAGTGTGGGCGCTTTGTTATACATGTATGCCGCGCGTTATGGTATTACGGTTACAAAAACCGATTACCTCTACCCCACTATCGCATTAAAGTATTTGGGTGTAGTACCGGCAATTGTATTCATGCTTGGGCTTACAGCAGCAACTTTTGCAACTACGGATTCGGCTTTAACCGCATTAACCACCTCATTTTGTGTTGATTTTTTAGGATTTAGCAAAAGCAAGGACATCAACAGTAAAAAAATGGTTAATATCCGTCATTATGTGCACGTGGCATTTTCAGGATTGTTATTCTTAACTATTATTGTATTTAACTCTATTAATAATGATGCGGTAGTTAGCGCAATTTTCAAGGTAGCATCTTATACTTACGGGCCATTACTAGGCCTATATTCGTTTGGGCTATTTGTAAGTGGCAGGCAGGTTAAAGATAAGCTGGTGCCATTTATTTGTTTAATATCTCCGGCTATATGTTATTATCTGAGCGCTAACTCTGCCAGATTATTTGGTTATACGTTTGACAATGAGCTTATCCTGCTAAATGGAATTATTACATTTGCGGGCTTACTACTAAGCTCATCAACTAAAACAAAAGCGGTAATAGTTTAATTATACTACATTTAAGATATGACTGGTGAAGAAAAAATAAGACACGCATTTGAAAACAAGAACTGGCAGGAAATTAAAGTAACCGATTCCTGGCAGATATTTAAAATAATGGCCGAGTTTGTTGACGGCTTTGAGAAACTGGCTAAAATTGGCCCTTGTGTGTCCATATTTGGGTCGGCACGTACACATAATGACAATCCATATTATAAACTGGCCGAGGACACCGCAAGGCTGCTCACCGAGCGCGGATATGGTGTAATATCAGGCGGTGGCCCAGGTATAATGGAAGCGGCTAATAAAGGCGCTTACGAGGCCGGCGGTAAATCAGTAGGGCTAAACATTGAATTACCATTTGAGCAATTTCATAATAAATATATCGACAGAGATAAAGTACTTGAATTTGATTATTTCTTCATCCGAAAGGTAATGTTCATGAAATACTCGCAAGGGTTTATTGTGCTACCGGGTGGTTTTGGCACATTAGACGAATCGTTTGAGGCTATTACCTTAATACAAACCGGTAAAATTGCCCGTTTCCCTATTGTGTTTGTAGGTATTGAATATTGGGGTGGTTTATTTAACTGGATAACCGAAAAAATGCTTAACCAGGAGCATAATATTCACCCGGATGATATGAACCTGTTCCGTTTGGTTGATACCGCCGAAGAAGCTGTAGGGCACATCTTCCGTTTCTATGACAAATATGTATTGAAACCGAATTTCTAAAAATATACATTGCACAAAAAAGGGCGATGGTTTAAAACCATCGCCCCTTTTTATGATTTTTTTATTCTTTACATTTTATCTTTTTACTACTTAACTGGTGCTTTAACTGGGTTATTGGCCAACGTTATCATATTACTAACTTCGTCCAATACTTTTTCATCCGATCCCGAATAACCAACATATTTAAAGCGAATTACTCCGTCTTTATCAATTATAAATTTAGTTGGGATGCCTGAAACACCAAAAGCAGTAACCACTTTTGCTTGCCTTCCATCGGCATTCTTTTCATCAAAAAGTACATGGAAGGTATATTTATTATCTTCGATAAACTTTTTAACGCCGGGTATATAATCTTCTACACTTTCCCAGGTATCAACAAATAAAAATACAATATTGGGGTTATCCTTATATTTGTTAACTGCTTTTTGCATACCCGGAAACGAAGCCTTGCACGGCCCGCACCAGGTTGCCCAAAAATCTACAACAACAGTTTTACCTTTTAAGTCGGCCAGGGAAACAGTTTTACCATCAAAATCCTGAAGCGCAAAAGCTGGCGACGGTTGATTAACCATCGTCTTTTCTAAATTGGCCATTATTTTTCCCTGAGAAATAGACTTTAAGCCGGCAACATATTCTGCATAACCATTATCGCTGCCATTAAGTTTAACATAGCTAACCTTTAAAGCAGGCTCCAGTTCGGGATCTATTTTTGCAGATTTCATCCCGTTTTCGGCTATCTCTTTGGCTTGCGTATAGTTACCTGTTGCATTTAATATCTGTACATAGTGCGCAACTACCGGCCCCCCTTTTTTATCACTTCTTTCGTACAAGGGCTGCTGAATTTTTTGTGCTTCGGCAAACTTACCCTCCTTAATTAAAATATAAGCATAAGTATCACCCACCATAATTCTATAACCGGCTGCATCATTTTTGGCTTTTGCTACAGTAACAAACGGGCTTGCAACAGGGTTTTCAAATCTATCATTAACAATATCAACAGATTGTTTTGACAGTTTTTCTGCCACTTCCAATTTCTCTCCTTTTTCTGCCATCCGCCATGCTACGTTATTCAATGCCTGGAATAATTCTGATTTATCATTTATTAAAGCCAGATATTTCACACACGTGTCGTAATCATTATTTGCAAGATACTTGTATATAAGCTGCGTTTTTAACATATCATATAAACTTGATGGCTCTATTGGATTTTCCGGAAAATGATGAACAAACACCTGGTATAATGAGTCCATTTTTTTTACATCTTTTTCTTTCATAATATCATTTATCGCCGCATTTTTATCCAAGGTGCCTTGCGGAAATTTCAATTTGATCATAGCGGTCAAAGAATCGGCTTCTGGCTTTTTCTTTTGCATTATTAAAATAGAAACCGCCTGAAGCAGCTCCTTTTCGTCCCTGCTGTTTTTAAGATCAGCTAACTTACTGTTTAGCAAAACAATATCGTCCGGATCGGTAGAAGTAGACAATGCCCTGTAATATTGAATTGCATATTCTTTTTCGCTCTGCGGAAAAGCAGCTATTTCCTGTTTTAAAAACTTAAGTGATCGCGCTTTATCAGCAGGTATTTTAGCTAATGAGTTTCCTAATCCGCTATAAACCATTCCTTCTGATGCATAAGCGCCCTGTATAGGTTCTTTTCCGTTATACACCATGTATATATAGCCCTTACCGCTATTATTATCAACGCTGGTATCTTTACTAATTTTAAAGAAAAACGCCCTTGCACTTACCGGTATAGTCAAACTCCCTTTAAGCAATTTACCCTCTTGGGTAAGGGTAATATTATCAGCAGGATTTTTCTTTCCATCTATATAATAAATCGTAGCTGTAATACCTTCTTTATTTGCAAGTTTGGTTCCCGCAGGGACATAAGTAAAACTAATCGTTTCTCCTTGCGACGGAAATTCATCTGAAATGGTTAAATGATTTGTTTGCGCTATTAATGGTTGACATACCAGCATAACCGGTAATATCAACAGATGATTTAGGTTTTTCATTGGTTTAAGTGATTAGATTTCTCTGGGACTGAAAACTATAATTTTAGTCAAGTTAACAATTATTTAATTAATATTTCCAAATTACTTTTATTTATTTTGCGGAGATGGATAAACCTGCCAAGTCAAAAAAACAAGCTGCTGCTTTAGGATTTATATTTATTACCCTGTTAATTGATATAACAGGCTTAGGTATAATCATACCGGTTTTACCTAAACTTATACAGACACTTATACATGGTAATTTAGGCGAGGCATCACGTTACGCCGGATTATTAACCTTAGCCTATGCTGTTATGCAATTTTTATTTGCGCCTGTGCTGGGTAATTTAAGCGATAAGTTTGGTCGCAGGCCTGTATTATTAGGTTCATTATTGGGGTTTGGTATTGATTACCTGTTTCTTGCCTTCGCGCCAACTATCGGCTGGTTATTTTTGGGCAGAGCTATAGCCGGTATCACCGGGGCCAGTTTTACTACTGCATCTGCTTATATTGCTGACATAAGTACCCCCGAAAAACGTGCACAAAACTTCGGCATGATAGGTGTGGCATTTGGCGTGGGTTTTATTATAGGGCCCGTAATTGGTGGCATATTAGGTAAATACAGTACACACCTGCCCTTTATTGCAGCTGCGGTTTTAGCATTATTAAATACCATTTACGGCTACTTTGTATTGCCTGAATCATTAGACAAAGAACATCGCCGCCCATTTGAACTTAAACGTGCCAATCCATTGGGTTCATTGCTGCAATTAAATAAATATCCGGCGGTGTTGGGGCTGGCTGCTTCATTATTTTTAATATACTTTGCCGCGCAATCTGTACAAAGTGTGTGGACATTTTATACCATGAGTAAATTTGGATGGAACGAGGCCTGGGTAGGTTATTCTTTAGGATTTGTTGGTTTAACCGTAGCTCTTGTGCAAGGTGGGCTTATACGCATAGCCATACCTAAATTAGGTAAACACCGCAGTATATGGATAGGTTTATTGTTTTATGCAGCCGGATTGATCTTATTCGCATTTGCTACCAAGGGTTGGATGATGTTTGCTTTTATGATACCTTATGCCCTGGGTGGTATAGCAGGCCCTGCCTTACAAGGAACGATAACCGAACAAGTGCCGCCCAACGAACAAGGCGAACTACAGGGAGCGTTGACCAGCCTTGCAAGTTTGAGTTCCATATTTGGACCATGGTTAATGACCTATCTCTTTTATAGGTTCACAAAACCCGGCACATTTTTTATACTACCCGGAGCCCCTTTTATTTTAGGCTCATTATTAATGTTGTTAAGTACCTTGCTGGCAGTAAGAAGTTTTAAAAGAAACACAAATTAAAATTATTGGTTATACCCACTGTTAAGTATACATTTAACTATTTATGGCCGAAAAGCTTTCTCTTGTCAATAAGCAAACTAAAACAGTAACCAAATCAAAGCGATCTGCCGCGCTGGGTTTTATTTTTATAACCATATTTATTGATGTATTAGGATTAGGTATTATTATACCTGTAATGCCTAAGTTATTGCAAACTTTAGGGCATGTTGATATTAGTACTGCTTCAAAATACAATGGCTGGTTAACCCTTATTTATGCCACTATGCAACTGGTTTTTGCATCCATAATGGGTAACCTGAGCGATAGATATGGCCGCCGCCCTGTTTTATTAATATCACTATTTGGATTTAGCATCGATTATATGTTTATGTCATTTGCACCATCAATTGCCTGGCTTTTTGTAGGAAGGTTTATTGCCGGGGTAACCGGGGCCAGTACATCAACCGCTACTGCTTATATAGCTGATATAAGTACCGGCCATAAAAGAGACGCGAACTTTGGCTTAGTTGGTGCAGCATCAGGCTTTGGAGTAATCATAGGTATTGCGTTAGGCGCCTACTTAGGTGAAATCAACATTAAGTTTCCGTTTATGGCAGCGGCGGGTTTTGCTTTTTTTAATGGATTATACGGCCTATTTGTTTTACCTGAATCTTTAAAACCTGAGCATCGCAGAAAATTTGAATGGAAACGAGCTAATCCATTGGGGGCATTAATAAGGGTATTTACAAAACATACCGGTCTAGCTGGATTAATAGGCTGTATAACCTTGGTTTACATTGCCCAAAAAGCTGTAGAGTATCTATTATCGTTCTTTTTGTTCGAAAAATTTAACTGGGCGTTAAGCAGCGTTGGTACATTGGGTATTTTTATCGGTGTTGTGCTAGTGGCTATTCAAGGTGGTTTAATACGTTATACAATACCCAAATTTGGACAGAAGAAAAATATTGTATTTGGCTTAATATTTTATGCCAGTGGCCTTATTTTAATTGCCTTTGCCAGTCGGGGATGGATGATGTATGTATTTATGATACCTTATTGTCTGGGTGGCATTTCAGGACCGGCTTTACAAGGATTAACAACAAACCAGGTAGCCAAAAACGAACAGGGCGAACTACAGGGTGCAATAACTATTATTAACAGCATAAGCGTTATAATAGGCCCATTTGTATTTAGCTTTATATTTTACCACTTTACAAAAAAAACCACAGAAATATATTTCCCCGGAGCGCCATATATCCTTGCGGCGTTGCTTATGCTGATAAGTGTTTTCCTGGCTATACGCAGCTTCAAAAAACCAGTTAAAAAAGTAAAGATCGCCCGTTCTTCTTGATTATATCATCAAAAAAACATCGCTGTCTGATCAAGGCTTTATGAACAAACATAGTGTAAAACAAAGATTATAAATGCTCGTTTTTATTAAAATAAAAGCGAATTAGGTGGTCAAAAAGTCTAAACGAAATAAAAATGCTAATTTCATAGTCGTTTGTTCCAAATACTTATACTAATATGGTTTATGTGACCAAAAAACAGAACCTTTATTCCATAAGTTTAAATCCGTAATAATCAATAACATCAATACGCCGAGGCTGCTAAAAATTCATACTAATTGAAAAAAGATGGCGCAAATTATCCCCTTTAAAGCCATATTGCCCAATCCCGCTTATGCGGATCAACTGGTTTTGACCAAACCGCAGGCAGAATCAGTCGCTGGCAGCAATCAAAAACCGGAGCAGTTACCGCCCTTAAAAGATTTGCTGGAAACCGGTGCCAGGTTAAGGCCCGAAACGCCGGAAGGCCAGGCAGCCGCCTATTCAACCATTAATGCTACGCTGGGCCATTTACTCGAAACCCATAGACTTGTACAAGAGGAAACGCCGGGCATTTATGTATACGAAGTGGAGCATCCTACTTATCGCCAAACTGGCATCTGGGCATTGACCGGGCTTGAGGATTACCGGAGCGGAAACATTAGAAAACATGAGTTAACTCTGGAGGATAGTGTACGCAGGCTAAAAAATTATCGCGCGCATACCCGGTTAGAAGGTAATCCGGTCTTACTGACCTATATACCCAATCCTACAATTGACCGGATCATTGAGAAGACCAAATTAAAGCAAGAGCATAGCACCATTGGAAATAGCTACGGCGTACATAGACTTTGGAAGATTGAGGACAGCAAAGTTCAGCAACAATTAATCGACGCTTTTGCTCTAATTGATAAAGTTTACTTAGCCGATGGCCACCATCGGCTGGAGTCTGCTGTTCAACTCGCTGAAACTGGTCAAAGTTTCGGCCAGCCGGTTTACGATGCGTTATCCTCTTTGTATATGTCCACCACAGAATTACGCATTCAGGAATATGACCGCGCAGTGGTTTTGGAAGAGCCATTGGACAGCGTTGCGTTTTTAAAGCAATTGCTACCGCATTTTTATATACAGCTGACTGATCAGTTTTTCCAGCCAAAAGAAATTCATCACATTGGATTATACCTTAATTGTAACTGGTACAAATTACTGCCTAAACCAAATACCTATGCCCATAAAACATTGGCGGACAGTATTGATGCCGCTATTTTACAGGATAGAATTTTGGCGCCGCTTTTTGGTATAACCGATCCTAAAACAGACAAACGACTAAAATGCATCGGCGGCAGGCAAGCAATAGAGGAATTATTGACGTTTATAGCCGGACATCCCTACGTGGTTGCCTTTACTCTTTGCCCGTTAACGGTAGAAGAATTGATAGCGGTTGCTGATGCCGGAAATATCTTACCGCCCAAATCCACCTGGATCGACCCTAAGGTTCCCTATGGTTTAATTTTATATCAACACCAACCCCTTCATTAGTAATACTACTCAAATATTAGGGATCGACGTGTGTTTCGCCAACAGCAAAAAGGACGCTTCAGTAGCTTTTCCTGGCCACATTCAGCGGAAAAGATGTTTATACAAACAAAAAGTGGGCATCACCTTTAACTAACTTAACCGGTTCTTACAAATCAACCTGATCTGACATGCTGTTACGCTGAATTCTTTCAAGCATTCCGTTTACATTAATTGCGTAAAGCGCATCTTTTGTATCGGTATCTATTCTGAATTTAAAACTGGTGTTTGGTTTGGTTTTTTGAGCACCCAATGGTATTACAATTGAACTTAATAATAACACGATTTTTATAGCAATGAACAGCATCTTAATATTTTTTAGAATTGTATATTATTCTATCCAAAAAGAGTGCCGAAAATATATAGTTAAACCAAAAACGCGGTTTAATGAATTTAAACAACGTTTTTATTTTCACAGGTAATAGTTACCTCCTTACCAATTGATAAAAACCAAACAAATTGAATAGTTTTATAAACTTTTTTCGCAAGCAGTGTTTAATTAACTTTTAGCCAGCCGGTTATACTCATTCGCGGCCTTTGTGTACAGATAACTTCATGCGCTAACTCGTTACTCTTAAAAAAAACACTTTTACCATTTTCAGGAAAAATATTTTGCAGCCTGTCTTTATGATGAATACGCAGTTCTCCGCCGTCTGTTTCCAGCCATCCCGCATTTAAATAAATTATCATAGAATACTTTCGGCTATCATTGGTACGAAATTGATCTAAATGTTTTTTATAGAAGCTCCCTTTTGGATATAAGGTGTAATGAAATTCATAACCTGTAATACCCGTATAGCAAGTATCATTTAGATAATTCACAAAATTATCTATCACATCAAAAAATGCATTTTCATAGCAATCGTTGTGCTTTCTATCCAGCCAATAGATCATATCACTCCTAACAGACCCATCGCGTATCTGTTCATTATCATTCCCGGTACCTGCAGATTTAAAAAGCTTTGCTGCATAAATAGCAGTCAAATTATCTTTTAGGTGCGACGAAAGCTTTGCATTGATAAAGTTTTGTACAATACCTACCTTATCATCTATAAAACTATCAATAAGAGTATTAAATATTTTCTCCAATTAGCGCAATGTATTAGTAACATGCCTGTATGGTGTCAATATACCTTTTATTCGCGGGGTTTGTATATACAATGGTGTTATTAATGGAATATACTTATACTGCTCACCTGCCCTACTTCCGGCCCAATGGTTTCTTCAAGCATGTATCAAATTTAAAAACCATGTTGTATCATTCAACAAAGAATGATATAACATGGTTCCATACAATTATACTTTAAACTAAAGTTGAGTTGTTTTTAAATGTGGTTTCTTTAAAAGGATATTGATAAACATCGGCCACCGCTTTGTAGGTTACCGAACCCTCAAAGGTATTTAGTCCCTTTAATAACGCAGGGTTATCTGCAAATGCCTTACTATAGCCTTTATTAGCAA
>NZ_JAQBOW010000097.1 GCF_028287845.1 Mucilaginibacter sp.
CGTTTTCTGGAAAAAACTGCTTGAACTCGCCATACAGCTGCGCCGCCAGCGTTTTATTATGACTTAAAACCAGTGTAGGTTTTTGCGTTTGCTGTATAACATTGGCAACGGTAAATGTTTTACCCGAGCCGGTTACACCCAGCAGGGTTTGAAAAGGGTCATGGTTGTTTACACCTTCAACCAACTGCCTGATGGCTTCAGGCTGGTCGCCGGTGGGTTTATATTGAGAAGTTAGTTTAAAATCCATGCAGATGACAAAAATACGGTTTTTAAAGATTAGAGGTTGATGCTAAAGATTAAAGAATAGTGATTAAAGATTAGTTTTACATTTTGTTTACCCAACAAACTTAATGTCGTGTTATGACAACCTTATGTCAGCAGTAAAGATTAGTTAATTAGAGATTAAAGATTAGTTTTAAACCGAATTAGTTAAATTTACACGGGTAAGGCGCATTCTCAATCTTTAATAACTAATCTTTAACGCAATGATCTTCATCCTCAATAAAACCAATACCATTGGAAATAGTTTTTTGGCCGAAATGCGGGACGCGGTTATCCAGAAAGACAAGCAACGGTTTAAGCGCAACCAGGAAAAATTGGGCGAAATATTGGCTTATGAAATCAGCAAGAAATTAGAGTATACCCCCACAGAAGTACAAACCCCATTAGGCACCGCCACAGTAAATTTACCCGTAGAGCAACCGGTACTGGGGGTTATATTACGTGCCGGCCTGCCGTTTCACCAGGGGTTCATGAATTTTTTCGATCAATCATCATCGGCATTTGTTACCGCTTACCGTAAGGTTAAGCGGGGAGGTAGTTTTGTTATTAATATAGACCATATATCAACCCCAAATCTTGACGATAAAATATTTATTTTATGCGATACCATGCTGGCCACCGGGCAAAGCATAGTAGAGGTTTGCAAGCAGCTGATGGCGCAATACAAAATAAAAGAGCTACATGTTGCAGCTGTTATTGCCAGCACCGAAGGTATTGAGCATGTACGCGCCAATTTGCCTAAGGTAAACTTATGGGTTTGTGCCGTTGACGATGAAATGACCAGCAAGGCCTATATAGTGCCGGGTTTGGGCGATGCAGGTGATTTGGCCTTTGGAGAGAAAAGTTAGGTACCTACATCCCATATACACCACGACGTGGGAAAGTAATGTAATTTCGAATGTTCGATTTCGGATTTGGTTGATCTTAATTATTAAAGACAATTAACAACTTAAATTTTAAACAATTGTACTGATAATGAGTTATATGCATTATAACTCACACAGTTATGAAAAAATTAATAACCTTATTTTTTACAACCCTGCTTGTTGCGGGTTCATTAAATTCTTTCGCGCAGAAATTGCCTAAACGCGAAAGCGTTAATCTTCCCGAAGGGCGTAATATTTTGATGCAAGCGTCTTTAAACCACCTGGGCCATGCTAACGGTAGAACCACTATCGACATTGTAATTAATAAAAAAGGCGATGTGGTTTCGGCACAGGCAGATCGTAAACTTACTACTATCAAAGATAAAGCATTTGTACACAAAGTAGAAGAAGCGGTACTGGCTATGAAATTTAATAGTGATATGCGCGTACCAAATACGCAACGCGGTAGTTTAACATATTCGTTTATGTAGTTGTGTTGAGCTCGCAAGAAGATCACAAAAATGAATATTATTTGCAACTGGCTTCGACCTCGACCATCGTCTGTTATTTTGATAAAAATGTCAAAGAAGCACCATATGAAATAACTGGCATATGAGTATATTTGTATTATGAAGATAAAAGATGATTTTCACCACCTGATCGACAGTATTGAGGATGAACAACTTTTAAAAAGTTATTATCAATTGATACAAATTAATCACAGCCAGAATGGGCATCTCTGGAATAAGCTTAGTGAAGATGAAAAAGGAGAGTTGTTGGTAGCCTATGATGAAAGCTTGGATAGTGATAACCTGTTAAGCCATGAACAAGTTAAACATCAGCACAAACAATGGTTAAAACCATAATTTGGAATCGTCGCGCAAGTAATAGTTTCAATTTTATTATTAAATATTTGCAAACGGAATGGGGAGATAAGGTAACCCAAAACTTTGTTATCCGAACATATCAAATAATAGAGCTATTGGCAATAAATCCGGAAATGGGATCGGTTGAACATTTTGAAAAACAAATCCGAGCATTTGTTATCACTAAGCATAATACCTTATTTTACAGAATTGAAGAGGAGAAATTGGTTTTATTAAACTTTTTTGATAATAGGCAACATCCTCAAAATAAATCTCATTAACAAACTGCAACATAATTGAACACCCCAAAATACACCCACATCTTCTTCGACCTTGACCACACCATCTGGGATTTTGATAAAAATGCCGAGGAGGCGCTGCTTGAGCTTTATGTTTTGCATCGCCTGCATGATATCGGCCTTACATCTGCCGATGCTTTTATTGAAACCTATACCCAAAATAATCATCGGCTTTGGCGCGAATATCATGTGGGTAACATTACTAAAGAAACTTTACGCGCGGCACGTTTTAAACAAACCTTTTTAGATCTGGGCGTACACCCAGATGCAATACCTAATGGGTTTGAAGATGCTTATGTAAAATTGTGTCCAACAAAAACAAACCTTTTCCCAAACGCGCACGAAACTTTGGCCTATTTGCAATCAAAATATACGCTGCATTTAATATCCAACGGATTTAAAGAATCGCAGGATATTAAGATAGGTAATACCGGCATTGGTAAATATTTTACGCATGTTATCATATCAGAGATTGTGGGGGCTAATAAACCTGATAAAGCCATATTTGAATATGCCATTAATTTAGCCGGCGTAACAAGAGAAGAATGCCTGATGATTGGCGACAGTTTAGAGGCTGATGTGCTGGGCGCTTTAAATTTTGGTATGGACGCTATTTACTTTAATCCGTTTAATGCACCAAAGCCTGATGAGGTGCCGGTGCAGATAATGAATTTGAAAGAGTTGATCACATTATTATAAATGAAGTTTAACCGGATTGCTGCTTCAGCCAGCATCTTCCTCAGTTTGGATAATTTTTTCAACAAGGTTGTATTTTAATGCAATAGTCATACTTTTTATAATGTAATTAAAAAAGAGGTAACTTCATATCATGAAAATAGCCAAAGAGTACCGGGCCATTGACGCCGCTCTTGATAACTATCGTAACCAGTTAGATACCATTCCTGATAACTTGTTTGACGTAACGCCGCCCGGTGGTGGATGGTCGTTTGCCGAAGTATATTCGCATATATTGCAGGCTACTATTGGGTCTGCAATAGCGGCGGAGCGTTGTGCAAATGGCACTTGCGAACCAACCAAAAAAGGATTAACT
>NZ_JAQBOW010000013.1 GCF_028287845.1 Mucilaginibacter sp.
GTCATGGGTAAAGACCAGGATCAGCAGCATCAGCAACAAATGGTAAGGTACCAATTGCAGGAAAAACGGACGTGAAATATTTATGGATAGGCCCATCAGCCCAACTAAATGAAATAGTATAATTAGCCTTATTGCCGGGGCCGTATACCTTGAATTTATATTCTGCGGCCTTTCCATATAATGGTTTTAGTTAGGTGCCTTTGTATAGCCAGGAAAGCAATAAGCGTTAGGCTAAGCATTTGCAGCGGGTGCAAAATAATATTGTACCATGCATTTTGTCCGGCAGATAACGAGATCATGATACGGGTAAGTATAATTAAACCGGCCATAAAAAATATCAGATGAAAATCAAGCGTTATCATTACCATCATGGGGCCGCCAATAATGAATACAATATAAATTAAAAACCAGAGTACATTATAACTAAATGCCGCCAGGAAGTTTTTGCTGAACCCGTTTACCGCATCTGTATAGTTATTATACATACGGCAATTTACCATTCCGTTGGCCATTAATGCTTCGCCGTTGTAGCCCGAGGCTTTAATCAGGCGCATTATTTCTACATCCTCTACAACTTTGTCTTTTACCTGTTCATGCCATAGATTGTTGCGATAAGTTTCGGCATCAAACAGCATAAACTGCCCGCTTGCAGCGGCAACTGTATGATTTTTAACCAGGTATATTAAACGCAATGGCAATAAATTTAATAAGATATAATGCATTAAGGGCACTACCAATTTTTCGCCGATAGTTAGCATTTGCTGGTTAGCAAACAAACTTAATAGCGCCAGCTTTTGCACATACATGCGATGAACGGCACTATTTATTAAACCCTTGCTCATTTGTTCATCGGCATCAATAAATAAAAAAAAGTTTCCGCGGGCCTGCTCTGCTAATTGATGGCAGGCATAGTTTTTACCCAACCAGCCACGGGCCAGGTTATCGCCCTTTATAACACGGAAATTGGGATGGGCCGCGGCGAAAGCAGCGCAAAGCGCGAAAGTGCGGTCCGTCGAATCATCGTCTAAAATAATAACCTCGTAGTCTTGATAATCTTGTTGATGGATGGATTGAAGCAGGTTTAAAATATTTCCTTCTTCGTTACGAGCCGGTATTAAAATAGATACCAAATCATAATAGGACCGGTTTACACGGCGAAGTTTAGGATCTGAAATAAAATTGAACAACGTTACCGCAAAGCGCAGAATAATGAAAAAAAAGGTAATGGCTATTGCAATTATCATTATATAACTATTTGCGTTTGTTGTTGATGTGATGCAGTATAATGTTGCTGATAGGCATCTTGTAGTTCTTTTATAGTTGAAAAATTATCATCCGCGGTTTTTAAATAAATATAAGCACCCGGGTGCTTATGCTCAAAGTTTTCAATAAATGTAGTAGAAAATATAGTTTGAAATTTACCGGCTGCCTGTTTAATTATTTTTATTATGCCTTTTTCAAACTCTACCCCGGTAATAAAGTTAGAGTAAAGTTTACCTTGCGGGAAAATAAGCACCAGGTTACCCGGCTCATTTAAAAGTTGCGCGGCGTAGTCAAGCGATTCAATAATATCTCTTGATTTTTTATTGATAGAGAAAGCGCCGCCATATTTTAAAATAGGTACACGTTTAGAAGTTCGTTCCAGCAGCATAATGTGAAAATTCTTTTTAAATACTTTACAATTTACCCAATATAGCAGAAAGCCATCCCAAAAACCGCAATGATTGGCAATTAATAAAACCGATTTGTTTTTATTGATATCAATAACATTAAAGTTGATGTTGTTAAAATGCCTGCGAATTATCCAATGCACATAAGTATGAAAGGCCCGACGGATAATGTTATTTTTCTTTGGATAGATCACACGGCAATATTTAATGGATTATATTTATCTGGTATTTAAGTGCTTGCTTGTGGAAGGGTGTTGTGTTTGTAACCCGCTCATCATACGGCACTTCGCCCGTTACGCCGCAATCATACAGGTAACTGGTAAAATTATTTCGGCGCGAGGGTGTCATATCTCAAATTTAGCTAAATATTCATCAAGTGCGGGTATAACCAGCCAATGCCCTAATGGCAACTCATGTACTTCGGCATTGTTCAGTTTTTGTATAAATGGCAATGCTGCAGTTTTGGGGAATAAATGATCATGCTCGCCAAATATTAATTTGCAGGGTATTTGGTAGTGATTTATCAGGCTGGCAATTTTGTCTGTGTCTGGCTTAAGCAGGCGGATAAGATTAAGGGTATAATAAACATCCAAGCGTTTTTTCGGCGTATCCATTTCGCTATAAGCTATCTTGTGCAAATTTTCATCAATAAACCCTATTTTTTTAAGGCTATTTAGCATTGTAGTTGCCAGCCATTTGCTTTGGGTTACATGTTTAAAAAACCACCTGCCAACAGGCTGGTGAATTAAAAAATGAATGCCTTTGTATACCGACAAGCCATCAGGAGCTATTAAAATTATTTCGTCAATCAAGTCGGCATATTCTTCAACCAGTATCAGCGCAAATTTAGCGCCGATAGAATAGCCCATTACCGAAAAACGTTGCCTGCCATGCAGTTTAAACCATTCTTCAATATAATTACGTACCATTTCCCGGGGCATTCCAGCCAAAATTTGTCCTTGGGTCCAACCATCCAACTTGCTTTCATTATGAAAAATATGATCAAAGCCATAAACATGATATTGCTGTAAAACAGATCGCTCCAATACATGAAATTGTTTACCGGTCATGCCATACCCATGAAAGGCCAGCATAGGTTTTGTGCCGGTGCCATATTCATGAAAATGTACTTTACCCAAGCCGGTAAGATGTAGAAAACCCATTAAGCAATAATAAGGATAATGCCGAATATTTGAGAAAATTACTCACCGTCTTCCAGGGCAAATACATTAAAAATTTATTAAAACTCTTTAATCAGTACCAATCTATATGGGGTTAGTTTAAATACAGCGTGCCCGAAGATATGTTCTGAAAAATATTACAAAGATACAGCCTGCCTTACATGCCCCATAATAACCGCTGTGGCTCCTACATGCTCTTCCACATAACCTTTTGATTTTTTACTTACAGCACTACAATAGGCGTCATCCTCGATCAAAGCGACAACAGTCCTTTTCAATTCGCGGTCGTCGGCTATGCTAAAACCCGCACCAAGTTCAATCAGATCCTTCGCTTCTTTAAACTTAGCATAGTTAGGGCCAAATATTACCGGTAAACCAAATGCGGCCGCCTCTAAAGTATTGTGTATGCCTGCGCCAAATCCACCGCCTATAAAAGCTATGTCGCCATATTGATACAGGGATGATAGCATGCCGATGTTATCAATTATCAAGATTTGAGACTTGAGATTTGAGGTTTGAGATTGCAGTTGTGAATAACGGGTAACAGAATTTTGAGGTAGAAAACTGATAAGTTTATTAATTTTTTCCACGCTGATTTCATGCGGAGCGAAAATAAATTTCCAATCGGGATATTGCGTAACTAATGTAGCTACCAACTGTTCATCAGCCGGCCAGGTACTGCCGGCAATGAATAGCTTTTGGTTGTTTTTAAATTCGCTGATAACCGGTAGTTGTTTTGCCTCCTGTGCGTTGGCCCAAACTCTGTCAAAGCGTGTATCACCGCTAACGGTTGCATTGGTGATATTAATAGATGCTAATAATTGAATTGATTGCTCATCCTGCACAAAAAAATAACGTACAAAACCAAGTATTTTGCGGTGCAGGCCGCCATACCATTTAAAAAACACCTGATTTGGCCTGAATATGCCCGATATGATGTATAAAGGTACACCCCGCGTATTCAATTCATTAAAATAATGATACCAATACTCGTATTTGGTAAATATAGCCAGTTTAGGATTTATGGCTTTAATAAAGTCTTGCGCGTTTTGTGCAGTATCTAGCGGTAAATAATAAACGGCGTCGGCCAACGGCGTACTTTTTCTTATTTCATAACCAGATGGGGAAAAGAACGTAATAACAATTTTGCTTTGCGGGTATAAACTCCTGAATTTTTCTAAAACCGGCCGTCCCTGCTCAAACTCGCCAAGCGAAGCGAAATGAAACCATATACTTTGCTCAAAATGTATATAAGTAATATGTTGGCGCCCCTTTATCCACAGCCCGGCTTTTTTATTAAAAGAGGAAAATAGTAATATTAAGAGGTAGTAAACGCGTAACCCAAGGTTATATAATAATAACATTTTAAATACGAAATCAGTATCTTCGCCGGGATAAATATAATAACTAAAAACAATATACTTTTGTGAAAATAGCCGTAGTAGGAACAGGATACGTAGGCCTGGTAACAGGAACTTGTTTGGCCGAAACAGGTAACCAGGTTATCTGTGTTGATATTAATGAGCATAAAGTAAAAATGATGCAGGAGGGCAAATTGCCCATTTATGAGCCAGGTTTGGAGTTGCTTTTCCATCGTAACATAAAACAGGGGCGGTTACATTTTACCAATAACCTTTCGGAAGCAATAGCAGAAGCTAAAATTATATTCCTGGCTTTACCCACCCCCCCTGATGGCGATGGGGCGGCAGATCTGAGCTATGTGCTGGGCGCCGCGAAAGAAATTGCACATTTGATTACAGAATATAAGGTTATCGTAACCAAATCAACTGTTCCGGTTGGCACGGCAGATAAAATTACTGCCGTACTAAATGAGCATACCAATGTTGAATTCGCGGTAGTATCAAATCCTGAATTTTTGCGCGAAGGCGTAGCAGTTGAGGACTTTATGAAACCAGACCGGATTATTATAGGAACAATGGACGAGCGTGCACGTAAGTTAATGAGTGAGATTTATTCGCCATACGTGCGCCAGGGAAACCCGGTTATTTATATGGATCAACGCTCTTCCGAACTGACAAAATATGCAGCCAACTCATTCCTGGCAACCAAAATATCATTTATGAATGAGATAGCAAATCTTTGCGAATTGGTTGATGCCGATGTAGATATGGTTAGGCGCGGTATGGGTGCTGATGATCGTATAGGCCGTCGGTTTTTATTTTCAGGCATTGGCTACGGTGGCAGTTGTTTCCCCAAAGATGTGCAGGCGCTGGCCCTATCGGCAAAACAACATAGCTACGATTTTAAAATATTAAACTCGGTAATGGATGTTAATCACATCCAACGGAAGATATTGGTTGAAAAGGTGAGGAAATATTATAAAGGCGATCTGAAAAATAAAAAATTCGCTATCTGGGGCCTTGCCTTTAAACCAGAGACAGATGACATTCGTGAGGCGCCGGCATTGTATATTATTGATGAGCTATTGAAAGAAGGTGCGTCGGTAACAGTGTTCGACCCGGAAGCGATGACAAATGCAAAAGGCCTGATGGGAGATAATATAAATTATGCTGCCAATCAGTACGATGCTTTAACAGATGCAGATGCTTTATTAATATTGACTGAATGGTCGGTATTTAGAAATCCTGATTTTGATCAATTATCCGATCTTTTAAAATCGAAGGTTATTTTTGACGGACGTAACCTATACGATATCCAGAAAATGATAGATTGCGGATTTTACTATAACAGTATTGGAAGGAAAATAGTAAGCTAATGGCACGTAATCGCATATTAATTACCGGTGCGGCCGGCTTTTTGGGCTCACATTTATGTGATAGGTTTATCAAGGAAGACTATCATGTAATTGGTATGGATAACTTAATTACCGGCGATTTGCGCAATATTGAGCATTTGTTTAAACTGGAGAATTTTGAGTTTTATAACCATGATGTTTCCAAGTTTGTATACGTGCCCGGCGAGTTAAATTATATACTGCATTTTGCCTCGCCTGCAAGCCCGATAGATTATTTAAAAATACCTATCCAAACTTTAAAAGTAGGCTCATTGGGCACTCATAACCTGTTAGGTTTGGCTCGCTCAAAAAACGCGCGAATGCTGATTGCATCCACATCCGAAGTTTATGGCGACCCAAATGTTAACCCACAGCCCGAAGAATATTGGGGCAACGTTAATCCGGTTGGCCCACGCGGAGTGTATGATGAGGCTAAACGTTTCCAGGAAGCTATTACAATGGCTTACCACACCTTTCATGGTTTAGAAACACGTATAGTACGTATATTTAATACTTACGGCCCACGTATGCGCCTAAATGACGGACGTGTATTGCCGGCTTTTATTGGCCAGGCGTTACGGGGCGAATCATTAACCATGTTTGGCGACGGATCACAAACACGTTCATTTTGTTATGTTGATGATCTGATAGAAGGCATCTACCGCTTACTGCATAGTGATTATGAGCAGCCAATGAACATTGGCAATCCGGATGAAATTACCATCCGCCAGTTTGGAGAAGAAATTATAAAGCTAACAGGTACCGACCAGCAATTAATAAGTTTGCCTTTACCTACCGATGATCCTAAGCAACGCAGGCCCGATATTACAAAAGCTAAAAGTATTTTGGGTTGGGAGCCTAAAGTTTCAAGAAGCGATGGACTGAAAATAACTTATGAGTATTTTAAGTCATTGCCCGAAAAGGAAATTCTACACAAAGATTTTACTTATTATAACAAAAACTAATGGCAAAGATATTAGTAACAGGAGGCTTGGGTTTTATAGGTTCGCATACAGTTGTTGAGCTGGTAAATGCGGGTTATGACCCTGTTATTGTTGATGATCTTTCAAATTCAAATGCTAAAATACTCAATCAGCTTGCTAAAATAATAGGGTATAAACCTGCATTTTATCAGCTTAATCTTTGTAATGAGCAGGGTGTAAAAGAGTTGGCTAAAAACGAGCCGAATATTACCGGTATTATACATTTCGCCGCATTTAAAGCTGTTGGCGAATCGGTGCAATTTCCATTAAAATATTATCGGAACAATCTTTACTCGTTACTTAACGTATTGAATGTATATGATAGCAAGCCTGTAAATTTTGTATTTTCATCAAGCTGTACAGTTTACGGGCAGCCAGATAGTTTGCCGGTTACAGAAGATGCTCCGGTAAAATCTGCAGAGTCGCCGTACGGAAATACAAAACAGATAGCAGAAGAGATGCTAAAGGATATGTCTGCCGCCGGCAGTAATTATAAGATAATCGCTTTACGTTACTTTAATCCGGTAGGGGCCCATGAAACAGCATTAATAGGCGAGTTGCCTATTGGTGTGCCACAAAATCTGGTGCCGTTTATTACGCAGACGGCTATAGGCAAACGCCAAAAAATAACGGTATTTGGCAATGATTATAATACACCCGACGGAAGCTGTATACGTGATTATATTCATGTAGTTGACTTGGCCAAAGCGCACGTAGCGGCGTTAAAGTTAATGGAAACAAAAGGATTTACCGGTTATGATGTTTTTAATATTGGTACGGGTAAAGGCAGTTCGGTGTTAGAAGTAATAAAAGCTTTTGAACAAACAACCGGAATTAAATTGGCGTATACAATAGGACCGCGCCGTGATGGTGATATTGAAAAGGTTTGGGGCGATGTTACCAAATCCAAAAATGTTTTAAAATGGAAAACCGAGCTTGATCTGGATACCATGATGCAATCTGCCTGGGAATGGGAAAAATACATTGCCCAAAACCCTTTATAACAGTACAAAAATAAATATGAAGAAAATTATCATTACCGGCGGAGCCGGTTTTATAGGGTCACATGTTGTGCGCCGGTTTGTAAAAAATTATCCGGAATATAGTATTATCAACCTGGATAAATTAACCTATGCAGGTAACCTGGCAAATTTAAAGGATATTGAAAATGCGCATAATTACAGGTTTGTAAAGGGTGATATAGTTGATATGGTTTTTATTAATCAATTATTTATTGACGAACAACCTGATGCGGTGATACATCTGGCGGCCGAATCGCATGTTGACCGTTCTATAACCAATCCGCTGGAGTTTGTAATGACCAATGTAGTTGGTACAGTAAATTTGTTAAATGCCGCCCGCACGTGCTGGAAAGGTAACTATGCCGACAAACGGTTTTACCATGTATCAACCGATGAAGTATATGGTACTTTAGGTGAGGATGGGATGTTTACAGAAGAGACCGCGTATGATCCGCATTCTCCTTATTCTGCATCAAAAGCAAGTTCTGATCATTTTGTCAGGGCATATTTTGATACTTATGGTTTAGATACCGTTATCTCTAACTGCTCCAATAATTACGGGTCTTTTCATTTTCCCGAAAAATTGATACCCCTTGCTATACATAATATTAAACAAAAAAAGCCTGTCCCGGTATATGGCAAAGGTGAGAATATACGAGATTGGTTATGGGTTGAAGATCATGCCCGTGCCATTGACCTGATATTCCATAAAGCAAAAACCGGTACAACCTATAATATAGGCGGCCATAACGAATGGAAAAACATAGACCTTATAAAAGCGTTATGTACTATAATGGATAAAAAGCTAGGCAGGACAGATGGAGAATCTGAACAATTAATAACTTTTGTTACAGACAGGGCCGGTCATGACCTGCGCTATGCAATTGACGCCTCAAAACTTAAAAATGAGTTGGGTTGGGTGCCAAGCATTACCTTTGAAGAGGGTTTGGAAAAAACTGTTGATTGGTATTTAGCAAATGAAGAGTGGTTAACTGATGTTACATCCGGCCATTACCAGGAATATTATACCGAACAATACAACGATCGATGAATGTTTAATTTTTTTAAAAAAAAAGAAGTCAGGGAAGATATTTCTTTCAATTACGAATCCGTTGTAGTTGATATGCATTCCCATGTTTTGCCTGGTATTGATGACGGGGCGCAAAACCCTGAAGAATCTATCTTTTTGATTAAAAAGATGATGGAGTTGGGAATAAAAAAAATAATCGCCACTCCACATATCATGATCGATTTTTATAGAAATACACCAGAGACAATAAATGAAGCACTTGAAATACTGAAAGCCGAATTAAAAAAACAGGAAATTGACATAGAAGTTGAAGCTGCAGCCGAGCATTATTTTGACGAAACTTTTGAAAAACGTGTAGAAGATAAACGGTTAATGACAATGGGAGATAATTATGCACTTTTTGAATACTCATTTATAAGCCCGCCCCCTAATGCGTTTTCGGTTATACAAAAAATGATTGAGTGGGGAGGCTATAAACCTATATTGGCACATCCCGAAAGATATACTTATATGGATACAGATGCTATGGCAGTTTTGCGTAGCTGGGGCTGTAACATGCAAATGAATACGATATCATTAACCGGATATTATGGTAAAGATGTAAAGAAAAAGGCCGAGGATATGGTAAACATGCAATTAGTTGATTTTATCTCGAGCGATATGCACCATCCGCGCCATGCTCAGGCATTTAAGGATGCATTAGCTATGCCACACCTGGAAAAAATATTATTTAATTATCCGCTTAAAAATATAATGCTGAAGTAGGAGAAACTTGATTCTTTACATCTTAATTCTGCTTATTCATATCTCAATGCCTCAACCGGGTCAAGTTTGGCAGCTTTTTTAGCGGGATAAGATCCTGATAGCAATCCAATTAGGGTACATAGTCCTATAGCGGCAAATAGCCAAAGCCATGGCACAATAAATTTACCACTAATTTGTATGGCAATAAGGTTACCAACCGCCATGCCCAGTATAATGCCTCCTATGCCCCCTATTAAACAAATTACAATAGCTTCTATTAAAAATTGCTTGCGTATTACAGCCGGGGTGGCGCCAATTGCTTTACGGATACCAATTTCGCGGGTGCGTTCAGTTACAGAAACCAGCATAATATTCATTAAACCAATTGCTGCGCCAATTAAGGTAATTATACCGATGGCAAAACCGGCAATCGTCATCCCACTTAACTGACCGGCCAACTGTTGTTGTACAGAATCACTCCGGGTAATTTCAAAATTATCTTTATTAGCAACAGTAAGGCCGCGTATGTTTCTAAAAAGAGACGTGGCTTCGCCAATACTGGCATCAAAACCACCTGCTGTATTTACCATTATAGTAATAGCAAATGATGGATTGGAAATTGCCGCTATTTGCTTAGCTTTAAGTATAGGTATGGTACAAAGCCTGTCGCCCCCCATGCCCGCGCTCGATCCTTTTGGCGCGAAAACACCAATCACCCTAAATTTATTAGAACCAACAAAAATTGATTTGTTAATAGGGTCTTCATTTTTAAAAAGCTTGTTTTTTAGCTCGTTGCCAATAATTACAACATTGGCGCCATGTTCTAATTCGGCGTCTGAAAAATTGCGCCCAAAAGCTAATTTATAGCCATTGGTTTGCAAATAGTTTTCATTGGTACCGGTTACTGTAATATTAGGGTTGGTTTTTTCACTGCCATATTTTGCAATGGCAATGCCCGATATATCTAAGTTTATAGCAATTAATGCGGGTAGTTTAAAGGCTTCCCTAAAATGCTGGGCCTGGTCATACCGTATTGAAGGATAAACTTTTCTATGGCCGCCGTTACCAAAATTTACCCCCGAACCACGATTTTGTATAGTAAACGAATTTGCCCCAAGGCTTGAAAAAGCGTCTGTAGTATATTGTTTAATACCTTCAATAGCAGTTAAAATGCCCACCAAAGCCATAATGCCAATAGCGATGATTAGCGAGGTAAGCGAAGTACGCAGCTTGTTTCCTGCTATAGATTGCAAAGCTATCGCGATGTTTTCTTTAAGAGTGGTTTTTACCGGCATGGTATAAATATAAAAAACTTAGCGGTATGACTAACCTGTATGCCAATTTGTTACACTAACCAGTTATAATTAATAAGATATGTTTTAAATTTATTTTTTATTTGATACAACATGAAAACAAAGGAAACTTTAAAAGCATCTAAATAAAAAGAGCCAGGAAACAAAGATCTGTTTAAAATCTTGTTTCTTGACTCTTGTATCTTGATTCTATATATATTATACCGAAAACGAGGTTCCGCAACCGCAGGTGCTTGCCGCATTAGGATTATCAAAAGTAAAACCGCGCGCGTTTAAACCATCCTGGAAATTTATCTGCATACCCATTAAATACATGCCGTGCGCTTTATGCATAAAAACACGAAGGCCGTTGATCAAAAATTCCTGGTCGCCCTCTTTTTTCTGGTCAAAGCCTAATACATAGTTCATGCCAGAACAGCCGCCACCTTCAACGCCGATGCGCAGGCCAAAATCGCCGCCAATTTCTTGCTGATCTCTTAATTTATACAATTCTTTAACGGCGCCTTCTGTAAGTGTAACCGGTGCGGGTGTAGTTTCAACAGCAATACTCATCTTATTTTTAATTATCTACACAAATATAAGGTAAAATGCGGATTTTTGTTTCCGTCGTATTATTTATGACCTGCACCTAACATTAAACAGATACATGATACTATATCCTTATTTATTAGATATTATAAAATATACAGTCGCCGGCCTTGGCGTAGTGTGGATAGCATTTTATTTACTAAAGCCTTATCTTGACCGGTCAGAAAACATACAACTCGTGGAACTTAAAAAAACCATAGGGGCCCAAACGCTACCATTACGGTTACAAGCGTATGAGCGGGTGGTATTGTTTATTGAGCGCATCAACCCGTCAAATCTTCTTATCCGGTTAAATAACCCTGATTACTCGGCTGCTGAATTATATATGTTAATAGTTGCCGAATTGCGTAACGAATATCAGCACAACGTTACCCAGCAAATTTATGTGAGCAGCAATACCTGGGCGGTAGTAAAAAGATTAAAGGACGAAACCCTGGGCATAGTAAATAACGCCATAAAAGCATTACCGGAAACAGCTACCGGGCTTGAATTAAGCAAAACCATACTAGCGTACATAAGCCAATCAGAAAACAATCCGTATGATATTGGCCTTAGTTTGATCCGCAAGGAACTGGAAGAATTATTTTAGAAGCTATGGCTGGTAAAAAACGAACAACCACATCGGGCATTGAAATTAAGGAGGTGTACACTACGCCCTCTTCAATGAATGAATTGCCCGGCGAGTTTCCGTACACCCGGGGTATTCAAAAAGATATGTACCGCGGTAAACCCTGGACCATGCGCCAATACGCTGGTTTTTCTACCGCCGAAGAATCAAACAAACGTTACCATTATTTATTGGGCCAGGGTACAATGGGCCTGTCGGTAGCTTTTGATCTGCCAACACAAATAGGGTATGACTCTGACCATGAATTGGCCGAGGGCGAGGTTGGCAAGGTTGGTGTAGCTATTGATTCATTAAAGGATATAGAAATTTTGTTTGATGGGATTGAGTTGAAGGACATCACCACATCTATGACCATTAATGCTACCGCGCCCATTTTACTGGCTATGTATATCGCGTTAGCAAAAAAGCAGAGGGCCAATCTACAGCAACTATCGGGCACCGTGCAAAATGATATATTAAAGGAGTACGCGGCAAGAGGTACCTACATTTACCCGCCCGAGCCATCTATGCGACTGATAACCGATGTGTTTGAATATTGCAGCAAGGAAGTACCTAAGTGGAACACTATATCCATATCAGGCTATCATATCCGCGAAGCGGGATCAACCGCGGTGCAGGAACTGGCATTTACCTTAGCCAATGGTAAAGCATACTTAAAAGCCGCGCTAGCTAAAGGATTAGATATAAATGTGTTTGCTAAAAGGCTATCCTTCTTTTTTAACTGCCATAATAATTTTTTCGAGGAGATAGCCAAGTTTAGAGCCGCGAGGCGGATGTGGGCACATATAACTAAAGAGTTGGGTGCGACTGATGCCGGGGCGCAAAAGCTACGCTTTCATACCCAAACCGGCGGCTCAACCTTAACCGCCCAGCAACCCATGAATAATATAGTACGTGTAAGTAACCAGGCGCTGGCCGCGGTATTAGGTGGTACACAATCATTACATACCAATGGTTATGATGAAGCTATAGCCCTGCCAACGGAAGCTGCCGCCAAAATTGCCTTGCGCACGCAACAGATCATCGCTTTCGAAAGCGGGGTAACTGATACCGTTGACCCATTAGCGGGCTCATACTTTATAGAAGCGCTTACAGACGAACTGGAAGCCGCGGCCCAACAATACATTGATAAAATTGACGCTATGGGCGGTTCGGTAAAGGCTATTGAGCAGGATTATATTCAGCAGGAGATAGCCAGCTCGGCCTACCAATACCAAAACGAGATTGAAAGCGGCGAAAAAGTAATAGTAGGTGTAAATAAGTTTACGCAGGAAGAAGCACCGCTAACCAATGTATTTAGGGTAGATGACTCTATACGTAAACATCAAATAGAAAAAATTACCGCTTTAAAGGCCGAAAGAGATAACCCGGCTGTTATGATTTGCTTACAACAGTTGAAAGACGCGGCAGCCGGAAAGGAAAACCTGATGCCCTATATATTAGCAGCGGTTGAAAACTACGCCACTCTTGGCGAAATAGCTGACACGCTACGCGAGGTTTTTGGGGAGTTTTAAAACTAGCAGGAGTAAAAGTAAATCCACCGAAATAATGGAAATTCCTAAAACTAGCGTAATGTTACCTTGTTGGTAAGAAGATATAAGGCCAAATTTTTTGAGGTAATTAATAATAAACCTGCTAAATCTGCATAAAACGCAATGTTTACTATTAAAAAGATTATAATGACTTTTAAGTCATGCGTAATATAACTTTTTATCTTTAAAAAAATACAATAGCAAGTGTATTTTTTTTGATATTTATTTTCATAAAAAGTGAAAAATAAATTTTTTAATTCGCTTTTTTTCTGAATATTCGATGTTCCGTAGCAGCCCCAATAAATATGTCGCTGGGGGGTGTAAATCAACATTTTACTAATATCACATATGGAAAAAACTTGTACTACCGTTTGGAATAGCTGCCTCTTTATAATAAAAGACAACATACCGGCACAAAGCTTTAAAACCTGGTTTGAGCCGATTAAAGCTTTACGCATGGAGGGTAGCGTTTTAACAATACAAGTTCCTAGTTTATTCTTTTACGAATGGCTTGAAGAACATTACGTTCAGTTACTGCGTAAAACAATTAAAAAACAATTGGGTGATGATGGACGTTTGGAATATAACATAGTTGTAGAGCAATCATCAACTAGCAAACCATATACAACAAATATGCCTTCAAACGGAAACGGCGCAGAGTCAAAAAATCAGTCTATGCCTATCCCTATTTCCATAAATAAGGATATTAAGAACCCGTTTGTAATACCCGGTTTAAAGAAACTGAATGTAGACCCGCAATTAAACCGCCAATACACCTTTGAAAACTTTGTTGAGGGCGATTGTAACCGCTTAGCACGATCTGCAGGATATGCTGTTGCAGCCAAACCGGGCGGCACTTCGTTTAATCCGTTAATGATATATGGCGGCGTAGGGTTAGGTAAAACTCACCTTGCACAAGCCATTGGTAATGAAATTAAACGCTCATTACCGGATAAGCTGGTACTATATGTATCATGCGAGAAATTTACGCAGCAATTTGTTGATGCACTAAAGCATAATAATATAAATGATTTTGTGAATTTTTACCAGGCTATTGATGTGTTGATCATGGATGATGTACACAACTTTGCAGGTAAAGAAAAAACACAGGATTTCTTTTTCCATATCTTTAATCACCTGCATCAATCAGGTAAGCAACTAATTATTACATCAGACAAAGCACCAAAGGACCTTGCCGGTTTAGAGGAGCGCTTGCTTTCAAGATTTAAATGGGGCCTTTCTGCCGATCTTCAAATTCCTGATCTGGAAACCCGCATGGCTATCCTTAAAAATAAAACTTACCAGGATGGCATTGAACTGGGCGATGATGTTATAGAATACGTAGCGCACAATATTGATAATAACGTACGTGAGCTGGAAGGCGCAATGGTTTCTTTATTGGCACAATCAACCCTTAACCGTAAAGAGATTGATCTGAACCTGGCCAAGCAAATGCTGAAGAACTTTGTAAAAAATTCTTCGAAAGAAATTTCAATGGAGTATATCCAAAACCTGGTTTGCGAGTATTTTGAAGTGCCTATTGATATGGTTAAATCACAAACCCGCAAACGCGAAATTGTGCAGGCCCGCCAAATATCCATGTACCTGGCTAAGGCACATACCAAGAGTTCATTAAAATCTATCGGTCACTTCTTTGGTGGCCGAGATCACTCAACCGTTATTTACGCTTGCCAAACAGTAGAAGACTTAATTGATACCGACAAAAAATTTAAAGGCTACGTAGCAGATATACAGAAAAAGCTAAAAATGTCGTAAAGATATATACCTCAATATTTAAACGCCATTGTGATTATTTACAATGGCGTTTTTTATGTCTTATATTTTTGCATAACTATTTACTAATTTAGTGTATGAAGAAAATTATAATCCTCGTAGCTATTATCGCAAATTGCAGCATCGCATTTGCCCAGGAAACTGCCGTGGCTGCCGTTAAACAAACCATTAATAATATGTTTGATGCTATGCGTAAAGGTGATAGTACGCTGTTGCGCTCAACATTTGCTATCGGCATTGCATTTCATGGGGTATCGAATAAAAAGGATGGCTCGGCTGTTTTGGTAGTAGATAACCCTAACGATTTTGTGAAAATGGTTGGTACACCACATAAAGGGGTGTATGATGAGCGAATAGTTTTCCAGGATATAAAAATTGATGGTGATTTGGCCAGTGTTTGGGCGCCATACAAATTTTATTTAGATGATAAATTCAGTCATTGTGGGGTGGATGTTTTTCAATTAATGAAAACTGCAGCCGGGTGGAAGATCATTTATATTGTTGATACCAGGCGGAAGGATAATTGTCCTGAATAAACCATGTTATAGTAATCAATATTATTTAGCCATAGCTAAAGCTAAACATTATCCGGTTCTAAAAGCCCACGTTGCCTGTT
Source organism: Mucilaginibacter sp. (assembly GCF_028287845.1). Taxonomy (GTDB): domain Bacteria; phylum Bacteroidota; class Bacteroidia; order Sphingobacteriales; family Sphingobacteriaceae; genus Mucilaginibacter. The sequence goes on from NZ_JAQBOW010000013.1 coordinate 15,857, forward strand.
ATAAAAAGCAATAAATAAGCCAATAATACCTGCTGTAATACATACATCGGCAACATTAAAAATACCGGTACGTATATTTTTAATGCCCATATTCATAAAATCGGTTACGTGGCGGTCATAAATTATACGGTCTATAATATTACCTAATCCGCCGGCTATTACTAACGAGAAGGAAAGCAGCTTTAATAAACTAAAATTATTTAATTGCCGTACTACATAAGCAAATAAAAGAAGCAATATTACTAAAGGCACTATACTTAATAACCAAAAACTTACTTTTTGGGGCAGCGCATCGCCAATACTTAAGGCAGCGCCGGTATTTTCTACCCGTTCAAAGCGGAAAGTATCATGAAAGTAAGAGATAGGTTCGCCAAATAACAATAAATGTTCTTTTGCCATTTGTTTGGTTATCCTGTCGCATCCTATAAATACCGTACAGCTAATACAGAATAACAATATTTTTGCCCAATTCTTCATAAATAAGCTATACTAACGGTTCAAACAATTATCTTAACCTATCTGCCGACTTTACCAGCTTCTCATCACGCTGTATAGATTTTTGAGCCAGCACAATCAATAATAAGCTAAGCGAAAGCAGAATGATACCAATGCCATAATTGCCCATATTTAAATAAGCATCTCCAATAGCATTTTTTACCGTTTGTGATACCCAATAGCTATAAGCTATTACTACCAGCATGGCGCCATAACATAAGGCAATTTGCTGTTTGCGGTTTTTATACATAAACATAATTGCCAAAGGTATTAAAGCTACCAACGCGGTTGCCACAGTAAGTGCAGTGAAAGACCCGGTATGGGTATGTTGGCCGTTTACATCCTGGTAAATACCGGTAACCATAATAGTTACAGGTTTGCTGTTAACATATACATTATGAACCAGTGGGAAAAGAAATAGCGCAGCTATTACAAGCCCGGCAAATAATAAGTATATACTTTGTATTCGTTGTAACATAAGTTGGATATTATGGCGCAAATATAATTGTTTAGGTATTGATTACTGTTTATTTATTAAAGTGCTAATATATAGTGTAGATTTATAATGCTTTAATTATAACTACCTATGACTGATACAACTGATGCTGCTCGTTCTCCAAAGGATGTAAAGCTTGAAAACAACCATTTAAAAAAAATGTTCCTTGAACATTTAAACAGTGTTTATTTTGGCAAGCAACATTTGTTCGATTTTTTTAACGAAATTGAAACTATAGCTTCACTGAAGCAATTAAAGCTGGCTATTGATGAACTTAGAACAGATACTAAAAGCCAGGTACTGCAAATGGACCAGATATATACATCTATCCAGAGCGTGCCTGCAAAAATTAGCGTATTAGGCATGAAAGCCATGATGTTGGAGGCTTATCTGTCGGTAATTAAAACGGGCAAAACACCTATTGAGCGTGATGTATTTATATTGTTTTATCTTCAAATAATAGAAGGTATTGAAGTAACCTACTTTAATGTGCTGAAAAATCTGGCCAAATCAATTGGCTACAGCAATACTTTTTTGGATCAGCCTTTTGATACCGCGGTTGAGAATAAGGTTTTGTTTGAGGCTATTTATAAAGAATATATTAGTTAGTGAAGATTGGGCTTATCATATTTGACACTAATCTTCAATCACTAATCTTTAATCTTCATTAGCTACCTTTGCACTTGTGGCAGCAAAACAACGCTATTTTATTGAACTGGCTTATGATGGTGGCAACTATCATGGCTGGCAATCTCAGCATAACGCCGTGAGCGTGCAGGAGGTGCTTAATATAGCGTTATCAACCATTTTACGCGAACCAATAGAAACGGTAGGTTGCGGGCGTACAGATACTGGAGTGCATGCAAAAGAATTTTTCGGGCATTTTGATTGTAAGTCTACGGTCCATACTCCATCTTCTGTCGCTAATAGTGTACGTAGCATTAATTCTGTTTTACCGCATGATATCGGTGTAAAAAGCATCATCCCGGTTCATGCCGGTGCACATGCAAGGTTTGATGCTACTTTGAGGTCTTACGAATATCATATCCACTTTAATAAAGACCCATTTAAAAAGGGCTATTCGTGGTTACTGCGTGATGAGCCTGATCTGGAATTGATGAACAGGGCCGCGAAGATCATTATGGAATACATTGATTTTAGCTGTTTCAGTAAATCAAACACACAGGTTAAAACCAACAATTGTAAAATAGTTAATGCAAAATGGGTGCGCGAAGGTGATAGCATAATTTTCAAAATATCTGCCGATAGGTTTCTGCGTAATATGGTACGCGCCATTGTAGGTACGCTGTTAATGGTGGGCCACAAAGAAATTGAGCCCGAAGCCATACGCGATATCATTGAAAGTAAAAACCGCAGCAACGCAGGGGCATCTGTGCCGGCTTGCGGATTGTATTTAACGGAGGTGAAGTATCCTATTGTACCTCTCATGAAAGAGGAACAATAGCGTAATCGGTTTTATTTTCGATCAATAATAAAGTAACTTTGAATTAGTGAGTACAGATAAAAATAACAATTCCCAAAAAGACACTTCAAAGGCTCCCCCTTCAGGGGGCGGGGGTGGTGTTACCGGAAAGGCATTTGATTGGAAGCTGCTAAAGCGGGTAATGCATTATGTTAAGCCGTACAATACTACGTTTATCATATCGGCATTTTTAACCGTTTTTTTGGCGGTTAGCGCGTTGGGGCTGCCCGTTCTTATCCAAAAAACACTCGATGAGCATATCATGCTTAATGATTATAATGGCCTGCTTTTTATGGTGGAGCTGATGATAGGATTGCTTCTTATTCAAACCATTGCCCAATATTATCAAACTTATCTTACCAATGCTTTAGGACAGTCAGTAATACGCGATTTACGTATTGATATTTTTAACCATATCACCAAATTGCGCTTAAAGTATTTTGACCGTACACCTATCGGGATGCTCATTACCCGTACCGTGTCAGACCTGGAGACCATTGCCGATATATTTTCTGAAGGATTAATCTCCATCATGGGTGATATGTTACTGGTGGTTGCAATTGTAATAGCCATGTTGCTAAAAGATTGGAAATTGGCACTTATTACATTAATCCCGATGCCCTTATTGTTTGCATCAACTTATGTATTTAAAGAAGCCATTAAATCATCATTTCAGGAAGTGCGCACACAGGTAGCACAGTTAAATACCTTTTTAGCAGAGCATATTTCGGGTATCAGCATTATACAAAATTTTGCACGCGAACACCAGGAAATGCGGAAGTTTAAGGCGGTTAACCTAAAATATCGCGATGCAAATATCCGGTCTAACTGGTATTATTCTATATTTTTCCCGGTTGTAGAAATTTTGTTTGCCGTTTGTATTGGTTTGCTTGTTTGGTATGGCTGCAAAAGAATACTTACCGATCAGCAATTAACAAGGATATCTGCCACAGGTAAGCAGGTAACACCAGGGGTTATATTAGCATTTATTGTGCTATTAAACTTACTCTTCCGCCCTATACGTCAATTGGCCGATAAATTTAATACGTTGCAAATGGGCATGGTAGGCGCCGATAGGATATTTAAGGTTTTAGATACTGATGAGATAGCCGTAAACACCGGCAAATTAAAACCAAGCCGTTTAGCAGGCGAGCTTGAGTTTAAACATGTTTGGTTTGCTTATAATGATGAGAACTGGGTTTTAAGAGATATTAACTTTCACGTAAAACCGGGCGAAACATTAGCGCTGGTAGGAGCCACAGGCGCGGGCAAATCATCAACAATAAATATTCTGAACCGCTTTTATGAAATTGGCAAAGGCAGGGTTAGTGTTGATGGAAATGATATAAGGGAATATGATGTTGATTACCTGCGATCGCAAATTGCTACGGTAATACAGGATGTGTTTTTGTTTACAGATACCATTGCCAACAATATAAGCCTTAATAATGAGCTGATAACCCGCGAACAAATCATTGCCGCAGCCAAAGATGTAGGCGCGCATGAATTTATTGAACGTTTACCGGGCGGTTATGATTATAACGTAATGGAACGTGGCGCAACCCTATCGGCAGGGCAGGCCCAACTCATTTCATTTATCCGCGCGCTGGTTTATGATCCGGCTATTTTGGTGCTGGATGAGGCCACATCATCAGTTGATACCGAAACAGAAATATTGATACAAAATGCCATTAATAAGCTAATGCAGGGTCGTACGGCCATCGTTATTGCCCACCGCTTATCTACGATACAAAATGCCGATAAAATAATTGTACTCGATCACGGCGAAATAAAAGAGATTGGCACCCACCAGGAGTTGCTGCGCATTGATGATGGCTATTATCGTAAGTTGTACGATCTGCAGTTTAATTCTACCGGGATAGCGCGGTAGTCATTGGTCACTATGTCATTGGTCAATAGTTATTAGTGAATTTTAACTAATGACTATTGACCAATGACTATTTAACCGGATTAACCGGCTGCTCTTCCCGCTCATGTTTTTTAGCGATATCGCCGCCATGAGGCACATCAGCATCATACTGTTTGTCAGAGTTTCGCACCTTGCTTTTGCCGCCGTTATCATTTGGCCTGTGGGTAGGCGTATCTGCCGGTGATGGTTTGTTTGTTGAGTTTGCTGGCTTTGTCATGTTATAATAACAGTTGACTAAAAAATTTGTTTATCGTTTGAAAATCTTATTACCCCTTTAATCTTATGAATGTTAGTTAAATTCTGTTAAACGAAACTTAAAAGTCAATTAATAAAATATAAACTTTTACCTTTAGTAATGGTTTCTTAATTTCGCATAAACTAATAGTAAGCTATGGAAGAATTTGAAGCAAGCGAATCGGCACATAAAACAAAGACGATATATATATCTACTGTGTTTGGTATAGCTATGGTTTTGTTAATGATAGGTTTGCTGGGCCTTATATTAGTACATGCTAATAATCTTTCGCGCTATGTAAAGGAAAATATTGTACTAAATATTTTTGTTGACGATGCTGCTCACGAAGCTGATGTGCGTCAGTTACAAAATCAATTGGAAACCAACCCTATGGTTAAACAGGCTATTTACGTAAGTAAAGAACTGGCCGCCCGTAACCTGCAAAAGGACCTGGGCGAAGATTTTGTGAAATTTTTGGGATACAATCCATTATCACAATCATTAGACGTTTACCTGAAAGCTGATTTTGCCAACAATACAGATATTTCAAAACTTAAAGATCAATTGTTAAAAAACCCACTGGTAAAAGAGGTTAAATATCAGCAATCGCTGGTGGACCAAATGAATCAGAATTTAACTTCTATCACTTTAGTAATATTGGCTTTTACAGGCATATTTGTGGTGGTATCTGTAGCACTTATCAACAATACCATCAGGCTGGCTATTTACTCGCAACGGTTCTTAATTAAATCAATGCAGCTGGTGGGTGCTACAAAAGCATTTATTCGCAAGCCATTTTTGCTATATGGCATGTGGCACGGTTTATTAGGCGGGCTAATAGCTGTTATAATTTTGGTTGGTACCTTATACCTGGCTAATTTAGAAGTACCCGATCTGGTTATCCTGCAAAACAATGCAGAATTTGGGATCGTATTTTTATGCGTACTTGGTATTGGTATATTTATTTCGGCCTTTAGTACCTATCTTGCGGTAAATAAATTTTTACGTTTAAAAATATACGACCTTTACAGGTAAAAGGGCCTTCATTCACCAGTCAATCACTCATTCAATAATTAAAATAGATGGCAAAGACCACACAACCAGCGGCAAAAACAGCCGCTAAACCACAGGGAACTACTCCTGTAAAATTTGTATTCGAAAAAAGCAATTATACCTGGTTCATCATCAGTATTGCAGTAGTGGCATTTGGCTTTGTGCTTATGGCCGGCACTACTGATATTTACAGCACCACTAAAATTGTTATAGCACCTATAGTGGTTTTAGGCGGATTTGGAATTGGTTTTTACGCTATCCTTAAAAAGCCGGAAGCAAAATAATTTTGTATTGTAGCAGATGTAGCGCTACATACAGTACATGTTTGTTCCAATCTTTAAATCTATCCTCACCTCCATGAATATTATTCACGTTATTATACTGGCAATTATTGAAGGATTGACAGAGTTTTTACCGGTATCGTCAACCGGCCACATGGTTATTGCCAGCTCATTGATGGGCATAAGCAAGGACGAATTTGTTAAACTATTCGAGATCGTTATTCAGTTAGGTGCTATCCTTGCGGTAGTCGTGCTTTACTTTAAACGTTTTTTTCGCTCTATTGATTTCTACGTGAAATTGGTTATTGGCGTTATACCTGCGGTGATATTTGGTTTGTTGTTAAAGAAAAAGATAGATATTCTTTTAGAAAGTCCGCTAGTGGTAGCGGTAGCTTTTGTAGTGGGTGGTGTTATTTTGCTGTTTGTTGATGAATGGTTTAACAAACCTACAATTGATGACGAAAAGGAGATAAACCATGTTATGGCGCTTAAAATAGGTTTCTTTCAATGCCTGGCCATGATACCGGGTGTGTCACGTTCGGCTGCTTCAATAGTAGGGGGTATGTCGCAAAAGCTAAGCCGCAAGGCTGCTGCCGAGTTCTCTTTCTTTTTGGCAGTGCCCACCATGTTTGGCGCAACGCTTAAAGACCTTTATGATTTTTATAAGCATGGCAATATAGCAGCAGCCGATCTGCACCAGGATATAAAATTCTTACTAATAGGCAGCGTTATCGCTTTTATTGTAGCGCTATTGGCCATAAAATCATTTATCACTTTTTTAGAGCAAAAAGGCTTTAGGCTATTTGGTTTTTACCGCATTTTGGCAGGTATAGTAATTATTGTATTGTACTATACAGGCAATGCTTTGCATACAGTTTAATACTTTAATATATAAAGCCTGTGGCTTGTAACAAATATGTTAAATAGTGTTAATAGTACAATAAGGTACAATTATTAATTCGGCACGGCGTTTGTATATTGTTATTCAATAAAATGAATTAACGTAATGTGTTGTTTTGATGAATGTTTCAAAATAGCACGTCTCTTCATATAATTGGTTTATAATTGGTTAGTTAGAGCTCCTGCCCATCAGGAGCTCTACTTGTTTACCCCTACTACTCCCCTGAAGGGGAATAAATAGCAAATAGGTTAATTCAGCGCTTTTATATTCTTAACAATCCTATTCTTTTCACCTTTGCTTTTAGCCAGCTTTAAAGCAGCCTGTAAATGCGCTAAAGCCTTTTCATTATCAATAGCAGTATATAACCATCCCAGCAAAGAATGATATAAATGACTATCGGTTAACTGTATTAATTTCTCGGCTTCAATTATGGCTTTTTCTTTACCATCGGCTTTGGCCAGAGCATAAGTTCGATTTAGAGCTGCCATAGGCGAATATTCCAGCATGAGCAATTTATTATAGAGCTGTAAAACATTTTCCCACTTTTCGGGCGTATCTTCCTTAATAGTGTGCCAATAGGCAATAGCGGCTTCCAGGTGATAGCGTGTTAACTGGTCGCCATGAGCCGCCTTTATCAAATAATTTTTCCCCCTTGATATCAATTCCTCGTTCCACAAGCTGCTGTCTTGCTCATCATAGATAATCATTTCGCCGTTTTTATCTATCCTGGCTTCAAATCGCGAGGCGTGAAAACACATAAGTGACGACAAAGCATTTACGGCTGGCAGATCGGTTGGTTTATTTTCTATCAACAAATAAGTTAGGCGCATGGCCTCCAGGCAAAGATCTTTGCGCAGGTTAGTATTGCCGCTGATGGAGTAATAGCCTTCGTTAAATAAAAGGTATAAAGTAAGCAGTACTGTTTCTAACCGTTGATTTATTTGATCGGCGCCGGGGAATTCAATTTGTACATTATTTCCCCGCAATTTTTCTTTTGCGCGAAACAGGCGCTTGTTAATAGTTTCTTTATTGGTTAAAAAGGCATCGGCAATTTCGTCAATACTAAAACCGCAAAGAATGCGCAGTGCCAAACCTATTTGCGCTTCAGCCGGAATGATTGGCTGACAGATAGCAAACATCATTTGGAGCTGGCTGTCATTTATATTTTTTTCGGATAGGTCTATCTCAATTTCTTCTGCTGTAGAATTTTCGGCTTTGAGGTTTGCAGTAATTTTTTTTGTGAAAATTGCATTGCGTTTTAAATGGTCCTTAGCTTTATTTTTAGCTACAGTATAAAGCCATGCGGTTGGGTTTTCGGGTAGCTTGTTTTGCCCCCATGTGTCAGATGCCAACAGGAACGTATCGCTTACAATATCCTCGGCTATTTGGATATGCTCAAAACCAAACAGCCTTGCCAGCACAGCTGTAAGTTTACGATACTCTGTGCGGAACAAATTAGATAAAAGTAGTTCTTCCTTCATAAAAACAAAAGCCCCTCACATTAATGAGGGGCTTAATTTTACTACATAGGTATAAGCTGTCTTACTTCTACATTGCCGCCAACAGTTAGTATCGGGCAGCCTTTTGATATTTCCGCAGCTTCATCTAATGAGGCAGCTTTAATAACAATGTATCCGCCAATTAACTCTTTAACTTCCACATAAGCACCGTTGGTGACTACGTTATTTGGTTTTACTACCTTGCCATCGCTGTTTAAGCGGCTACCTGGATTAGCCAGTTTGTTCTGAGCGGCTAAACCGCCCATCCAATCTTGCCATGGTTTTGAAATTTCTTGCAACTGCTCTGGAGTTAATTGAGTGTCGAAAGCGGCTTCACGCCTGAAAATCAATAAGAATTCGTTCATTTTAGTTGAGTTTTAATGATTTAAAAACTAATGACGATCCGGTATTTAAAAATTGGACAAGCCACTGCGTTTTTTTATTACGCTATTACTCAATGAAGATAACTAAAAATGTCATTTCGACGAGGAAGACTTCTCCTTATGGTCGAAATGCATGGATGTTTATTGTAATTACTTCTCCAAATAATTCTTTAAGCTGGTGCCAGTAATATAGGTCCATCCACGGGCAAAGCTTTCTTTTGCAAATGAAGTGTTATCGGCCGGGAAGCTTTCTAAGCCCGTATGTGTTAGTTTAAGCCGGGTTTGCCCGCCTTCTGCAAAAAGCTCAAAAGTTACCAGCGAATTGCCCTGAAAATCAAGATATCGCCAACTATAAGCCAACTTTTTGCCGGTAATAACTTCTTTTACTACACACTCATGCACAAACTTCACGCCTTTATCCTCGCCGGTAAAATAGAAGGTAAACCCTACTTCCGGTTTAAAGTCATCAACGTCAAAGTACCACTCCTTCATTTTATTTTTATCGGTCAACGCGCTCCAGACCGCGTTAACGGGGGCATTATAGGTTTGTTCGATTACAAATGGTTCTGCGTTCATAACATATGTTTTACGGTAATAGTAAATTTACTCTTTTTCCAGGAAATTTTTGAGCTTACCGGTAAGATAGGTCCAACCACCAACAAATTTTTCGCGCGCAAACATTGGGCTTCCATTAAGCATGTTTTCTAAATTGCTATGGGTTAACACCAGTTTGGTTCCTTCTCCTTCTGCAAAAAGCTCGTAAGTTACCAGTGAATCGCCGGGATAACCGGAATATATAAACGAATAGGCCAGTTTTTTGCCGGCGATTACCTCTTTGACCACACATTCATGCACAACCACGGTTCCCCCGTCATTGCCTGAAAAGCTAAAGGAAAAGCCCACTTCGGGTTTAAAATCTTCCAGTTTAAAAAACCACTCATTTATTTGAGCAATGTCAGTTAGTGCCCGCCATACGGTATCTACTGATACATTATAGGTGCGTTCAATTACAATTTGTTCTGTGTCCATAGTAATTTGAGTTAATAATGATTATTTCTTTTTAGTTTGCTGTTGTTCTTTTTCCAAAAAAGCGCCTAACGCATCCAGTTTTTCGGTCCAGAATTTTTGGTATTTGGCTGTCCAGTCGGCTACCTGTTTTAATTTCCCAAAGTCGGCATGGCAATAACGTTCGCGGCCCTGTTGTGTAATAGTAACCAGGCCGCATTCGGTCAATATCTTTATATGTTTGGATATGGCGGGCCGGCTGATATTAAACTCGTCTGCCACACTATTCAGGTTTAGCGACTGGTGTGCCAGCATCCCTATAATTTCTCTGCGGGTTGGGTCGGCAATGGCCTGAAATACGTCTCTTCTCATTATTTGTTTTAAATAAGTAACCGTTCGGTTACAAATATATAAGTAACCATTCGGTTACGCAAATTTATTTTCAAAAAAATAGCGATGGGGTTTTAAAATCCATCGCTTTAAGGCGTTTCTAAAAGTGCAAAGGTTAGTTTAACAGCTTATCTATTTTATGTTCAGTTAGTGGGTCGTGCGGGCGTAGGCCATTTCCATTTTCGGTGATATCGCCGTTTTTATTTATCATCATATAATATGGGATGCCCGCTATGTTAAAGCCCTGCCTAAGGCTTCCGCTTTGTTTCCGATCACAAAAATACTGACTGCCTGTTAGCTTAAGGTCGGCCAAATTCAGTTTCCAGGTATCCTTTGGCGAATCAATGCAAACAAATACAAATGCTACCTCTTTTCCTTTATACTTTTCCATCAGTTTTTCAGAATAAGGAAGTTCGGCTTTGCATGGCCCGCACCAGGTTGCCCAAAAATCTATATAAATTACCTTTCCCTTGTTTTGGGCCTTTATAGAATCCAGGATGTTTGCTCCGGATGTGCCATAGGCGTTTTTTAATATCGCATCAGAAGCAATTTTTGGGTTTGCTAAATTCTTTTTAACTGTAGCATAATATTTTAGCAGGGGTTGTTTAATAAATGCGGCCTGTATGTCTGAGTCAAATTTATTTCTGTATTTATCAAAATACTCGGCATTATTTACATTTAATGTCATATAAAACGGATAAGCCGTAAGCATTTGCTGTATAAGCGGGTTTTTGTAAGATTTGTTAATAAATACATCTTTAGCAGGCGTAATGCCTTTAAAATTGCGCGACAACAGGCTGATTAACTGGTAGCTGTCTGTATTAAATAAAGAGGCATTATAAATATCATTTAAATCATCATCCAGAATTGGGTGTTCTTTTAGTTTTGCAGGAGCCTCACCGGGATTCTTCATGATTTTCATGTAATGATAGACATCATAGAAATTTATAAGCATCCCATAATAACGGATATTCACATAGTTTTTGGTCCATTTTTTCACTTCATCATTAGGCTGGTATTGATCAATGAATTCTGCGCGTTTTTTTAACATTGCCACCCTCATGTTTTCACACACAGCTCTATAGTTTGCGGTATCTAACGACCTGAAATACAGGCTTTCATTATCATCTCTATCAAAAACTGAATAATTCTCGCTGATATAATGATACATGTCGGTATTGGTTTTTTCAGCATCGCCAGAAAATGTAATATCATTCACCGATTGAAAATCGATATGAATGTTATCACCCGGATGGGCAATAAAAGACGGTATAAGTGGGGTTATCTTTACATCCTGCGCTATGTATTGATCAAAGTAAATTTTAAACGTTCCGTCTTTATTGATAATGCCTTTATAGGTGGTGGGTTTTCCGCCAAAATCCATAACTTCTAAACTCAACTCTTTTAACTTTGGATAAAGTTGTGGATTGGCTATTTTTCCCTCAATAACGGTTCTTTTTGCGGTTGTTCTTCCGTTGCGGTTGCATGATGTAATGGCTAATGCTGCAGCCAGCATAACACATCCAATAAATAGGTTTTTCATTTTTTTAGATCAGGTTAGGTGAA
>NZ_JAQBOW010000014.1 GCF_028287845.1 Mucilaginibacter sp.
ATTTTTAGCAGGCCCGACAAAAATGCAGCCGTATCAACCAATTGATTTGCACGGCCATGGTCGGGGTGCCTGTCATAACAGGCATTGGTTATTATTATTTCGGGCTGATATTTACGGATGGCTTCGACAACCTTTAGTTGGTATTCTTTTGTATTTTCAAAAAAACCATCCGGAATAGCTAAATTCTCTCTTACAGACAATCCTAAAATTTTGCCGGCCGCGGCCGCTTCCCGGTCTCGTATCTCTGCAGAGCCGCGCGTACCTAACTCGCCGCGGGTAAGGTCAACAATTCCAACTTTTTTTCCAAAAGCAATGTGTTTCAAAATGGTGCCTGCGCATCCAAGTTCGGCATCGTCCGGATGAACAGATAAAACTAATATATCTAACTTAAGCATATTTAAACATTGTAATTAATGATCAGCGGCTAATAATTTCGTGATCTTTTTTTTAATTTTTGAAGAGGTAGGATTGGTAAACGGATAATAAAAGGCTACAACCTCACCTGATCGGTTGATCAGGAATTTATGAAAGTTCCATCTTGGTACAGAGCTAACCACGCCATTTTGCTTTTTATCAGCAAAAAATTTATATAAAGGGTCGGCATATGGCCCCCTAACCCTTATCTTTTCAAATATTGGAAAGTTGGCGCCGTAGTTTTTGCAAAACTCAATTATCTCCTCTCCTTCCAATGGTTCCTGCCCGCCAAAATCATTCGATGGAAAACTAAGTATTTCAAAATCCTGCCCCGAAAATTCATTTTTCAAAGCTACCATATCTTTAAACTGGGGCGTAAACCCACATTCAGAGGCGGTATTTACTATTAGAAGTACTTTGTTTTTATATTGAGATAAACTAAGTTCCTGCCCTGGTATTTTCAAGGCATTAAACTGGTAGATATTATTACTACTCATTATTAGTTCCTGTAAGAATCGTATCCGGCCTGTTGTAGTATTTGTTCAATATCACGCTGTTCGTCACGGTCATAGGTTTCTTTTAAATTATGACCAAATATACGTGCCGCCGATTGTAGTAAGAATGCATTAAAACCACCCTTTAATTCTTTAACCATACTGTAGGTGGTGTTGTCAGTTTCGCGGTTTATCAGTTTAATAAGTATTTCACCCTGACTAATTGTCAGGTTTTGAATTTCCTTCTTAAACATGTCTTTTATCTGACTTTCGCAGGCTTTGATCAAAACCTTTTGTTTCTCTTTATCGCCCGTTAAAGCCAAATCGCGTTGTAATTGACGGTATCTGCTACCTGCAAAGTGCGCGTATGGTATAACCTTGGTTACATTGTATCTCAATAAGTTAAAGGCTTTTCTATCGGCTTCGCTCTTAAATATACGGCTATCAACTATGTTAACATCTTCGGTAACAATCCAGGGTACCATTTCTCCGTCTAAAACAGTAACATATGTTTTAATGGTATCATTTTTGCCTGTTTTTGGGAATGTAGGGGTTTGTGCCTGGGCCTTTAACGCACCCATTAAGCAACAACACAGTAAGAGAAACCCAAATAATTTCATAATTTTACTTATTGCAAAAATAATGCATTTTTTTTGTATTTATAATAACCTGCAATTTAATTGTTTATTGCAAGTTATGATAATAATACGGAGACTGCCTGGATATGAAAGAATTAGTTATTGACCTGGAAGTAGAGAAGACGGAGATATTAAAAAGATATCGGGCTTTATTGCGTGCAAGTAAATCTACCCTGCAAAAAGGCGATAAACGCATGATCCGTAAAGCATTTGATATGGCTTTAGATAGCCATAAAGATATGCGCCGTAAATCTGGCGAGCCTTATATTTATCATCCCATTGCTGTTGCACAAATAGCTGCCGAAGAAATTGGGCTGGGTACCACCTCTATAGTTTGCGCTTTACTTCATGATGTTGTAGAAGATACTGACGTAACATTAGATGATATTGAGCAGGAGTTTGGTAAGAAAGTAGCTAAGATTATTGACGGGCTTACCAAAATATCGGGCGTATTTGATACTAATAGTTCATTACAGGCCGAAAACTTCAGGAAAATGCTGCTTACTCTGGCTGATGATGTTAGGGTAATATTGATAAAGCTGGCCGATCGTTTACACAACATGCGTACAATGGAGTTTATGCCGCGCGATAAGCAGCTTAAACTATCATCAGAAACCGTATATCTATACGCCCCATTAGCCCACCGCCTGGGATTATATGCCATAAAATCTGAACTGGAAGATCTTTCTATGAAATACATGGAAAGAGAAACCTATCAGTTCATTAAAAATAAGCTCAACGAGAAAAAGGCCGAACGCGAAAAATTTATCAGGGACTTTATTGAACCGGTAAAAAGAGTTTTGCATGGACAGGGCCTGGATGCCGATTTGTTTGGCAGGCCAAAATCTATCCATTCCATCTGGAATAAGATGAAGAAAAAGGCTATTCCGTTTGAGGAGGTTTATGATCTTTTTGCCATCAGGGTAATTTTAGACAGTACCCCCGAAAACGAGAAGGCTGATTGTTGGAAGGCATATTCAATTGTTACCGATCTGTACAGGCCAAATCCGGATAGGCTGCGCGATTGGATATCGTCGCCAAAGGCAAATGGATATGAATCATTACATACCACGGTAATGGGGCCGCGCGGGCAATGGGTTGAGGTACAGATACGCACCAAACGCATGAATGAAATTGCCGAAAAAGGTTTTGCGGCACACTGGAAATACAAAGAGTCGTCTACCGATAGTGGGCTTGACCAATGGGTGCAAAAGGTGAGGGATATGCTGAAAAATCCAGATTCGAACGCGTTGGAATTTCTGGATGATTTTAAGATGAATTTATTCTCTGACGAGATATTTATTTTTACACCTAAAGGCGCACTTATACAATTACCACTAAACGCTACCGCGCTTGATTTTGCTTTTGAGATACATACCGACGTTGGCGCAAGCTGTATTGGGGCCAAGGTTAATCATAAGCTGGTTCCGCTTAGTTACAAACTGCAAAATGGCGACCAGGTAGAAATAATTACATCAAGCAAACAAATACCTAAAGAAGATTGGCTGAACTTTGTAGTTACCGCTAAGGCTAAAGCCAAAATTAAATCGGCTTTAAAAGAAGAGAAACGCAAAGTTGCCGAAGATGGGAAAGAGATACTTGAACGTAAGCTAAAGTCATTAAAAATTACTTACAACTCTGAAAATATACATAAACTAAGCTATTATTTTAAGCTGGGCTCTACCCAGGATCTGTTTTTCAATATAGCCAAAGGGCTTATTGATATGAAGGATTTGAAGGAATACCAGTTATCTGAAAAAGTAGTTGAAAACAAGCCGCAGGACAGAATAGAAAATGAGCAGCTGCAAGGCCTGTTAAGAAATATTAAAGCCAAAGACAGTGATATGCTGCTTATTGGCGAGGATATGCAAAAAATTGACTACAAGCTGGCCAATTGCTGTAACCCTATCCCCGGTGATGATGTATTTGGCTTTGTTACAGTTAGCGATGGTATAAAAATACATCGTACCAACTGCCCTAACGCTGCCAAACTGATGGCTAATTATGGCTACCGTATTGTAAAAGCCCGCTGGACCAATCAGCAGGAATTGGCATTTTTAACTGGCTTGCGTATCACTGGCATTGACGATGTAGGTTTAATTAATAAGCTTACTACCGTAATATCAAACGATTATAAGGTTAATATTCGCTCCATCACCGTTGACAGTGA